>CAZXSS010000001.1:0-81398 GCA_964643385.1 uncultured Candidatus Izemoplasmatales bacterium
TGCGTTTCACCTATGGTGTGAACGAACGTCAATTTAGAAAAATCTTTGAATCAGCGAAAAAAATGACTGGACGTCAAGGGGAGAACTTCTTATTCTTATTAGAATCAAGATTAGACAACCTTGTGTACCGTTCAGGACTTGCGCGCACTAGACGTCAAGCACGTCAACTTGTCGCACATGGTCATTTCTTAGTTGATGGAAAAAAAGTTGATATTCCATCGTACCGCGTTAACCCCGGACAAATTATTGAACTTAAAGACAAATCTCGTAAATTAGATTTTGTTAAAGATAATTTAGAAAATGTGGTTGAACGTTTAGGATTTATCGAATTTGATGAGAATAACTTTAAGTTTAAATTTATGCGTTTGCCAGAACGTAGAGAAATTTTAACAGACATTAAAGAAAATCTTATCGTTGAGTTCTATAACAGATAAAACACACTAAAGACATCCTAGCGGATGTCTTTTTTAATTGCATTTTTCCATAAAAAAATGCATCACATAGGATGCATTTTGTTGGATTATAGTTATTTTTTTGCGGCTTCACAAAGCGCTAAAAATGATTTCGGGTTCAGCGATGCGCCACCGACAAGTGCGCCGTCGATGTGTGGTTCAGCCATGAGTGATTCGATGTTTTCTGGCTTCACACTTCCGCCGTATAAGATCCGTAAGGCGTCAGCAGTTTGTTGGTCATATAAGTCACTGATTAAATTACGAATGACTTGTATGGTTTGGTTGGCATCTTCGCTTGTGGCGGTTTTACCAGTACCGATTGCCCAAATTGGTTCGTAAGCAATGACAATTGAGGCCACTTGTTCTTTGCCTAATCCTTTTAGTGCTTTTTCAACTTGTGATGTAACATGACTTTCTGTATTACCGGCTTCTTTAATCTCTAATGATTCACCAACACACACGATTGGTGTTAAATCATGTCTTAGGGCTTGGTGGCATTTTAGATTCACTTTTTCATCTGTTTCATTAAAATATTGACGGCGTTCGCTATGACCAATAACAACATAATCAACACCGATGTTTCCGAGTAATTTCGCACTGATTTCACCAGTGTATGCACCTTCATCATCTTCGTGGATGTTTTGTGCACCAATACGTAGGTTTTCACCTTGACGTTTAACTAAATCACGTAAAACAGGTGCTTGTGCGCAAATAACCGTTTCGACTTGGTCTTGACTGGGCACATCCATATTTACAGCGTAAATAAATTGTAATGCTTCATCACGCGTTTTATGCATTTTCCAGTTCCCTGCAATAATGGGTTTTCTCATTTTATTCACCTATCCTAAAATTTTCTCTATATCTTTGATCATATCTTCAGCGTCATCACCTTCGACGACTAGGGTTACATACTCACCACTAGGAATCGCAAGACTTATCAAGCTTAAAATTGATTTCGCATCGACAACTTGATCCTCATAAATAAGTCTCACATTGCCTTGATAGCGATTGGCAAGTTGAACAATTTTAGCGGCTAGCTTAGCGTGTAAGCCTTGAGTTGTATTGATCATTATTTCTTTTTTCATCGCAAAATCTCCCTTCTAAAACATCGGTGGTGTGCTTACCCATAATATTTTTACTGGTTTATCGCTATGGTTTTCTAAAACATGGGGTTTGTTGGTCTTATAGTAGAAGCTTTCATTTTCATGCACTGTACGCGAGCTTTTGCCTACTTTTAAAACCACTTCGCCTTCTAAGACATACCCAAATTCTTCTCCGTTATGTGGGTTGTCAGTAAGAGATGTGCCACCGGGTTTTATATCTATGATAATTGGTTCCATATCAAATTTTTGTGCGTTTGGAATAATCCACGTGACTTTGTGCTCTAACGCATCATCATACTTTTCATAAAAATCATCTTTTCTAAATACATGCACGGTTTCTTCGTGTTCATTAAAGAAATCTCCTAAGGTGCTTCCAAGTACTTCTAAGATGTCTTTAAGTGTAGCGATTGAAGGGCTTGTGAGTGAACGTTCTATTTGTGAAATAAAACCTTTAGTTAGTTCTGAACGATTGGCCAGTTCTTCTTGAGTTAGGCCGTTTTCGAGGCGTAAAGCTTTGAGCTTTTCCCCTAAGTCTTGGTCCATTATTCAACCTCGTCTAAGCAACTAAGTCCTGGTAACTCTTTACCTTCTAAATATTCTAAACTCGCACCGCCACCGGTTGAAATATGGCTAAAACTATCAGCGAATCCAAAGTTGATTGCGGCACTGGCTGAATCACCACCACCAATGATGGTTGTTGCTTCATCTAAGTTAGCTAATGTTTCACAAATACCAATGGTTCCTTTAGCAAAGTTTGGCATTTCAAATACACCGACTGGTCCATTCCAAACAACCGTTTTTGCATTTTTGAGTAGTTTTTGATATTTTTCTAATGTTTTTGGTCCAATATCTAATCCTTCTTCACCGTCTTTGATTTGGTCAAAATCATCGATACGGACAAAGGCATCGTTACTAAAGTCATTGGCAATTCTAAAGTCTACTGGTAAAACGATTTTCCCGTTAGCTTCTTTTAGTAGTGATGATGCAAGGTCTAGTTTATCATTTTCAACCACACTATCACCAATTGGAATGCCTTGTGATTTTAAGAATGTATAACTCAT
Source organism: uncultured Candidatus Izemoplasmatales bacterium (assembly GCA_964643385.1). Taxonomy (GTDB): domain Bacteria; phylum Bacillota_I; class Bacilli_A; order Izemoplasmatales; family Izemoplasmataceae; genus SLQR01. Next base: position 2,617 of record CAZXSS010000001.1, read on the forward strand.
CCCACCACCGATTAAGATCATATCAGCTTTTTCGATGAGGTTTTTAATAACGCCGATTTTATCGCTAACTTTTACGCCACCTAAAATTGCAATAAATGGACGTTTAGGATTATTTACAGCGTTTCCGATAAACTCAATTTCTTTTTCTAATAAGAAACCAGCTGCACTTTCATCTATATAGGTTGCAATACCAACATTTGAAGCATGTTCGCGGTGTGCGGTTCCAAATGCATCATTCACGAATACATCGCCAAGTGATGCCCAGTATTTTCCAAGTTCTGGATCATTTTTAGATTCTTTTTTACCATCAATATCTTCAAAGCGGGTGTTTTCAAACATTAAAATGTTTCCTGCATCTAAGTTATTGATTGCGTCTTCAAGTTCTTTCCCGCGGGTTTGATTGATAAAGGTGACATCTTGACCTAAGTCATTGCTTAATGCCTCTGCAATGGGCGCTAAGCTTTTACCTTCTTTGTCACTTTCTTCTTTAATTCGTCCAAGGTGTGAAAAGCACACAACTTTAGCATCGTTTTCTAATAAGTAGCGCAAGGTAGGTAAGGCTTGTTTTATTCGGTTATCATCAGTGATTTCTCCGTCTTTCATTGGCACGTTAAAATCAACACGTACTAAGACTGTTTTGTTTTTAACATTTAGATCTTTAATCGTTTTTGTTCGCATAATCAAATCTCCTTTATAGTTTGTTCCCTCTCCTTACATTATACAAGATAGTCCACCTAAAATCTAATATTACAAGCTATTGAAAACACTTTCTTTTTATTTTCATTAAAAAAGACCGATGATCGGTCTATTCTATTAAGGCTAAAAATTCACCTGTTCGGTTGTGTTTTCTTAACATTTTATTGTAAGCCGTGTTGACCCTTAAAACATGTAAATCTTTAAATACGACATCACTATGGTTGTTCGGGGCTTCTTTAATGGTTAATACATTATGATAATTTATGCATATATTATCAACATCTCTAAATGTCTTGGTTGTGTAAAAACAACACCCATTATGAACATAAATTGGAATATTGCTTTTTAAGTTGTATTTCTTTTTTAGCGCTTGTCTTCTTCCCTCAAAAGTTGTGTGTTCTTCAATCATGAGTTCGTTAAGAAACTGTTTCATTCCTTTCTTAATGGTTTTTGCTTCATATGGTGTTTTAACTAAAAGACCGCTGTTAGATTTTTTAATATAGTACATAGCGACTTCACCTCCATGTATTATTGTATCTGATAATGTGGTAAATGTATAAGGTTTCATGTTGAAATAATTGCAAAAAAAATGCCCCAAATTAGGGGCAAAATTTTTATTTGATTGAAAGATATGCTTTGGTTACAGCTTTGGTTGTGAATCCAAAGTACGTTTGAACATCTTCACCCGGTGCACTCATACCAAAAGAGTCAATACCGTATACATTGCTTGCATAGCGATACCAAAGACCAGTTGCACCTAATTCGATGGCTAAGCGTTTTGTACATGATGAGGGAAGAATCGCTTCTTTGATTTTTTTCGGTTGTTTGTTAAAGAGTTCCATCGATGGCATTGAAACAACGCGAACAGCTATATTTTTGGTTTCTTTTAAGTTTTTTTGCACCTCAAGTGCAAGTTCAAGTTCACTACCGGTTGCAATTAAGATGCCTTCAAAATCTTTCATGTCACTGGCAATGTAGGCACCTTTTTTAAAGTTTTTATAAGAAACCTCTGTGGTTACGGTTGTTGCTTGACGGGTTAAGGCCATAACAACTGGTGTGCGTTTTGATTCAAGCGCGTAACGCATTGCATGTCGTACTTCGTTGGCATGTGCAGGACGTATGGTCACAAGATGTGGTGTGGTTCTAAACATGCTGAGTTGTTCAATCGGTTGATGGGTTGGTCCATCTTCTCCAACGGCAACACTATCGTGGGTAAAAATAAATATTGATGGCATTTGCATCAGCGCAGATAATCTAATGGATGGTTTCATATAATCTGAGAAGATTAAGAACCCACCGCTATACCCTTTTAAATGGTGTAAGTGTAACCCATTAACAATGGCTGCCATTGCATGTTCTCGGACACCGAAGTTAATGTTTCTCCCTGTTGGGTTCGCTTTGCTGTGGTTTCCGTTAATGCCTTTGACTTTGGTTGAACCGCTTAAGTCGGCAGATCCACCAATCATTTCAACTAAATGTTCACTAAGTTTTGGTAAAATATTACCAATTGAAGCCCGGGTAGCTTCTTTGGTTCCCATTGGTTCAAAATCAATAACTTTATTAAAATCAATATCAACATGGCGGTTGATAATATTTTCTAGTTGTTCAAATGCTTTTGGATAAAGGGCTTGATATTCATCCATTTTTTCAACCCATTCTACATGGGCTTTATCGTTTCTTGCAACAACGTTTTCAAAGAAATCTTTATAAACCGCGTCATCGACCTCAAATGGTTTATGATGATAGTCAAATTGTTCGCGCATTTTATCGGTTTCTTCTTCACCAAGCGGTGCCCCGTGGGTCGCACTGGTTCCTTGTTTGCTTGATCCATAGCCAATAATACTTTTTATTTCAATGAAACTCGGTTTGTCGGTTGTTTTGGCTTTTTCGATTGCCGCGTTAATTTGATCTAAATCGTTAGCATCATCAACGCGTTGATAATCCCAGTTCATACTTTTAACTTTCATTTCAAAATTATCACTAATCGATTCATCGGTTGGTCCATCTAGTTGAACATCGTTCGAATCAAATAAAACGATTAATCGTTCTAATCCAAGGTGCCCTGCCAAACTCATACCTTCTTGCGTGATGCCTTCTTGTAAATCGCCATCTCCACAGATTACGTAGGTATAATGATCGATAACATTTAGATCTTTTTTATTGAATGTTGCGCGTAAATAGCGTTCAGCAATTGCCATACCAATAGCATTGGTAAAGCCTTGTCCAAGTGGACCTGTGGTTGCATCTAACCCTTCTGTATGACGGTATTCAGGATGCCCGGGGGTTCGTGATTCTAATTGTCTGAAATTCTTTAGTTCTTCCATAGGTAAATCATAGCCTGCAAGATGCAATGTTGAATAGATAAGGGCTGACCCGTGACCTGCAGATAAAACGAATCGGTCTCGGTTAAACCATTCTGGAGCGTTTGGTGTGACGTGTAAATGTTTAGTATACAGTGTATAAAGCATTGGTGCTGCGCCTAAGACGATACCTGGATGACCACTATTGGCCTTGTTAATCATGTCTAGTCCTAAGAAACGCATGGTATTAATGGATTTTTGCATGTATTATCAACCTTTCTTTTCTTATCATTCTTATTATACATGAATCTTTAAAAAAGATAAACCATAGAGATTGAAAACACCCAACAATGTTGGGTGTTTATGTGTTATCCTATTGAACCTTCCATCTCTAGTTTGATCAGTTGATTCAACTCAACTGCATATTCCATTGGTAGTTCTTTTGCAAATGGTTCTATGAAGCCCATGATAATCATTTCTGTGGCTTCTTGTTCTGATAATCCACGACTCATTAAGTAGAATAATTGTTCTTCACTGACTTTTGAGACACTTGCTTCATGTTGAACCGTTGCATTATTGTTCGTTACAATATTATAGGGTAGGGTATCTGATGTAGATTCATTATCTAAGATGATGGTATCACATTCAACATTACTTTTAGCGCCGATTGCGCCTTTAGTATGTCTAACAATACCGCGGTAATTCACACGACCACCTTTGGCACTCATTGATTTAGACACAATTGAGCTTGTCGTGTTTTTACCAATATGAATCATTTTAGCACCCGTATCTTGGTGCATTCCTTTTCCCGCAAACGCAATTGAAACGGTGGTTCCTTTGGCGCGGTCGCCTTTTAAAATGCAAGCTGGGTATTTCATATTGATTCCACTGCCGATGTTTCCATCAATCCATTCCATATGCGCATCTTCTTCAACTATAGCGCGTTTGGTAACTAAGTTAACGATATTGTTCGCCCAGTTTTGAATGGTTGAATAACGGCAATGACCACCTTTTTTAACGAAAATCTCAACGGTGGCAGCATGTAAACTATGCGTAGTATAAATAGGTGCGGTACATCCTTCTACATAGTGCAAGCTTGCGCCTTCATCAACAATAATTAATGTCCGTTCAAACTGTCCCATTTGTTCTGAGTTGATTCTAAAGTAAGATTGTAATGGTTTATCAACTTTGACACCTTTTGGTACATAAATGAACGAGCCACCACTCCAAACAGCACTGTTTAAAGCGGCATATTTATTATCATCATAAGGAACGACTTTGCTAAAGTATTCTTTAAAGAGTTCAGGATATTCCCTTAATGCGGTATCGGTATCGGTGAATATAACCCCTTGATCTTCTAGTTCTTTAATGGTTGAATGGTAGACAACTTCACTTTCAAATTGCGCGCCTACACCGGCCAAGAATTTTTGTTCTGCTTCTGGTATACCAAGTTTGTCAAAGGTGTTCTTAATTTCTTCTGGAACATCTTCCCATGATGCTTCACTGCGTTCTGATGGTTTTATATAGTAAGTGATGTCTTCAAAATTCACAGCTTCTAAGCTTGGTCCCCAGTTTTGATTGGGTAAAGATATGAATTTTTTATATGATTTCAAACGGAATTCTTCCATCCATTTGGGTTCTTTTTTTATTTCTGATATTTCTTTAACAATATCCTCTGTAAGGCCTTTACCTGTATCTATAACGGATTTAGTTTCTGTCTTAAATCCGTATTTATAATCGCCGATAATGCGTTCGATTTCTTTTTTGGTTGTATCACTCATCGTTATCACTCGCTTTCTTTAGCGTTTCTTCAAACGCTTTCCATGCAATGGATGCACATTTAACGCGCGCAGGAAATTTTGTGACGCCTTGGAATGCTAGCGCATCTTCTAATTCTGCGTCTTCATCAAATGGTTTGTTAATAATCATTTTTAAATAATTATTGGCTAAATATTCAGCGTCGCTGACTTTTTTACCCTTAAGTAAATCCGATAATACACTGGCACTGGCGCAGCAAATGCTACAGCCTGACCCATCATGTCTAATATCTTTTACAATGCCATCTTCAACATAGGATTGAACAGTGATATCATCACCACAACTCGGATTTTTAATATGGTGTGTATGATAATTTGGATCGGCTTTTAACCCTTTATTTCTTGGGTGTTTATAGTGATCCATAATGATTTGTCTATATAAGGTTTCTAGTTGCATCGTATGACCTCCTAAAAGCCTACATCGCTAAAGAATTGTCGTGCGTTTTTTACATTTTCAATAAAGACATCAACATCGTCTTCGGTGTTGTATACATAAAATGTTGCACGTAAAGTAGCGGCAACACCAAGCCATTTAATGACTAGTTGCGCACAATGATGTCCAGCGCGCATGGCGATGTTGTTTTCATCAAAATAACTGACAGCATCATGCGGATGAACCCCGTCAAAATTAAAGGTAATAATGCCAGTTTCTGAGGTTTTATTGTAGACAGTAACGCCGTCAATGTTTAACAATGCGTTCACGGCTTTTTCTTTTAACGTGCGTTCGTGTTCAATAATGTTATTAATGCCTATCGACTCGATATATTTAATTGCACTGGCAAATCCAATGGCTTCTGCGATTGGCGGTGTTCCCGTCTCAAACTTATACGGGCTGTCTTTCCATGTCCCATCATAAGCATCGACATTATCATTCATGTCCCCGCCGTATTCTAGCGGTTCCATGGCATTTAATAAGTGTTCTTTTCCGTATAAAATACCGATTCCTGTTGGCCCAAACATTTTATGGGCTGAGAATGCTAAAAAATCACAATCTAAAGTTTGAACATCGATTGCCATATGCGGTGCAGCTTGGGCTGCATCAACACTGACAATCGCATTTTTTTCATGGGCTAGTGCGATAATTTCTTTAAGCGGTGTAATGTAACCCATGACATTGGATATATAGGTTATGGCAACAACTTTGGTTTTATCTGTTAGTACCTTTTTAACATTCTCTATGGTTATTCTGCCTTCTTCTGTTAGCGGAATATAGATAAGTTTTGCGCCGACTTTCTTGGCAACTTGTTGCCACGGTAAAACATGTGAGTGATGTTCTAGCTCACTCACTATAATTTCATCACCTTTAGATACATGCTCAATCCCATAACGCAGTGCAACAAGGTTAAGTGCACTTGATGCGCCTCTAGTAAAGACGACTTCATTAAATGATGCGTTGATATAATCTGCGATGGTTTGGCGTGCGCTAGTGTAGTGTTCTGTTGCTTTGTAGCTCATTTTATAAACGCCTCGGTGCACGTTAACTGGGTATTCTGTATAGTATTCGTTCATCGCATCAATCACGGGTTGTGGTGTCAAACTGCTTGCGGCAGTATCTAAATAAATAAGTGATTGTTTTTGTAATATTGGAAAGTCTTTTTTAAGGGTACTTGCGTCCATAGTTTCACCTACTGTATTCTATCGTTTAGTAATGTTTCTATGTGCGTTTTTAAGTGTTCATTATGAATCATTGTATTAAGTGGGGCTAAATAGCCTTGAATAATTAAGCGTTCTGCGGCTTTTTGATCTAATCCGCGGCTCATTAAATAATAGAGTTGATCTTCATCAATTTTACCAATGGCTGCGCCGTGTGATGCTTCTACATCATATTCATCAATCAGTAAAAACGGGTTGGCATCTAGTCTAGCGTTGTCACCGATAACAATACCTTTGTTGCTTTGTCTTGCGTTACTTCTTCGCATCCCTTTATGAATTTTACCGGTACCATCAAAGAGTAACGTACTCGCATCATTGGCAACGCCATAATGCTCAATGAAGCCTTCTGTAAATGGGGCACGGTGTTCAATCAGCGTTTTGATTAAGGCCTCTTGGTGTTTGGTGGTTAAGGCAACCGTTTTTGATGTTGCACGGGCATAATCTTCGGTTAGATAGACATTGTTTTCTTGGTGCATGACACCGCTTGCAAAGGCAGCGTGGGTATAGTTCATTGTTCCATACCGTTTAACGTCTGCATTTCTGATGGCTGCTTTAACGCTATCTTTGGTCATGTTAGAGATTGAGGTATATGAGAGTGTTGCTTGTTCTTGTACACGTGATTGACTCATTAACGTTACGCTGCGTTTGTTATCTGCATAAACATATTCAATGAGCGGAAACGATGATAAGCGATCAATATCGATTTCTGTACGGTGAACTAAATCTTTATCACGCGCAATAATGAATACGTATAAGGGGATTTCAAACGTTACTTTTTTTCCTATAGATAATGCAAAAAAGCTGTTTACTTTATCCGTAGAAAACAGGTCTTTTTTGTCGCTATCGATGGTTGTTTTTGAAAAGATATCAGCGGTTTTATCTGTTGTAATATCTAGTGTATCAAATGGCGCATTAAGCGTGCTATGGGTAATCGTTCCATCTTCTATTACTAAGACATTGTCTAGGTGGTCAATGATTGGCTTTAACGCGTTTGGAAGAGCCATTATTATTCTAAGGCTTCTTTCGTGGCACAGGTGCCTAACATAACGCGTGATGATTCTTCATCATCTTTAATGACGCGTTCGTCATCAATTCCTAGTTCTTCTTTAATCCAATCATAGCCATCTTGATCAATACGTTTCATAAGCTCTGTACTTCCTGATTTGACAATCCGTCCTTGCATCATTACATGGACATAATCAGCGTTAATGTAGTCTAATAGACGTTGATAATGGGTAATAAGCAGTAAGCCAAGGTCATCAGATTGCATGCTTGTCACGTTGTCACCAACGATTTTTAACGCATCAACATCTAACCCTGAATCGATTTCATCTAAAATGGCAATGCTTGGTTTCAGCATTTTCATTTGTAAGATTTCGTTACGCTTTTTCTCACCACCACTGAAGCCTTCGTTTAAATATCTATGGGGTAAATCTTCACTCATCTTGAGTTCTTTAACGGCTTTATCATACGCACGGATAAACTTAAATAACGACAACTTATCATCATCAGCTAAGCGGGCGTTCATGGCACTTTTGATAAAGTCACTGTTGGTGACACCAGGTACTTCTGCAGGGGATTGCATCGCTAAGAATAATCCTAGACGGGCACGTTCATCAACACTCATAGCTAAAACGTCTTCACCATCTAATGTAATCGTTCCTTCAGTTACCTCGTAACGCGGATGTCCCATGATGACACTTGCTAAGGTACTTTTACCTGTTCCATTTGGTCCCATGATGGCATGGGTTTCGCCACCCTTTATGGTTAAATCAACACCCTTTAGAATTTCTTTTCCTTCAACACGGGCGTGTAAGTTTTGAATTTTTAATATTGCCATAATATTACCTCCTTAAGTCCATATTTATTGTATATGATAGACGCGTGTTTTGCTAACGATATGATATATTTTTTCATAAAAAAAGATGCTAATAGGTAGCATCTTTAATTGCTTAATGATGGATATCTTCAACCATCCCGCGAAAGACGTTTTTAATGATGGTTAAGACAAATAAGACAAGTAGTGATAAGGTAATCCCCAACCAGTAATATCCGTACCCAAAGATAATGCCGATAATAGCGCCAATCCATAGGGTTGATGCAGTCGTTAATCCACTGATATATCCATTGGTTTTAATGATGGCACCTGTTCCTAAAAACCCGATACCTGAAACAATTTGCGCAACAATCCGTTGCCGTTGTATAACGACTTCACCTTTGAAGTCTTCTGGTAAGGTTTGAATAAATTGGATGGCATCATAAATCATGTATTCTTGCACAATCGTCAGTCCAGCTGCCCCAAGCGCAACTAAAATGTGGGTGGTTAACCCAGCGATTTTGTTTCGTCTTTGGCGTTCGTATCCGATGAGGCCGACGAATAATATTGTAAGTCCTAAACTTTGTAAAATGTATAATAAATCAATTTCTTGTCCCATAAATATCACCTTCGTTATTTAACAATATATTATAAACGCTTACATGCTAAAAATCAAGCCCTTTTGGGGTATTTATGAAACTTCTTTCATAAAAAAGAAAGGCATACCTTGCGGCATGCCTTTGTAAGTTTATTCTGCTTTTTCTTCTGAATAGTCCATCGCTTCATAGCGTTTATACATTCTATAACGGCTTTTAGCGTGTTCTAAGTTCTCTTTAAAGAGTTGTTCTGCTTTATCTGGGTTGATGTCAGCAAGCTGTGAATAGCGAGCTTCATTCATAAGGAATTCTTTATATTTATCCCATTTTGGTTCTTTAGAATCTAATTTAAATGGGTTTTTTCCTTCATCAGTTAATGCTGGATTATAGCGGAAGGTTGGCCAGTATCCACTTTCGGTTGCAAGTTTCATTTGGTCGTTTGAGTGGGTAAGTCCACCTTTAATTTTGTGGGCAATACATGGGCTATATGCAAGGACAATTGATGGTCCTTCATGTGCTTCTGCTTCACGCATAGCGCGAAGTACTTGTTGTTGGCTTGCCCCGATTGATACTTGAGCAACATAGACATGACCATACGTCATTGCCATTGCCGCTAAGTCTTTTTTCTTACCAGGTTTACCAGATGCAGTAAAGGCAGCGATTGATCCTTTTGGTGCTGCTTTACTTGATTGTCCACCAGTGTTCGAATAAACTTGGGTATCTAGTACTAAGATATTGATGTCATCATTATTGGCGATAACATGGTCAACACCACCAAAGCCAATATCATATGCCCATCCGTCGCCACCGATAATCCAGTTTGATTGTTTAACGAGGTATTGTTCTAGGCTTCTAAATTCTTTTCCTAGTTCACCGTTCATATTTTGGATTAATGGGTGTAGTTTGTTGGCGATCTCAAGTGTTCTTTCGCCATCTTTACGGTTTTCAACCCACTCAGTTAAGAGGGATGTCATTTCCTTAGGCATATCGTCTTTATTTTCTGCGAATAATGTTTGAAGACGGTCACGGATAGCCTCTTGTGCATGACGCATTCCGAATCCGAACTCTGCATTATCTTCAAATAAACTGTTTGCCCATGCTGGACCGCGTCCATTGTCTAAGGTTGTGTATGGGGTTGCTGGGAATGATCCACCATAAATTGATGAACATCCTGTTGCGTTTGCAATCATCATACGATCACCAAATAATTGGGTAACAAGTTTAACATATGGTGTTTCACCGCACCCTGCACATGCACCACTGAATTCAAAGAGTGGTTTGGCAAATTGTGAATTTTTCGCATTGGTTTTTTGAACTAAATTGTCTTTATATGAGACTTCATTGAATAAGTATTCTGCGTTTTTCGCTTCACCTTTTTCAATTTCATCACCAATAGGACTCATTTTTAATGCTTTGTCTGGTTTAGCAGGACATACTTGAACACAAACACCGCATCCTGTACAGTCTAAGGTTGAGATTTGAATTTTATACTTAAGATCTTCTAATCCTTTACCTTTAGCATCTAATGTTTTAAGACCTTCAGGTGCGTTTTCCATTTCTTCTTCTGTGAGTAAGAACGGACGAATTACACCATGTGGACATGCGAATGCACATTGGTTACATTGGATACAGTTGTCATCAATCCACTCAGGAACGTAGTTGGCAATACCGCGTTTTTCATAAGCAGTAGACCCTTGTAACATGGTTCCGTCAAAGTAGTCTTCAAACGCTGATACTGGTAAGTCATATCCTTCAATTTTGTTTACTGGTTCAGCAATATTTTTTACGTAATCTGGAATATCTTTACGTTCAGGTTCTTTATCATCTTCAAGGTCTTTCCAAGCTGGGTCGATACTTACTTCGACAAGCCCTTCTTTTCCTTTTTCAACAGCTGCCCAGTTTTTCTCAACGATGTCTTGTCCTTTACGTCCGTAAGCTTTTTTCGCGTAGTCTTTCATTAATTGCTGCGCTTCATCATAAGGCATGATTTGTTCGTTTAAGGCAAAGAATGCTGATTGCATGATGGTATTGATTTTACCACCAAGACCAACTTCTTCTGCGAGTTTAACGGCATTAATGATGAATAATTTCGCATCTTTTTCTGCCAGTTGACGTTTTACTTTATTTGGTAGTGCTTTTTGGATATCTTTTGGTGTTTTAATGGTATTAAGTAAGAATGTTCCGCCTTTACGTAATCCCTTTAACATGTCATATCCATGTAAGTATGATTCTTTTGAACATGAGACGAAGTGTGGTTGGCTAACTAAGTAGGTACTACGGATTGGGTTATCACTGAAACGTAAATGCATGCGGGTAACCCCACCTGATTTTTTCGAGTCATAGCTTGAATAGGCTTGTGCATAAAGGTCTGTGTTTTCCCCGATAATTTTAATCGTATTTTTACTTGCGCCTACGGTACCATCACTACCAAATCCAAAGAATAATAATTCTGTGGTTGATGGGTCAATGGTATCAATGCCTTTTGCAGGTTTAAGTGATGAGTTATTAACGTCATCTTCAATACCAATGGTGAAGTTTGTTTTGAGTTCGCCAGCTAAGTTGTCATAAACTGCAACAATTTGTGCTGGGGTTGTGTCTTTACTTGAAAGACCATAACGTCCGCCAACGATAACTGGGGCGTTTTCTTTGCCGTAAAATACGCTTTTAATGTCTAGGAATAATGGTTCACCAATTGATCCATTTTCTTTAGTGCGGTCTAAGACAGCGATGCGTTTTACTGTATCAGGTATTGCATCTAAGAAGTATTTTGTGCTAAACGGACGGAATAAATGAACTGATAAAAGTCCTACTTTACGACCGTTTTTGTTTAAGAAATCAACCGTTTCACGAATGGTTTCAGTGACTGATCCCATTGCGATGATAACATCTTCAGCGTCTTTGGCACCATAGTAAACAAACGGCGCATAATCGCGTCCAGTTTCTTTACTGATTTCTGCCATGTACTCATTAACAATATCAGGCACATTGGTATAAAATTTTTCTTGTAATTCGCGTGCTTGCATGTAAACGTCATCGTTTTGTGCAGACCCGCGAGTCACAGGATGTGATGAGTTAAGTGCGCGTTCTCTAAATGCTCTAACCGCGTCGCGGTCTATTAAGCGATCAAAGACGCTATAATCCATCACTTCAATTTTATTAACCTCATGTGATGTTCTGAAACCATCAAAGAAATGTAAGAATGGGACACTTGATTTAATAGCCGCTAAGTGTGCTATCCCTGCAAGGTCCATTGTTTGTTGAACTGATCCCGATGCAAGCATCGCAAATCCTGTTTGACGTGTTGCCATAACATCTTGATGGTCTCCAAAAATAGATAGTGCTTGTACTGCTATACTACGTGCTGCAACATGAATAACGCCAGGGAGTAATTCCCCTGCCATTTTATACATGTTAGGCATTTTTAAGAGTAACCCTTGAGATGCTGTATACGTGGTCGTCAGCGCGCCAGCTTGTAGTGAACCATGAACCGTTCCTGCCGCTCCTGCTTCAGATTGCATTTCAATAACTTTAACAGGCATTCCGAAAAGATTTTTCTTTCCTTGTGAAGCCCATAAGTCAGTAAGCTCAGCCATCGGTGAAGATGGAGTGATTGGATAAATTCCGGCAACCTCAGTAAACGCATAAGATGCGTGTGCTGCGGCTTGATTTCCATCCATTGACTGGAATACTTTTTTTGTCGCCATTGCAAAACCTCCAATAATATTTTCTTATATGTTGTCATACAACAAAATTATACTACAAGTCCTTGCTTTTCACAACCTGAAATCCGGAATTATAAAAAAAGAAAACACTTACATTTAGTGTTTTCTTTCAGTTTAGAATTCAAGGGGGATTATTTCAATTTAGCAAGTAATGCCTCGGCTTTATCTAAATACATAGCGGCCACTTTTGCGAAATCGACTTGTAAATCTTCGCTTAGTCCAATGAAGTCTTTATATAGGGCAACATTGTGCCATTGTAAGCATTGGAATGTGCGCCATAAATAGAGTCTATTCCATTCATCATCTGTGGGTGTTTTGTCTAAATAAACAGGTAAAAGTTTGATTGCGTGGTCAAAGTCATTATTCCCAAAACAGGCAATATCATAGAGTGGGTCATTGTTTCCAGTAAATTCCCAATCCACTAATTTTAGACTATCTTTGGTAATAACGAAGTTACTGATTTGTGCGTCTCCGTGACATAATACTTTCTCTTGTGAATCAAGTAGTGGTTGATTACTTAATAACGCGTTTTTGTAAGTAAAATACCGTGTGTCATGTTGATGTTCATACGCTTTTACAAGGGTTTCATATTTGGTTAAGCGGGTAAATGGGTCGTAATCAAATTTGCTGGTTAAGTCGCTATGGTGAATTTTTTTCAAGGTTTTTGCGGCATCTTCTAGATAGTTAGTTGGATCTTTTTCATGCATTGGTGTGCCTTCAATATAGGTGGCAATTTTATACCCATTCTCAACGTCTAAAAACAGGGTATCGTTGCTTAAATTTAATGGTTCTATCAGCTCTAGATGATAGTGCTCTTTAACCCGGTCGACAAATTGTTCTGCATTTTTCCCAGGAATTCTAAAGGTGTATTTTTTGTCTTCTACGGTAATGACATAGGTATAGTTTGACATGCCACCCATTAGGCGTTTATCAAGGGCTACATCGGATTCATCTACCCCAAAAAATGTGCTGCATACAGCTTTAATAATTGCTTCATGTTCCATGATAATCACTCCTTAAAGTTGAATTAATTTTGTCGGAATATGTTGTTCAGCAACGATGATATCATAAGCATCCATTGCTAAATTATAACTTGTAAAAATATCAGTAAATGTATCGATGACGTGGGTTTTTGTATTGCATTCAGCTGATGGGTGAGCTAAAACGATGGTCTTTGTTTTATTGCCAATGAGTTTGGTAAGGTGATATGCTGAATCAGCGTTTGATAGATGTCCCTTAATTGAATCTATCCGTTTTTTTAGATAGTAAGGCCGTTCTGATGAAAATAGTAAAGAGACGTCATAATTGGCTTCAAATATATACATATCTGCATTTTTGATTAACGCATAATCCGTTTCTGGTAAATAGCCAACATCAGTCATGTAGACGAGCTTTTTTCCTTCTGTTTCGATGATATAGCCTACCGCACTTACCGCGTCATGTGAAACATCAATAGGGGTAATCTTTAAATCGTTTAGGGTAAATGATTCTAGACTTTCTACGCGGTGAAAACATGTGTAGGGTAGTTCCATAGAAGGGCGTGCATATAAATGATTAAACGTATCTTCTTTTGTGAACACGTTTGCGCCTGTATATTTGATTAATGTTTGTAACCCTTTGACATGATCTGAATGTTCATGGGTGATGAGTACCGCATCAAGGGTGTCTAAGGATAGACCGCGTTCTAATAATCTTAGGCGTATTTGTCTATATGAAATACCGGCATCAATTAATAAGGTAGTGTGGTTTGTTTTTATATAGGTCGCGTTTCCTTTGGACCCGCTTGCTAGTATGACTATCTGCATTGTATCACTCCGTTACAAAATTATTATACATGATTTTAATAATAGTGCAATGATGTTGCTAATAATGTAATGTACAAAAACGTTTTTGCATGTCACATATTTCATTATGTTTGTTATTGTTTTAACAGATAAAAAATGATAATATATATATTGCGTATATTAAAAGGAGTGAACTTTATGGAAAAAGCAATGATAAGAAAAATTATAATCGTCGTGTCACTACTGGTCTTAACGATAGTATTAGCACTCGGATGCAATTACTTAACTCAAGATGATGATGATCCTATGGTTGATAACGCCGATGAGTCGTTTTTATCTTTGGGGAATATCTCGATTACTCGTGGCGATGTTTATGAACGTACAAAAGCATTAGAAGGTATTAACCATTTACTTAATTATATCGATGAACAATTATTAGAAGATCACATTAATAATGTCGATGACAGTGACGTAGATGAAGAGTTAAACCGGATTAAGTATGGAACTACTGATCCAATTAAGATAGCTGAAATCCAAGCGGACGAAGCGCAAATGGAAGAGATAGAGGAACAATTCTATTATACTATAGCTTATGCCGGATTTGATCCTGATAAACCAGAAGAAATCGATCGATATATCCGTTTAAATCTAGCTAAGGAACTCGCAACTCAAGAACGTTTACTCGTTGATTTCCAAGAAGATGAAACAGAGCTTGAGACCAATCTTTTAGATTATTATGAAGAAAATTATTATGGTGATGTCACTGCTATTGAACTGATTTTTCAAAATGAAGATGAGTTCAATGCTGTCATGAATCATTTTGATTTGGTGCCAAATTATGAAGGTGGCATTGGATTATATGAAGGGGACGACCCTATTGAAGATCTATCAAGAGAAGATTTAACAGACGCAAACACGCGCGTTTTAGATACCGATGAAGTATTTGAAATGTATGTATTAATCTATAACTATTTATATCAATATCGTGATCAATTACCAGAGGATGTAGAACAAACAAGTTTAGATACATTTTCTACTGAGTACTTCGAATTCGTTTATGACGATATGACAGAAAGTGCTCGGACACTTAATGTTGCTAACATTTTATTTGATGAATTATCTCTCGATGACGAAGATGAAGATGCACTCAATTACACAGTTGATAAACGTAGATATAATGAAGAAGATAGTATTACAAAAGATTATTATGTGATGTATTATAAAATTCATGAGCAATCAATTGATACCTATGACAATTTAAGCAATGAAGAAAAATCTGCGGTTCGCGAAGATTATTTAGATACTTTAACAACCGATGAGTTGGTAAATTCATATATGATTGAGTTACGTAATGAAAACAACCTTGTGTTCCACGACTCATTGTTACATAAAAGTTATGAACAAATGGTTGCTAACGTTGTCGGACCAGACTATGCGGTATATGAAAATCAAGACAATCAATTATTGGTTAGTCTAGATGATTTCACGGTAAATACAGAAGAGTTCTTTGAATATGCATTAAGACGAACTGGTGCGTTAACATTGATTCAAATATATAAAGAACAGTATCTACTAAAAAGCAATTATTTTACAAGCGCCTTTGGCGATAATCGTGATTTAATTAACAGTCGTAATGATAATTTAGAAGAACACCGTGAGTTTATTGAAAATTTGAAAGTCCAATTTGCAAATCATCAATACTCACAAGTCTATTCATGGGATGAGTTTTTATACTTATTCTATGGTCATAAAAACGATGTTGATTTTATGCGACAATTGGTTGTTTCTGAACTGCAAAATTATTTAATCCCAGATTACTTAGATTATGACGATGCGCACGATTATGTTACGGAACAATATGATAATTATATTAATATGCGCGTAGAACACATTTTAATCTTTGTTGATTTTGATGGCGATTTAGAACCGGATGATTATGATACGTTCTTAGAAGGCTTAGATGACACTGAAAAAACTGCCTATAATCTGAAAAAAGCAGAATTAGAAACGGCATTACTTGATGCGGCTGAAACAACAGGCTCACTAACTGAAGTCGTTGCTGAATATAATGAAGCTTTACGTGATGAGACTGATGAAGATAATCCTTGGGCGGAATTTAAAAACTACGGATTTAAAGTGCGCCATGAGAATTTATCTAGTGATGGTCAAGCCATTACGTATAACCAAACCAAAACCTTTGTAGAAAACTTTACGACAAACATATACCGTATTTATGAAACATATCTAACCAATGAATATATTGATGAAGATAGTTTACTAGATGATCGTATTTTCACTACTGAGTTTGGAATGCATCTTGTAAAAGCACGTAAAGCTGCAACGAATTTTGAAGCACCTAGCGCGGAATTCACAGACACTGAAAATGCATATGATAGCCGTGTTGAAAACACAAATGCTATTCCATCTAAAGATCAGATTGAAATTTGGGTAGAAGCGACTTTTGATATCTTAACCTCAGGAGAAACTAACATCGAACTTCCTGATGAAGTTGATACTGCAGTAAGTGTGTATTTTGAATCTTACTTCCAAGGTCTCCTTCCTAATCCACAAGAAAACTTTGATCCGTTTGGTAATCTTGTTATGATTAATAAACTCTTAGATGAAGATGCAACTTACTCAGATGAAAATGAGCGAATTGAAGTCATGATTAGAGCGTTAAAAGATGTTTATCAAATGATTATATTTGGTGACTAAACCATTAAAATACCAATCCTAACAGTTAGGATTGGTATTTTTTTTTGGATATGGTTTATTTTTTTAAAACATCTTGTACAAGATTATCATAGCGCTTGTTAAAAGATTCATCGATGGTTTGTTTAAATGTATCATCGAGGTAATATTGTAGGGCGGTTTGAACAATGGTTTCGTATGGGGTTTCTGAACTGTAGTGTGTCGCAAGTGACTTGATTTTTGTGTTATCGAAATAAGCATTTAAGGTGTTGTCTCCTTGCATCGGACCCTTTTTATCTGGAAAATAGGTTAAGATTTTGTCAAGGGGAACATGAATGATGTTGGGTGTTTTGTTTAATGCTTTATAGACAATTTTGGCGAGTTCATTCCATGTATACATATATTCAGATGTAATATGGACAGCCTCGTTATAAGCTTTTGAATTACCATATAAATCAACAAATCCTTTTGCGAAGTCTGCGTTATATGTGAGTGTCCAGATATTATTCCCATCATTGGGAATAACAATGACTTGGTCATGTAGTATGCGGTTAATCACAGTGAAAGGATGTGACCAGCTTGTGAGCTGGAAAGGGACTGAATGTTTATCATACGTATGGCTTGGTCTTACGATGGTAATCGCAAATGGTGGGTTTTCTAAGGCACTTAAATAGGCTTCGCACGCAATTTTATTTTGGCTGTATCCCCATACTTTATTGGCAAGTGGTAAGGTTTCTTTAATGGGTTTTTCCCGTTTACTAATGTCATAACATGAAGCACTACTAATAAAGATGTATTGTTTTGTTTTGTCTTTGAACAGTCTAATATCACGTTTAATATCATCAACGGTGAATGCAATAAAGTCGACGATGACATCGAAAGTGTGTCCCTTTAATTGTGCTAAGACTGCATCATCGTTATTAATGTCAGCCTTAAGGTGGGTTGCCTTATGTGGGATGATGTCTTTTTGGTTTCCACGGTTTAAAAGATAAAGGTCATGTCCTTGTTCAATCGTTCGCTCAGTGACTGCAGTTGAAATAATACCAGTTCCGCCGATTAATAGAATTTTCATTGTTCATCTCCTTAAAATTAAAAGGTTATATCACGAATGATATAACCTTTTTTGTGTTGTTTGTGTAAGGTGAGGTTATTCTTCGTCTTCAGTTTCTGCTTTTTGCTTAATCGCTTCTACTTCAACTTCTTCTTCCTCTACGCCTTCTTCTGGTTCGTCTTCATAGGTTGGTTCTGTTACATTAACAACCATCTTTTCAGGGTCTTCTAAAATACGTAAGTCTTCTGAATGTTCGATGTCTTTAACACGTAATACATCGCCATCTTCCATGCCTTTTACGTCTAATGTAAAGTTTGAAACCCCTTTACCTGGTGAAAATTCTGTTTCAATTGATTGGTTGATGAGTTGGACAACAAGTCCGCGTTTTTCAACTTCTTCTTTATTATCTAAGTATACAGGGATATCTGCGGTAATGGTATCTGATGCGGTTACTTTGATTAAATCGAAGTGACGTACGTTATTGATGTTTAAAGGATCTGTTTGGATTTCTTTAATATAAACTTGGTGATTTTTACCATCTAAACGTACTTTGAAAGTCATACTTGTTCCAAATTCGTGATATGCATTCATAAATTCGTTATAATCAACTTGTACTGGTGTAGAGTCAATACGACGACCGTAAATGACGCCGGGAATTTGTAGTTGACTTCTAATGTCTTTAAGTTTTTCTGTCCGTTTTTTGAGTTTCATAATAATTGCTCCTCCTATATCTTTCATGCAATAAGTGCATGGCTTTAACTATTTTAACACAGTGATGTGAAATTGTCTATTTTTTCATTTTGGCTTTGTAATATCGCTCTCTATCTAGTATGGGTAGTGAGGGGGTGAACTGGCCTTCATTAATACCTTTAAGTGCTTCTCCTAAGACGGCAAATTTCGAGTCAATATTATCGATAAAATGAAGCGCTAAGGCTTCTGGGATGTTTGGTTTTTTGGGAGATCCAAAGTTCCCGTAATAGTGATGTGATAAGATAATATGTTCTAATAATAACCGTTCTTCTGTATCGTAGAGGTCATGTTTCATCGCGGTTTTGGTGATTTCTTTAACGCCCATGGTGATGTGTCCGATCAGTTTTCCTTCTTTGGTATATTCAGGTTCTTTATAATTTGATAGTTCAACGGTTTTCATTACATCGTGTAAGATGATTCCAGCGATGAGTAAGTCTTGATCTAAAAAATCATAAACAGCGAGTAGTCCATCAGCAAGTCTTAACATGCTTTCTGTATGATGGGCAAGCCCGCCAATATAAGCATGATGAAACTTGGTTGCTGCTGGATAAAGGTAAAACGGTTTTGTGTACCGGTCATAGATATCATCTAAAATGGTTTTGATGGTTGGATTGTTGACGCGTAAAAGAAACGTTTCGATGCTGGATTTTACCTTTTCAATGTCAATGGGTGCGAAATCATAAAAAATACGCATCAGTTCTTCTTGTTCGTTTAGTGGTAAATCGCAGTCGTTGATATGGGTATACTTTTTGACGAGAGGTTGTTCTTTATCATTGTGGGTTACCATTTCGGTATCAAAAAGATATATATCTCCGTTTTTTAAACGGATCGATTCATCGATACGTAGTGTTGTAGGTTTTTGGATGGTTGCGGTATCTCTTAGTGTTTCTTCTGTTAATACACTTAAGGTATTTGTATCATACGATGTTTCGTTAGTTGATAAAACTTTGGCGTAAAATGGTGTCATATAATCTTCCTTTCAGGCAAGTTTGAAAATGGTTGTTGAGATGCTATTTAGGGTGTAGCTTTGGTTATCTTTGTGAACATCTGAACTCTGATAAAGAATATCAACAGGTCGCTCAAATGTCAATGTTTCTTTTTTCATCGTTGGCTTAAAGATGATAAGGTAATGTTGGGTGTCATCTTTCAAGGTATAATGCATGGTCCCTGATTTATTACAGTTAATATCGGTTTTTTCAAAGATTTTACTTCGCGATCTTAAACGTAATAAGGGAATGGTTTTTCTTATTTTGATAAGCTGTTTAAATCGTTCTATGGCGTCTTGATGTTGGTCAACTAAGTGCCAATCAATCATGTTTATCTCATCAGGCGATTTATAACTGTTTTCGACACATTGTTTGGTTCTAAAGAACTCTTGGCCCATGTGAATAAACGGAACACCTTGAGATAAAAGGACAATGCTTGTGGCAAGTTCTTGTCTTAAGTGACGTGTGGTTTCATCTTCATTTGGTAATGATAAAGCGAGTTTATCACGCAGGGTATGGTTATCGTGGCAAGCTGCATAGTTGATTGATTGTGCTGGATAATTAAATAAGACATGCGGGGCAATTGAGCCTTGAATGATGTTCATCATCTTATCTAAACTTTTGGTGTTACCTTGAACATATCCTGTAGAGGCATCATCAAACGTCGAGCCTTTAACCGTATCTCTAAACAAGTCATTAAAGAATCCGATATTAAATAGCACCTGCTTGTTTCGCATGTGCGCTAAATTAGGACGATCTGCCATTTTCCAGCCTTCACCGTAGACCAATACATCGGGTGATAGGTCTTCTAGTTTTTGTCTTATTGCATGCATTGTATCGATGTCGATGAGACCCATTAGATCAAACCGGTATCCATCTATTTTGAATGTATCTGTCCAATAAAGAATGGCATCAATAATGAGTTTTCTAATCATTGCGCGTTCTGTAGCAAGATCATTGCCGACACCACTTGCGTTTGTCAGCATTCCGCGTTCATCATAACGGTAACTATACCCAGGGACGAGAATCTCAAAAGGGAAGGTATCTGGGTCATAGACATGATTAAACACAACATCCATAACTACGCGGAGATTGTGGGCGTGATAGTCATCGATTAACTCTCTTAACTCATTGATGCGTTGATATGGGGCGTTGGGGTCGGTGCAAAAACTGCCTTCTGGTACAAAGTATTGACTTGGATTATAGCCCCAGTTATACGATGCAAAAGGCTTGGTTTCATCGACGCCTTCAAAGTCATACATAGGCATAATTTGGACATGGGTTACACCCAATGATTTAAGGTAATCAAAGCCAGCAGGATGGTTTTTTGGTGTTGTGATATGTTGTCTATGGGCTGCTTTAAATGTGATAGGGTCATCGATGTTTAACGATGGGTCACTGGTAAGGTCGCGAATGCTCATTTCATAAATAATTGCATCTTCTGCATGTGAAGAAAACGCTGGGCTAGGGTGATGCATTTTGATTAAATGGTCTTTATTAATGACCACACTGTGTTTTTTATTTGCGGTTGAGGATTTTGCATAAGGGTCAATAACGCGGCGTTGCTTGCCATTAACAAAGACATCATATATATACTCAGTTTGATCGAGGTCGCCTTCAATTGTGACAGTCCAAATGCCGCGGTTGGTATATGTTAGTTGATGGGTGGTTTCTTTAGCATCTTTAAAAAGGATAACGTCTATAGACTTGGCAACAGGACTCCAGACTTTAAACTGTGTTTTCGTTGGTGTGTGGGTTGCGCCAAGGTCGTTTCCATCGTAAAAATAGACACTGTCAAATTGTTTTGTTCTAACAATTTTTCCCGTATATAGTTCTGTCTTAAAGGTATTATTGGCGTGGACATAATACCGCTTATTTAATAAAATATAGGCGTCAAATGTTAGGATGTACTTGTGTTCATGGTCCCGTTCTTCGTGTTCTTTAATGTTTAATGCGATGGTTTCATCGTTGCCTTCGACAGTAAAATGGGCGATGACATCTTTGGTCATAGATTTTGGGATCAAAATCGTAATGGTTTCAAAATCATCAAGGTATGCGTAATAGTCTTCCATAATGTCACTCGCTTTCAAGTTCGTTTAAGAATGCTTCTGCGGCGTCTTTTAATGCGTCTTTTTCATTTGGTAATGATTGATGTAAAACACGGTATAGTAAATGATCGATAACTAAGCGTATATGGCGTTTATTTTTTGGTTTTAAGGTTTTAAGAATATCTTCACCTTTAAATGCTAAATCTTTCATAGAGGTAATTGGCAAAGATTTGTATAGTGTATTAATTCTCTCTTGTTGGTCGATATATCCAAGCATTTTGTTGACTGTGTTGGCTCTTAAACAGAGCGGTTTTTTATAGGAAAAAAGGTGTTCTGGTTGAAACCGTGCATGTTTTGTTTGTTGATGTATTGAAAGCATTGTTTTAATTTCGCTTTTTAAGATATTTGATAATTTGAGTATGTCTAATACAGTATAATCGTAATAGACTAAAAACGTTAATGCTTCTTTATGTGTGTATTCTATATCAACATCAGCAAGCGCGTTAAGTCCTTTTTCTAGTGGACCGAGGGCATCGTTAAATGATGTTTCTTTCATATAAGTTAATGCTTTTTGACTGTGTTTATAGTCAAAGAGTTCGATTAACTCATGTTGGATGCGTTCGATGGGTATGTGGGTCAAAAGTAATCTTTTATTTTGAATTGCATCTAGTGTATTGGCTTCAATTGAGAAATTAAGTTTTGCGGAAAAACGAAACGCCCGTAACATTCTTAATGCGTCTTCTTCAAATCGGTCGTTTGGATTATTTATTGTGCGGATAATTTTATTTTCTAAATCCTGACGTCCGTTAAAATAATCTTTTATATTACTGTCTTTATCCATGACCAACTGGTTGATGGTAAAATCGCGTCTTGCAAGGTCTTCTTTTAAAGAGTTTGTATGACTAACGCGGTCCGGATGGCGATAATTTGAGTATGTGGTTTCCGTTCGGTACGTGGTTACTTCAAATGGGTGGTGATGGATTAATACGGTAACTGTCCCAAATTTTTCTCCTGTGACAATCACCCTATCAAAAATGTTTTTTATGTCATTAATTTTTGCGTTTGTGGTTATATCGATGTCTTTGGTTTGTATTCCTAAGAGATAGTCCCTAACATAACCGCCGACAAAATAGGCTTCAAAGCCTTTGTCATTTAAGGTTTCTAATATTGAGCGTCCGTATTCATGCATTTTTTCCATTGTAATCACCATAAAAATTATACTATATATTGGCGGTTTTTTCTATCTTTATGAGGTTATATTTGTGTTTATCTTGTATAATAGGAATAGGTGATAACAATGCATAGTATTCAAGGTATGGTAAAAAGTACATTAGAGATTAAAAAATCCACGTTTTTAGGATTTGTCTTTCCCATTGAGAGTACACTAGATGTCAAACGTATATTGGCTGATATAAAAAGACAGTATCCAGGGGCAAATCATTATTGTTTTGCTTATAGCATTGGCGAAAACGCGGATCAGCAAAAATTTGATGATGATGGGGAACCATCGCAAACAGCGGGGTTTCCGATGATGCAAGTGTTGCAAAAACAAGATTTAACCAATGTCTTGGCTATTGTGATTCGCTTTTTTGGTGGTATTAAATTGGGAGCTTCTGGACTAGTTAGAGCCTATACAAAAGCAATTAGCACGGCACTTAAGGATGCGGTTATAGTCTCTCCTATTCGTGTTTATCATGTTGATATTACGGTATCGTTTTCAATGTCTGGAAGTGTTGAACATTATTTAAGAGAGCATGTTACGGTTAATGATATTACGTATACATCACATGTCACATATCATATTACTGTACAACAAGATGCGTTAGATGCTTTGACGCGTAGGATTACTGATATGACACATGCACAAGCAACGATTGATGTGCTTGAGGATGTTTTGGTATACCAATAAAAAAACGTTCAGAAGAACGTTTTATAAACCCGCAATTAGTGTGGTCAATTCTATTAAGCGCATGAGACCTCTTGTGACCAAATAGGCAAGCCCAATACTTAAGAAAATATAGATGATTTGAATTTGCCAAATGGCGCCTTTTTTAAAGATGCTGCTAATATCTGCAGCCATCATGGCTTTAAACGTCAAGGGAAAGATAATAAAAAATAAAATTAGTTCGGTAATGGCGCTTTGTAAAGGATCCATGGGTCCCTCCTTTTAATATAGGCATCATCTTCTGTATCTGAACTGACTATTTGAATCGAAATACGGTTTGGTAAACAGGTGATGGGTTGGACTGGCGAGTTGGTTGGACCATGCAAACGACAGGTGTTATTTGGGCTGGTTTCGTAGATGACATCGACCATATGATTGTTATATTTGATGACGACAGGTCCGTTTTCTCCTAAGACGCAAGTGATGTTGTTTTCATTAAAACATTGGATATAATAAGGATTGTCTTCTGTTTCATCTGGTCTATAGATATAGGTTTCATCAATAATGGTATATGACCCATCTGTTAAACTAATATGTAAAATTTCTTGATTTTCATAAGTGACAACGGCCGTGGCATTTTCATCTGTTAATGTTGATTGTAATATTTGGACAACGGCGTATCCAATGATTCCAACAACAAGCACAATAAATATTAACCATTTATCATTTTTTTTCATGTATATCAACTCCGTATTTGCTAGATATATTATACCATACATTTGTTCAATTATACCATTAATCTAAGGTTGTTTGTATACAAATCTATAAACGAAAAAAAAGCGGTTTTATTTGTATTGGTAGTTGACAAACTGTATTACAGCATTTATAATACTATTGGAATGAAAACACACACTTAGGAGGAAATAAAATGAAAAAATTATTAGCTTTATTAGTATCATTAGCATTTGTCTTTGCCCTTACAGCTTGTGGCGAAGAAGTTGAAGAAGGAGATTTCACCCCTGGCGTTCATACGGGTTATTCAATTGGGACCGACAATGGTACTGGAAAATCGGTAGCTACAACTGCTACACTGTTTGTTAACGAAAATGGTGTTATTGATTATGCATTTATTGATGTAGTTTACCCAAGCGGTGATGAAACAGATGGTTATACTTATACTACTAAACATGCCTTAGAAGATGACTATGGTATGAAAGGTGCAAGTCCAATTGGTCTTGAATGGTATGAACAATCACTTGCATTAGGTGAAGCTATTGTTGAAGAACAAGGTTGGCCTGGTGATATCGAAGATGGATACTTCGCTGAAGATGAAGATGTATTTGCAAGCGTAACAATCCGCGTTACTTCATACAAAGCTGCATTTGACGATGCAATGGAACAAGCGACTGAGTAATTTTATCACTAACTAAAGATTTCTAATGAACACAATTAAAAAGACACATTATTAACTTAATGTGTCTTTTTTATGCTTAAGAAAGGTGTTACTATATACTCAACAACATAATAATACCAAGCCAAACCACACCACTTGCTATAGTTAAAGCGTTTCTAACGCGCGGAAAGGTCCGGGTTTGAAATTGCTCCATGACCCAGGTAATGAATTGGGCAAAGACAAGCGCGTAAATGGCTGCTTCAATAATGTCAAATTGTAATCGAAACCATATAGTTAAAATAACGGCTATTAATGGATAGATAATCATCATTTCATCGGTTTCTGGGGTTGATGTTGGTTCTGAGACAAAGAAGACCAGCATTAATGCGGTATAGCCTAACATGAGATAGGTGAATGTATTCCACAAGGTGTATTCTGTGAATATCGCAAAGACGATTACGCCGATAATCATATGAATCACGTATAGTACGCTCATTTTTACATGGATGATTTTTGTTACTGATAAATAAATCCACAACATGAATAATATAAAGAATGCACTGGTTCCTAGCGTTAATCCTTCATATAGCCCAAAGAAAAATTGAATGCGGCTAAATGGAAGATCATCAGCGTTAAATATCGCGACCATGGTTTCTGATATAGATAACATATCTCTAAAAATAAGTTGGACAATAAGTACAGCAAGTAAGACGGGATGGATAATGTGTTTCCTAAATAATATGAGAAATATAAAAGAAAATAACTTAATGATGATTATTGTAATAATAATCACATAAAATGGTGCTTGAACGGGTAATAAAAGGCTTGCGAGCAATGCGTGTGTAATGCTTGTCATGTAGTTTCTATAGTGTGTTGTATCTTGGTTTTTTAGATATCGGTAAACAAATACTAAAGCGCTTGAGAAGGCGACCGCAATTACTACTTGTAATAAGCCATAGAAGGCATATTCTAATCCAATGAATGCTTGTAATATTAAGGCGATAACGGTCATAAATACGACGGCAATGTGATAACTTATGAGACGTTTCAAAGTATGTTCAACGGTACTTACGAGTGGTGTTTTTTGGATTTTAAACATCGTTATCCCCCTTAAGTAATGCTTTGGCTTTTTTTACAAAATTCATTACGGGGATTTTCGATGGGCAATAATAGGTACATAAGCCGCATTCAATACAAAGATTGGTTTTCATACTGCCCAAATAAATATCGTGTTCAACCGCATGCATAATCTTTGATGGCAATATTCCAGCGGGACATTTATTATTACAGCGACCACATGAAATACAATCATAAACTTCGCGTTCTCTATGTTCTTGGATATAAAGTCCAACGATGGTTTTTGTAATTGAGAATTGGTCATGGTCGATGGCTTTCATTTCTAAACGTGAATTTTTAAGAATAGTGAGCGGTTTATTGGTTGTGTACCCATTAAAAATACGTTTTAAATCGGAAAATAGCGTACCGATTCTGACTTGGAAGACAGTGGGATTTTTTATCGCATCACCATGGACAATAACCCGGTTTAATACCGATGGGCGTTTGTATGTAATCATTTCGTTGAGTCTTAATATCGATTCAAACGATAGATAGTTATATGTTTGTGTTTTTCTTAATGTTCCGTTGAAGATATCATTGATGGCTTTGTGTCTAAAATCGACACCTTTTTCTGGCTTGATTGATCTGACTTCAATGGGAAATGTTTGATTGTTTAAAAAGCGCGATGAGACATCGTCTTTAACGAGTAATACGACCGATTTAAATTGATATATATCATGTAATGTTTGTATGGTTCTCATGATGATATCATAGGTATTTTCGACAAATTTTTGGTCGAGTGTCGCAAAGGGCTCATCAAAAAATACAAGATCAACAACAAGGTATTTTTGGTGCATTGAGCCTAATTGCTCAATTGCCAAAGATGGAGAAAAATATGTTTCAATGCGTTTTTTTGTGGTCATATTTTGGATGGCTTTGTCCACGGTGTTTTTGGTATCGTTTTCGATAATTACGTAGTTTTTAATGTCGTTATACTCATCTTTTTGAACAATAAATTGTTTGATAGTGCCACTCACTGTGCTATATACAAGGCCCGCTTCATCAAGCGGTGTGCCAATATTAACAGGGGTATTTAGTGTTAATGAAGGTTTGATTGAATCAACAGGTAAGGCAATCAATTTTGGTTGAATATAGCTTTTTTCAGTAGATATCATTATCCCACCCCTTTTATTATTTTTCTTTATTATAACACGCGTTTATATTTTTTTGATAATAGACATCGAAATTAATGAAATTATGATATAATATGTTAGACGAAAGGGGTTTTGCAATGAAAATATTTAACTTTATAACGCTCTTATTTATAGGGTTTCTATTGATTAGCTGCGATACTGGTAAAGAAGAACATCAAGAAATCTATTATGGTGTTTTTGATACAAGAATTGCCGTTACTACGTGGCTCGATAATCAAGATGAAAATGCCCTTTTTGATGAGATAGATGATATTTTAACACATGGCCATCAAGTCTCGACACGATATACAGACTATGAAGATATTCATAATATTCATTACATTAATGCACATCCTGACGAAGTCATTGAGATTGACCCGTTACTAACTGAAATGATTGCGCTCAGTATTGATATACACGAGAATGTCTCGCCGTTATTTAATATAGCCCTTGGTGATGTGGTAGATATTTGGACCAATTATCGCGAGCAATGTCTATCAGATGAGGTTTGTGAGGTTCCATCTCAAGATGAGCTCGAAGAAGCAGCAATGATGGCTGATCCTTCGCTGATTGAACTTGATGAAGATAACAATACAATTAAGATTCCCGAAGGTATGACCCTTGATCTAGGTGCGATTGCTAAAGGATATATTGCTGAAAAAGTTGGCGATTATCTTCGTTCTCAAGATGTAGAAATTTTTATGATAAACTCTGGTAGTTCAAACATTGAAGTTGAGGGAGCCAATCCGCATCCTGAAAGAGATTATTGGTCAATTGGTTTAAAAGATCCTGATAATCCACTTTCTAGATATGGACGTGTTCGCGTCCCTTCTGGTTATAGTGCGGTGACTAGTGGAGACTATGAACGGTTTTATACGGTTGATGGGCAGCAATATCACCATTTAATTAGTCCAATAACCTTATACCCTACCTATCACACACGTACAGTAACGGTTATTTCTAAAGATCCTGGACTAGCAGATGTGTATTCTACCATTGCGTTTTTAATGCCTATTGATGAATCTATTGATTTTATCAACAGCCTTGAAGATACTGAAGCGATTTGGCTAGATACAGATCGTGAAGCGCGCTTTAGTGAGAATTTTGAAGAAAATTATCTTATGGAAATTTTGATTGAACAATATACAGACTAAAAAAAATCACTTATCAGATTGTCCTGATAGGTGATTTTTTTATTATGTATGATTTTCAGTTAATGGTTTTAATATGTGTAAAAGTTGTATTGTTAGTTTTCCTACAATGAATCCTGATGGCAAACTGAGTAGCAACATTAATGGAAAGTAAGCAGCGATGTAATAATCAAAAAAGAGTATCGCAACAATCATTTGACCAAACACATGTCCAACTGCGCCAAGGATACTTACGCCAATAATTGAAAAGCTATTAAATGATTTTGCTAAAACCATGATTGAGTACGCCAATAACCCACCAACGAGGCTTGTATAAAAGGGGATACTAGATAGTCCTGAATACAGTAACCCGACAAGTAATACTCTTAGTAATAAAACAGTAAGGCTATCTTTTCTTCCGTAAGTATATAAAATTAATAATACAATGATATTTGCGAGTCCAATGCGCAATCCACCAACCCCTAATAAGGGCGCTAGAAACGGTCCGGCAAGGGCGGTAATGCCTTGCATAACAACCCGTTCAACAATGTTCAATACAACACTGAGGGCAAGCAACACGGAAAGCAATGTTAAGCGTTTTGTCTTCATATAATCACCTGAATAATTGTATCACTTTCGCATGCTTTGTGCAATGCTTTGAAAGATGTTTTATGTTTTTTTCTGGTTTTTTAAAAACGTATAAAATTCGTTAAATTGTAGCGGTTTGGCATAATGATATCCTTGTGCATAATCGCAGTCGATTGATTTTAAATAGTCAGCTTCTTCTTTTGTTTCAACGCCTTCGGCGGTTGTTTTTACATTCAAGGACTTACCTAAATTAATTGCTGCTTTGGTGATGCTACAAAGTTGTGTGTCTTTTGTACAATTGTGAATAAATGAACGGTCAATTTTTAAAGAATGTACTTGATATCTATTTAGTTCACTTAAGGATGAATATCCAGTACCAAAATCATCTATTGATAAACTGATTTTTTCATGTTTTAATTGATCGATAAATTTTTTAGAAATACTTTTATTAATGATAAGGGATTGTTCGGTGATTTCAAATTCTACATATTTTCCGGGAATTTGATAGTCTTCTAACCATGTCTTAACGTTGTTGTAAAATGTTTTATCAAGCAGATTTTTTGCGGATATATTTATTGCTATTTTGAGTGGCATCCGGCTTTGCATCAACATCTTAATACGTTCAAACACGCTTTTGATAACCCACTCTGTTAAATCATTGATGAGCGATGTATTTTCAATAAGAGGGATGAAATCATTAGGCATCATTAAACCTAAGTCATCACTTTGCCAGCGCAACAAGGCTTCTGCCCCAATAGTCTCTTTTGTTTTTAAATCAATTTGTGGCTGGAATACTAAATATAATTCATTGTTATAGATTGCTTTATTAAATAAGCCTAAGATATTAATATTTTCGTGATTTGGGCTCATAGTATCGGTGTATTTTGCATAACTTACATAATTGCGTTCTGCATACCGAGAAGCGTACATAGCTTTAATTAAGGCTGTTTGTAAATCATCATTTGCCATGGTAATACCTAATGCTATATCGAGATAAATAGGAATATCTTTTATAATAAAGGTTTCCCTTAGGGTATCACTTAAATGCTCTAAGGTATTATCATCGACTTCATTTTCAAGTGTGATGATAAAACTTGATAATTCTTTTTGATAGATACTGCTTGTATGTTTTAAGTTAATTATGCGTGATTGCATGAGTTGTAAAACATCATGATAGGCATCAATACCGAGTAAATCGATTAAATCTTGATGATTCAAGATTTTTAAATGCATAATATAATGTGGGTGTTGATCAGCATCTTGATCAATTAAATCGGTTAATAAAGGGATATCTGTATAAATATCTTTTTTTAATATTTTAATACGTTCTAAATACGCTGTTTTTATAGCTTTTGAGAAATAGCCAATGGTTCCCCCAATAAGCATAAAGAAAATAATACGGTAAATCCAGTTGATAGGAGATTGCATAAGCATTGCATCGGTATCAATAGGCATAAATGGACCAAGTAGTAAGCCACCGATTAAGCCTTGAATTAGCCCACCGTAAACACCAAAATAGATACCTGCTAAAAGAATCGGTATATACATTCCATGTGAATACACATATTGAATGCCTCCTGTAAGATATACCAATAGTGTAATTAGTATTGTAAGGATTATGAGACCAATTGCGAGAAATTTTTGAACTGATTTTTTAGGAGTCATAAATAATGTAATCCACCCATTTAATTTTTTCATAATATACTCCTTTATGTGTCCTACCCTTATCTTTACTATAGCACAAACAAATGTCTAGAACTAACAAAAAGAAAGAACCTGCAATTTAGCAGGTTCTTATCAGTCAATATTATCAAGATTAAAATACGCAATGCCAACTGTGCCAACACCAGTATGACACCCAATGACTGGGGTTATTGGTGCGGCATAAAAACGGTTATTAGGATAGGCTTTATCAATCCGGGATTTGACATAATCAAACCCAGCTTTATTGTCGCTTGTATCGTAGGTTATTACGAAGTTTTTAATGTCTTTTAAATCCTCTAAAACGTGATCTACCATGCGTTCAAGGGCTTTTTTTTGTGTGCGCACTTTTTCAAAAGGCACGATTTTTCCTTCGTCATTTACTTCTAATATTGGTTTGATTTTAAGAAGACTCCCTAAGAATCCACTGGCGCCACTAAGTCGGCCATTTTTTACAAGTAAGCGTAAATTATCGACCATAAAATATTGTTTGCGACTAGTAGATAATTTTTCTAATGTTTTGATAATGGTATCAAGGGGTTTGCCTTCCTCAATCATACGCAACGCTTCTAATGATAAGAATCCTTCACTAATTGCGGCGTTTTTTGTATTAATAACGTGTATGTTTAAGGGTTTATCATAGGCGTTTTTCGCCATGAGCGCTGTTTGATAGGTGCCGCTTAAGGCACTAGAAATGGTAATAACTAAGACATTATCATAGCCATCTTCTAAGATTTGATCAAACGTTTCTGTTATTTCTCCAAGACTTGGCATGCTTGATGATGGCATCAGTGAGGTATCATTGTTTAGCATCTCATAAAATCGTTCAGCGGTGATGTCTATATAATCATTATATGTTTCATCATTAATGAGTATCTTACAGCGAACAATGTATAGGTTATCATAAGGAACGTCTAAATAATCTAAGCATCCTGTACTTACAGCAATAACAGCAGTCTTCTTCATTATTAATCTCCTTTTTTATTGAGCAGTTTGTAGAGTAAACTTAACGGCCAAAATAAAATACCTAGTGATGGAATAATAAACCATAGTCCTGCATCTGGAAAGTATTCAAGATTAACAAAGCCTAAAATACCGATGATAATTGCTGAACTGATAGCTGAAAATAACAAATCGTTACGATAATGTTGAATGGTTTTTTGTCGTTTATACCGTTTCTTCTCTTTATCCATGTTGGGATGATAAAAGTCATCGAGTTCACCAAACTCATTTATGGTTTTGTCGATGGCCTCTTCTTCTTCATATCCTTGTTCTTTTAAGTCTTCAACTTTTTCTGTCAGCATCTCAATTAAAATTTGTTTTGTTTCCTCTGTTTCTTTGGTTCGCTTTTGTTTTTTAAACAGATGGTGAATAAAATCGTCAATTGCTTTCATGTTGTGCCTCCAGAAGTTGTGACATGATTGCTTTAAGGTGATGCCATTCGTTTACTTTTTCTTTAAAAAAGGCTTTTCCTAACGTTGTAATTGTGTAGTACCGGCGTTTACCGCCATGTGATTTTGTTCCAATATATGAGGTTATTAGTTCTTTTTTTTCTAAGCGTTGAACCAAACTATATAACGTTGCTTCTTTGATGATGAATGCATCGTTGGTTCGTTTCGCGATTTCGCTAGCAATTTCATACCCGTACCGATCTTTTTCGATAATGAGTTTTAAAATGATACCTTCTAGATGCCCGCGAATAATATCCGAACTGATTTGCATATAAAAACACCTCCACACAAGATCATGTTTAATTCATTTTATCAAATTAACCATGGTGTGTAAAGGCGTTTATCGCTTAGTATTTGCTTTTGAAGTAGATTGAGAGTTTTTCTAATGCGTCAATGAGAACGGTATTTTCTTCAAGATGCATGTCTTCGACAACCGCGTCAATCATTTCATCATGAAACGCTTCGTGAATACGTAAGACTTCTTCCCCTTTATCGGTAAGTGTAATTACAACTTTGCGACGATCATCTTTGACACCACCGCGCTTACAATAGCCTTTTTGAACAAGTCTATTGACGCTTGTTGTAAGTGTTCCAACCGTAACGCGTAAGCGTTTTGCGATGTTACTCATTGTCGGTTCTTTGGTTTTTTCAATGGCTTCTAATACATGAACTTCACTCATTGATAGTTTAACACCGCGTTCTTTTAGGTTTTGTTGCTCTATGGTTAAAATACGGTTAAACACTTCAACAAGGAGTTCGTTAATGATTGCCTTTGGTGTAGAATCCATAGCTTCCTCCCTTTAAATCTTTTTCGGTACCCAGCCTAATGCCACAGTCTTAGGTCCAGCATGTGCGCCGACAACTGGTGTAAGTGGCGTGATAAGAACATCGCCTAGTTCTGGTTTTTGATTCAGTAGGTCTTGTTTGATGGCTTGGGCGGTTTCTTCATCATTTGCATGTGCAATGAAGACGTCTTGATTACTATTGTAATCTTCTTTTAAATATTTTTCAACAATTCGTTTAATTGCTTTTGAGCGGGTTCTGATTTTTTCTAAAGGCTCAACGCGTCCTTCTCTTGTTAAATGTAGCATCGGTTTGATTTTTAAGAGACTTCCTAAGAATCCACTCGCACCACTAAGACGCCCATTTTTAACTAAATATTTTAGTGTATCTACAGAAATAAGAATACCTTGGTGTTCGCGGATAACAATAAGTTTATCTAAGATTTCTGTCATTTGTTTGCCTTCTTCAATCATCTTTGCGGCGGTTAAAGCCATGTATGCTTCAGGGTAAGCAACTGTCAATGAATCAAAGACGCGTACTTTGATGCCTTCAACCATGTTGGCGGCCATACGTGCGCCTTCAAAAGTTCCACTTAATTTTGATGAAATGGTGATGGTTAAAATTTCATCATATCCATCTTTTTTTAATTGTTCATAGGTTTCTAAAATTACACCTGTTGCGGTTTGTGCTGTTGAAATGTGTAAATCACTGCTAGCTTCAAGTTTTTTGTAAAAATCATCGGCTTTAATATCAACAAAGTCAGTAAATTCTTCATCACCAAATAATAACATTGAGCGAATGACACGAATATCATATGGATGATCCATATAATCGATACCTGAGTTCCCACATACTACGAGTCCAATTTTTGCCATAAAATCCTCCATTTGTTTTGAATATCAAATTATTCTTATATCAAAGTTTATCTTATTTTGAAGGGTTTGTCAATCAAAAAACGACTCTATCTAGGAAATGATAGATAGAGTGCGTTTTATTCACTTATTTGGTTTCATTTTCAAGGTATTCATGCATATGATGCGCGGCATCTTTCCCAGCACCCATAGCGAGAATAACTGTCGCTGCGCCGGTGACAACATCGCCACCCGCAAATACACCATCAATACTTGTCATCTGATAGTCATCGGTAATAATACCGCCCCATGGTTCTGTTTCTAATCCGAGGGTGTTGTCTTTAAGAATTGGGTTTGGCTTTTGCCCGATGGAAATAATGATGTTGTCGATATCGTGGGTGAGGTATTCGCCTGTTGGTAAAGGACGGCGTCTTCCTGAGGTGTCAGGTTCTCCAAGTTTCATTTTTTCAACTTTAACCTGTTTTACCACGCGGTTATCACCGATGAGTTCTACAGGATTTTGTAAGAGTCTAAAATCAATACCTTCTTGTTCAGCGTGATGGATTTCTTCTACCCGTGCAGGTAAACTAGATCTATCTCGACGGTAAAGGATAAAGACTTCTTTGGCACCTAAGCGTTTGGCAGTACGGGCTGCATCCATGGCAACATTACCGCCACCAACAACGGCAATTTTATCACCGAGTTTAATTGGTGTTGAGGTACTTTCTTTATGGGTTCTGGCTTTCATTAAGTTAACTCTAGTTAAAAATTCATTGGCATAATAAACGCCGTTTAAATTTTCACCAGGAATCCCTAAACTACTTGGAAGGCCAGCTCCGCTTCCGATAAAAATGGCTTTAAATCCATCTTCTTTTAGTTGATTGATGGTAAGACTTTTACCGATGACGGCGTTTTTAATAAAGGTTACGCCCATGGCTTTTAAATTATTCACTTCGTGTTTAACGATTGATTTTGGTAATCGGAATTCAGGAATGCCGTATTGAAGCACGCCACCAAATTCATGGAGCGCTTCAAATACCGTGACATCATAGCCTTTCATTCTTAGGCTAGCGGCATTGGCAAGCCCAGCTGGGCCAGAACCAACCACAGCAACTTTTGTATTTTTAGTTGTTTCAATGGTTTGATTGGCAAGGTTATGCTCAATACCATAGTCACCAACATACCGTTCGAGTGCACCAATTGAGACGCTTTCTCCTTTTATATTTAGGATACATGCGCCTTCACACTGACTTTCTTGTGGGCACACTCTACCGCAAATTGACGGTAGAATGTTATCTTGGTAAAGGGTATTAAACGCGTCTTCTGGATCATCATTAACCAATGCTTTAATGAATCCAGGAATATCTACCTTAACGGGACAGGCTTTGATACAGCGCGGGTTTTTACAATCTATACATCTTAACGCTTCTTGTTTTGCTTGCGCTTTAGTATACCCTAAAGCGACTTCTAAAAAATTTGATTGACGGATTGACGGATCTTGTTCTGGCATGCGTGTACGTGGGATTTTATTCATGTTTTAACCTCATATAACAGTCATGTTCTTCTTTTTTATAATAAGATTGGCGAGACATAAGTTCATCAAAGTCGACATTTTCTCCAGGAAAATCTGGACCGTCAATACATGCAAAGAAGGTTTTTCCGTCAATCGTAACACGACAATTACCGCACATGCCTGTCCCATCAATCATAATTGGATTTAAAGAAACATCGACAGAACGATTGTGTTCTTTAGCCATCATGGCAGTAAATTTCATCATAATAACGGGGCCAATGGCAATCACATGATCGATAGAATCATCATGTTCTAATAATGGTTTTAAGGTATCGGTAACTAGTCCTTTATCGCCTAAAGATCCATCATCAGTGGTAATATATACGTGGTCGCATATTTTTTCATACGCATCTTTTAAGATAATGTATTCTTTACTCCGCGCTCCTAAAATAACGGAAGTTTTAATGCCTTTTTCATGATAGGCTTTCATTTGGGGTAATAATGGGGCGCTTCCAACACCACCAGCAACACCAATAACATGGTTTTTATCTTCTCTTATGTGTGCCGCTTTACCCAATGGTCCAACAAAGTCTACCACTGTGTCACCTGCGACTTTTTTGCCAAGTAATTTTGTGGAGTAGCCCATTTTTTGATAAATAATCGTAACGAGGTTGCCTTCTACACCAGCAATCGTTAAAGGAATACGTTCCCCATCCTCTTCTACGCGTAAAATAATAAAGTGTCCGGGTTCTGCATTTCGAGCCACCAAGGGCGCATCAATAACCATAACATCAATGTCTTTGTTAATGACGTGTTTCTCTACTATTGTGTACATGTTTACACCTCTTTTTTGTCAAAATAAAAACGCTTTCTTTTTTGCACTCATTCCTATTATAACAAAAAAATCCGTTCATGCACGGACTTTTTTGTTTAAGTACTATTGGGGGTTAATTCGTAAAAAGTTCTAAAATCGTTTCACCTTGATTCATGCTGTATTTACGGCGTTTTATCCGGTTACTTCTTAGTTCATTTGGGTTTTGTATCATCGTTTTAATTGCATCACCTCGGCTGTAGCCGTGAATAACAATAATTTCATGACACTCTTTTGGGGCACTTGCAATGAACCGTTCGAGTATTTTTTTAGCATCTAATACCGTGTAGCCATGTAAATCGATTTCTAGTGTCATTCTTTATCCTCCAAGCGTACTATATCGAGTTCTTCTTTAGTCATACGACGTCTACCGTGTTTTTTAAGATGCGATGCTATCACTTCATCAATTAAGTTAGGGTTTTTCTTCATAGCCGCAATGGTTTCGCTATCAATACCTTGAGAGAATGGGCAGCTTTGGATACATGTTCCACAATCGGTGCCAGTATTTTTCCATAAATTGAAACAGGTCTGATCGTCGAATTTGTAAAATTGGCGACCATTTACCATGCGGGTGTGCGGTTGAATCGAATGACTAGGGCAATTCATTAAGCAGAGGCTACAGCGCTTGCAAAATTGTTCTAACCCAAAGTCAACCGGTGCATCTGTTTCAAGCGGTAAGGTAGTTAATACAGCGCCTAGCCGCACACGGTCTCCGTATTCAGGCGTCACGATATGGTTAGCCATACCAATTTCGCCTAATCCTGCATCATAAGCTAGTGGGACGAGCGGGGTTAGATAAAAGGCTTCACTTTGAAATTGTGCATCATACCCAATCCCTTTGATATAAAGTGCCAGTTTACTTCCCGTTTCGGCAATCTTTAAATAGACATTTTCCGTTTCCAGCATCTCTTCAAAGAAAGGGGCACGGTTTATATAGTCTAAGTCCATAGGAATCATATATACAATAGCGTGTGTATAGTGTTTATCTGTAGGTAATCCGTAATTATTGGTAATACCAATACGGTCGTTGACACCACCATGATGTGAATAATAATGGGTTTTATTGAGTTTGACAATGCCTGTTTTGGCTGCGCCAAAATGTTTTGTGATGGCTTTAATATTTTTATGAAAATGTGCAGGTATGGGTTGTTTTTGTGCGATGGCTTTTTTATTGACGGTGTCATGTAAGGCTTTAAGGATGGTTGTATTTGATTCAATCAAGGGTAAAAAGAGCGATTTAAAATAATCACTTTTGCGTAATTTTTCGGTTATGTTCATCCCGCGAACCTTGTCATCTAAGGGTTTAAGTTCTGGATGTGCTTTATAAAACTCAGTGTAGGCTTTTGAGCCTGGTTTTAAACGGGCACGGGAAAACATGGTGTTGCGTTCGTCATAAGTGATTTTCATGCTACCACCTCTAGGGGGTGAGTTTTGTTAAATCAAGCGCTTCGCTATAATCATTTCTTAAAATATGATCGACGTGTTCAATGACTCGGTCTGTCATGGCTGATTTACTTTGGGTTGTGTGTCCGCCGCAATGGGGACTAAGCACAACGTTATCAAATGTATGAATGGGATGAATTGATGGGTAAGTTACTGGCGTTTCTTTGGTAGGGTATTGATACCATACGTCGCTTGCGAATCCTTTTAGTAACTTGGTTTTTAACGCTTGATATAGGGCATCTTCATTAAAAATTGGTCCGCGTCCGACATTGATAACGTATTTATTTTTTAAATACTTTATGTTTGTAAGGTTAAAGGCATCTTTGGTGTTTGTTGTAAGTGGTGCGGCAATGAATAATATATCTGTTTCATTCATTAAGCCTTCTAATGATGGTTCTTTTAAGGCATTGTGATAATCCTTGCCTCTATCAATAACATGTACGGTAACATTAAATGGGTCTAGCATCTCATGAATGTATTTTCCGATACGGCCGTATCCGTAGATGCCTACATGTTTATTAAACATGCTAACCCATGGGGTGCGGTCTTTTGTTGTGCGTTTTGACCACTCACCGGCTTTAAGGTTATTATGATAATTCGGAACATTGCCGAGTAAACTTAATGCCAGTTGTATGGCTTTTTCAGCCACAAATTTGGAATGGACGGTTGTGTTAAAAAGATGTACGTTTTCTTTTTTTAATGTTTCAATATCAATTCCGTCATGCCCTGTATATGGAATAATCACTGCATCTAAGTCCTCGTGATAATCATCTTTGTTAAACTGACCAGAAATGATGATGTTCGCGTGTTTTTTGTCATCGGTTATGGTTATATTATGGGGTAATGTGTTTAGTTTATTGATTGTTTCTTTGTCTTTTGTATATATCTTCACTGTGTCACCACCTATTTTTTAAATACGATTATATTCTTGTGATTGGTATATACTCTTTTAAGGTCGGTTTGGTTCATAAGATAGGTAAATGTTGTTTCGTTATAAAAGGCAATGTGGGTCGGGTCTCTTCGGTACCACCATGATAAGAAGGCATCATCATCATTAGGATGAAAACTGGTCATGATGGCTAAAAAACCGTCTTTATTTACCATGTTAGCGAGTTGTTTGAATGTTGTTAAAGGGTCGCTTAGATGTTCAAAGACCTCAGTAGAGGTAATGAGATCATAGGTTTTTTTAAAGATGGATTCATCGTTGTGGAAATACGGATCATAGTGATCCATGACAAATCCTTTTTGTTTTAATAATTCATAAAGTACGGGACCAGGACCACTCCCAAAGTCTAGGCCAGAACCGGTGGTAATAAAAGGGTCTACCGCAACTGCGATAAACCGATTAAACATGTTAACATAGCCAACGTTTTCTAAAGAATTGTTATGGTGGGTATATAGTGTTTTTTCGTCTTGATGGGTTGGATGAGAAAACGGGGCTTTGGTTATGAGTCCACATGTTTCACAGACATGATAAATGACAGGCTCGGGTTTATTAAGCACTGGATCGGTTAGGGTTCTCGTGTCTGATTGACATATGATACACGGATTAACTGTGGAATTTTTTACGTTCATGATTCATCTGATCAATAATAATAATTAAGAATAAATGGAGTAGTGGGTCTTTGTCAACTTTTACATCAATTTCGTATGCATCTCCAAATGAGAAAACACGTTTTTCGATGCGTACTAATTCGTTGTCTTCATCATGAATGGCAAACACGTGTTGTAATACTGAGCCTTTAAAATAGAATTTTTTGTTGTTCATCGTAATGGTGTAACTTGGATTAAACCAGCCAAATGAACGATGAACTTGGGCAACGACTTTATCTTCGCTACTTAGTACATCATAGGTACGATGGGGATTTAAGTTAAAGCGACGAACAGCACGATAAAGAACTTGATTGGACATGTCTTTCATTATAAGCGAGCGCATTCCTAATAAGAATTTTCCTTTTATTTTGAAAAGCTCACCTTGTGATTCATCACGAATTTTAAAACTTCGAAATTGTGCGAAGTGTTTGGGTTTGATATAAAATTTCATGTGGCACCTCCTATAATGCGTTACTCATATTATACTTGATTTTTAATGTTTGTGAAAGGGTTTAAGCTTGTTTCATTTCAAAATCGTTTAATATTGTGTTGATTTCTTGTGTGAATGGGTGATGTTTGGATAAATGATGCAGGGCCCAACTGGCGAGGATTTGTTTGATGATATCGTCTTTTTTTCTAGCGCGGTTAAAAAGTTGATATTTGGTTTTAGGTGGGGTTTTAAAGTTTGTGTGAAGCTGCTGGTTCATTACCTTAACGTCCGCATAAAGTTCAATGATGTCACGCTTTAATGTATAGCTATCTTTCGCATGGACATCACCATCGGTAATCGAGAGGGTTTTAAAATCGGCTTTTTCGAGTTGCTTTTTAATAAAGCGGATATTCCCAAATCCACCGGCAGGTAAAACGCGGTAGGTATGGTGCTTGTTTAAGAGTCTTAACGCTTTTTCAAACCACGGTACATCATACTTACCTTCAACGAGTAGGAAGGTTTTACGGTAGTTTTTTGAGACGGTTTTGGTGATGGTATCTAGTTCTTGTTTGATGTCTTTTTTATATAGGGGTTGAATGTGATAGGGATAGGTGTTTACGAACGTTTTACGGTTGGTGGTGATGATGGATTGATAGCTTTTTTCAAATATATGGGTGAGGGTATGGGTAATTGGTAAACTATTTTCTACTCGGTCGATGCCTAAAATAACATGCTTTAAATCCGTTGCTTCTAATAGTTTCTTTTGGACATACGTTTGTTCTTTTTTAGTAATTGAATGGGTGGGGATTAAGGTGTGTCTTACATGGTTTTTTTGATAATAAGGGTTTGCGGTATCTTTAAAATAAGGATAGGCTTCAAGCCACGGCGTGATATCAACTGATGGCGTAGGCATGGTTGTCTCGATAACATCGTTTAGTGTTGTTTCTAAGGGGTTGGGACGTTCTTTAAAATAAAGATAATGCAAATGACTAATGTCGGATAAATTTCCAATAGACAGTTCACTATTAAAAACGAAGTTTGGTGGGCTAAAGACTTTACGGTAGCGTTTATTGTTAATAAAGCATTCGATAATGACATCAGCGGATTTGTTTCTAATAAAACGGCGGTCTATGCGGTGATTAAAGAAAATATCAAGGGCTTCTAAAACCGTTGTTTTACCACTTTGATGTGTGCCAATAAATAGCGTATGATCGCCTAAGACAATGGATTGCTTTTTGAATGCTCTATAGTTTTTTATATAAATATGTGCTATCATATTAATCACCTTACCTTCGGTATTTGTTCGTAAATTTTGGGGCGAACGTCTTGTTATCTCTATTATACACGAAAGGACGATTTGATGCATAAAAACCGTGTACAGGTTCTCAATCATAATGCGGTTGATGAATCGAAAGATTATGTATTATATTGGTTGCAACATTCGCAGCGTGTGGCGTATAATTATGCGTTAAGCTATGCGATAAAAGAAGCGAATAGATTAAAGAAACCACTTAAAGTGGTGTTTATATTAACACCTGATTATCCTGAGGCGAACAAACGGCATTACCAGTTTATGTTAGAAGGTATTGTTGGCTTATATGATGCCATGCATGAACTAAATGTATCGTTTGATGTGGTTGTCGGTAACTTTTCACCTTGTTTAGAAAAGTATATAAAGAACGCGTGTTTATTGATCATGGATGATGCGTATTTAAAACCTTTACGCGAAATAAAAAGACAGATTGCAAAAAAGGCTACGGTGTTTACTGTTCAAGTTGTCAGTGATGTAATTGTGCCAGTTTATAAAGCAAGCGATAAGTGTGAATATTCAGCACGGACAATTCGGCCAAAACTATTAAAACACGTCGATGACTATTTAGATGAAAATGATATAACCCCGTGCGATGTTGCCTCTAGTGATGAGGTTAAACAACCCTCTTTAGATTCGTTACTTACCCATATTGATGATGACATACCCGCGAGTTCCCGCTTTAAAGGTGGGTATCAAGAAGGTATGCGCGTGCTTCATGATTTTATTGATGCATCGCTGCCTGATTATAAAGACAGCAATGACCCCAGCAAACACCTAACAAGCACGTTAAGTCCTTATTTACATTTTGGACAATTGTCGCCTGTTGAAGTTTATTTATTGGTTGAATCATATAAAGATACTTACCGAGAAAGTGTAGAAAACTTTTTAGAACAATTGCTTGTAAGACGAGAGCTTGCTTATAATTTTGTTTGGTACTCTAAGGGGTACGATCAGTTTGATAAGATGACATATGATTGGGCGTATAAAACGATGGATTTACACCGTGATGATGAACGTGACTATATCTATAGCGAGAACGATTATATTACGTTTAATACACATGATGAGTATTTTAATGCCGCAATGAAAGAGATGGTTAAAACAGGGTATATGCATAATTATATGCGGATGTATTGGGCGAAGAAAATTATTGAATGGAGTAATGATTACGTCTCAGCCTATGAAATGATTGTCACGTTGAATAATCGCTACTTTATTGATGGGCGTGATGCGGTTAGTTATGCGAGTATCGCGTGGGTGTTTGGGCGTC
Organism: uncultured Candidatus Izemoplasmatales bacterium; assembly: GCA_964643385.1. Lineage (GTDB taxonomy): Bacteria > Bacillota_I > Bacilli_A > Izemoplasmatales > Izemoplasmataceae > SLQR01. The sequence goes on from CAZXSS010000001.1 coordinate 44,990, forward strand.
ATGATAGGGCGTGGACTGAACGGCCAGTGTTTGGTAAGTTGCGGTATATGAATGCAAACGGGTTAAAGCGTAAGTTTGATATTGATGATTATGTAACATGGTGTGATGAGTTATAGAAAATGCGGACAATGGCTGTCCGCATTTTTTTATAAATCGTATTGGGTGTTGATTTGTGCCGGGGTTTTTCTTAGTAAGATGAAGACGGGGAGTAAGCCTGAGAGAATGTTAATAGTATAGAGTAAGGCAATGCCTGTTAACACACTTAAAAATGACACATGCGCGATGGTAAAGGCGTCACCAATGGCGTTTTGGGCAGAATATAGAATATAGGTCATGATGCTAAAGCCAATGAATGAACTGAATGTTGTGAGTACGGCAGTTTCAATGGCAAAGCGTTTTAAGATATGAGTTTTCTTAGTTCCAAGTGAACGGAAAACTCCGATTTCATAGATTCTAGAAATCATTGAAGAGCGGATGACAAAGAAGAAACTGATGGCACTAGCAAGAATGACGATGCCTGAGAAGATTAGACTAGGCATGGCGTTACGCACTTGTGTAGTGTAAAATTCATCGCGGAGTTCTTGGTAGAGGTATCTGCCTTCCATATCATTTTGATTAACGGTGTTTAGTGCTTGATCGATGTCGCTTGCAAAGATATAACGTTCAGTATTATCGCCACCAGAACGGTTAAAGATGAATTCTTTAAGCAATGCATCAGGGGCGATTACTGAACTGTTGGTTAAGTCATCATCAATAAATTCATAAAGTCCAACAATGGTGACATCCTCCCCTAATAAATTGTGGCTTCTCGGTGTAAAATCGTTTGGGTTTTGTGATGGCATGCGTGGCATGAGTATTTCGTTGTCATTTTGAATGGTGCGACCAGCAACAATATTAATCTCATTTTCTAAAAGCGAATAGGGATGCGCTTGGTCTTTGAGTTCGTTCATAATACCGAATGCTTCGTTTGTATAGATGACAGGCGCGGCGGTATCACTAATGCCAACAATTTCAAAGACAAAGTCGCCACTTGAGGTTGATATTGGTATGGTAAACCGCAATAAATCTTTATAAGTATCGAAGCCTAAGGCATGGTAGGGGTCTTGATTAAAGATGTGATCTTTAATCCAAGCTTGGTCTACGACGACTTCGTATGGGTTATTGGGCATGCGGCCGTGTGATAAATCACGAGACTGTATTTCTGTGAGTGGGATGGTTCTGGAATAAATTGAGATGTTATCTTGGTAGTATCCTCCGACATAAACCGGTGGTGTACTTAATCTAATGACGCTTTCTATAGGAAGATAATAGACATTTGAGATGGCGTCATTGGTTTTTAACGCTGTTAAATCATCATAGGTGAATTCACCTGTTACTTCGATGGTTTGTTTAGGAAATTCAACAAAGTCACTGTCTTCAACGGTAATAATATTAAAGGTGTTAGAGATGGCTTGGGCAAAGACCATGGCACCGATTAAGAAGCCGATGTAAAGGAGTTTTTGTCCTTTGCCTGCTTGCCATAATTTAGCCAAGGTATGATAGATAACGTGTTTAATATTGACAGGGTTTTTTGGTTTGGTGTATGGAGTTTCTCTGATGATTGATTGGTAGTTAAATGACGTGCTTTCTTCTAGTGGGGTAAGGTCTTCTTCTTTGCCTTTGTGCACGGTAATATCAGGACGATCTTTTAAGCTGACAATGTTTTTGATGTTTTTGTCACTAATGTCTAAATATAGGGTGTTATTTTTGATAATAAGTTGTACGGTGACGGGGGCGTCTAAATCTTTGTAGACGTCGATATTTGCGTGATCGCTTTTAGGGCTGTCATGGGTTAAACTACCTAAATAAATATCAGAGCTGGTTCTTGCGTCTAATTCTCCTGTTTGGGTGTTTTCTTTGTCGCTTTTAATTTGTCCGTCTTCGATTTCAATAATTCTATCGGCGAAATAATTGGCCAGATGACGTTCATGGGTGACTAGGACGACAAGTTTTTCTTTGCTGATTTGTTTAATAATTTGCATGATGTCGATTGAGTTTTTCGAATCGAGGTTTCCAGTTGGTTCGTCGGCTAAAACGACGCTCGGGTTTTTTGCAAGGGCTCTAGCAATGGCAACGCGTTGTTGTTCTCCGCCTGAGAGTTGGCTGGCAAGACGGTTTTTGTATTTTTCCATATGAACGGCTTCAAGCAAATATATAATCCGTTTTTCGATTTCTTCTAAGTCTGTGAGCCCAATCATCCTTAGTGTTAAGGCGATGTTTTCATAGACGGTTTGGTCTTTAAGTAGATAGTAGTTTTGAAAAATCATTCCGATGTGTTTCATTCGTTGTTCATCAAACACGCGCGATGAATACTTATGAATGGCTTGGTCGTTGATGGTAATGGTGCCATCACGGAAGTTATCCATGCCACCTAAAACGTTTAGGAGGGTTGTTTTCCCGCTTCCTGATTCTCCGAGTAATACCACAAGGCCTTTTTGTGGGAATGTGAGGGAGATGTCGTTTAATACGTGGATTTCGTTTTTCTTGTTGCGGTTATAATATTTTTCTAAGTTATGAACTTTTAACATCGAATCACTCCACTCTCAGCGCTTGCATGACGCTGTCTTTAAATATTCTTGAATTGAATCTAAGGCCGGTTAATACTGCGAGTAAAACAAGTAATGCACCCATAGAAATATAGTTTATTATGGTAAAGAAACGCAAGTAATTTGGAATTAAGAAGAATAGGTTCGCATTGAGAATTAAGAAGGTTAAAACGAGTATGTATGCAAAAACAAAGACCATGATAAGTTCAAATATGGTGATTCTATATAGGTCTTTTTTGGTCGCGCCAATTGACCTAAAAATGACATAATCTTTTTTTCTTGAAACCATAATGTTTTTAAATGTAATATAGGTAATAAAATACAGTACGATGAATAACACGCTCATTAAAAAGACACTCATAACGCGTTCAAAGATTTGAAATCCTTGACTGCCTGGATATTCATAGTTAGCAGGGTATAAGGTAAAATAGACGTCTTCATCGAACGTTTCTATAAGGTGTTCTGCATCGTAGCTATCTTCTACTATCAGACTTATTTGTTTATCTAATGGGACAAATAGTGTATTAAAGGTGGTTGTATTCATTTTAATCGCAACGAAATCATTCACGGAGTCAATGGTTTCAACGAGGTGGACATCGATGGGACTAGCTAAGGTCAAGGGATAATCTAAGCTGAATTCAAATGTGTATGAGGCAATGTCTTCATTGCTTATGGCCCCTAAGCCAAATTGATCTTTTATTAAGTTCATACCTTCATGGGTAATGTGGATATCATTATCAGCTAAGCTATCATCAATATCGATATTAAACCAATCAATTGTTATATCGGTATCCTCATAGTTTACGGCTAATTGTACATTGCTAGAAATACTGTCAAACTGATATATCGGAACAGTGAAGATATTCGGATGGGTATAGGCGTGATTTCCATATCCATCGATAATACCGACCACCGTTACTTCCGCTTTATTAAAGATGTTTGAATCATTCATCATATATTCAAATCGCTCAGTAATAAATGATATCTCTAATGTGTCGTTAAGTTGATATTCTTCTTGGTAGCCTTCATAAACGACGATTTCATTGATGTTTTCTGGTAAGCGACCGTGTTTTAAATCGCGTGATTCTATTGCGGTACTTGGCATTAAAAAGGTATAACGGAAGTTCGCATCAAACTCGGATTCGTTATTAATGAGGATAACCTCTGTGTCGATAACGGGATCAAAGGTGACAATATCTTTAACGCGTGGATTATTGCTTAAGGTGTTCAGTTCGTCTGCGGTAAATGCTTTATTGTCCCATTTAGACATAATGAGTCTCGATTTATGGCTGTTGTTAACAACAGGGTTCCATCCATCATACATGACGGTTTGGTTACTGATTTGTGCGCCGTATGTTAAAGAAAATGCTGCGACAATAAAAAGTGCAATGAGCATCATTAAAATCAGTCTTTTTGGCATTGAAACAAGGTTTCTAAATGCCATCATGAGTTGTTCTTTGATGGTCATACCGGCGTGGAATTCTGTGAGTTCAAAGGTTTTTGCTTCAGTTTTTTTAATGATGTTATCTTCAACGATTTCTCCGTCAAATAAGCGTACGTGACGGGTAGCAACGTTTTTAACTTGCTCGTAACTATGAGTTACAACGATGACAAGTTTATTTTTACTTATGTCTTTTAATAGGTTTATAATGGTTTTTGAAGTATCTTTATCTAAGTTTCCTGTTGGTTCATCAGCCACGATGATCGGCGCGTCTTTTGCGAGCGCTCTAGCAATTGAGACACGTTGTTTTTGGCCACCTGATAGGGTGCTTGATTTTTGGTGGGCTTGTTTGGTTAATCCTACTTGGTCGATGAGTTCAAGGGCACGCTCTTTACGTTTATCTTCATCATACCCTTGAATGATTAAAGCCGCGAGGACATTTTGATACACAGTATAGGCATCGATAATATTATAGTTTTGAAAGATAAAGCCAATATATTGGCTACGGTAGTGTTCCCAGTCTTCTTTAGAATAATAACTGGTTTCCTCACCAGCAATATAAAGTTCGCCTTCTTCATAGCTATCTAGGCCACTAAGGACATTAAGAAGGGTACTTTTCCCAGACCCACTTTCTCCTGTAATGACAACGAATTCGTTGTTGTTTAAAGATAGGTTAATTCGTCTTAATGCTTGGTTTACGGTTTGTTCTGTTCGGTAATATTTTGAGACATTATCTAGTCTAAGCATACCCGTCATCCTCTCGTTTTAACTTCCTTAATTATAGCACATAAAAAAAATACGCGGAATGCGTATTTTAAATTTTTTTAATGTAGGCTATTTGATTGTTTAATGTTGTTTGTTCAAAGCCCATGCGTTTTAGATAGTTAATATGTTTTTCTTTGTCAGTAAAGGTGATGAATTTGGTGTATCCTTGGTCTTTTAATGCATCGCTGGTGTTTTTAAATACGTAGTCGGTTGTTTTGAAATCTTGGTATGCTGGAATGGCGTAATCTAAGGTTATTTCAAGGGTGTCTTCATTATATTCATTGGTAATAAAAATGCCTGCAGGAGTCATATTTCTTAAGATGAGGAATCGGTAGTCACTATTATGTAATTGTTTTTGGGTAAATGTCATCGTGTTATTAATATCATCGCGATAAAATGAGAGAAAGGCTTTTAAATATTCATCGTCTTTGTCGATGGCGATGACCTTAAAGTAATCTTCGCTTTTAAACATCTGTGCGAGATAATAAATATTGATAAAAATAATACCGGTGTTCATGATAATAATTGGGTAGGACACGATGAAGTATCCATAGATGACAAAAATGACAGCGCCGATAAGATTTATAATACGTAAACGCTTAACGGAACGCATAATAAGCGATACTAAAATAATAAATGAGGCAAGGGTTCCGATTGGCTCAATAAACATTTCAAAATTCATAGTGGTGCTCCTTTCTTTGTAACGACTTTATATAATAGCATGTTTTAATTGTTTTTGGTAGTCTTTAGATTAGGTTTTTTTATCTTTTTTTGTGCTATAATAAATTATAAGCTTTTAAGGACGTGAATCATGATGCGCAATAGAAAAAAGTCGATTTACTATTATAGTTTCATCACATTGCTTGTCTTTATAGGGGTATTGCTTGGGTATTTATTTATTTTACCACCAAGGCGCGCAAGCATTGTATGGCCAGCATTGGGACTTGCCTTTGGATTTCGGTATAGTTTAGGGCGTAAAGTATTGCCTTATATCATCCTCGGGTATTTTTTAGGATATTTCTTTAGCGAAACACTTATTTCTAATAATGTGTTTTATATGGCGTTTGTCGTTGCGCTAATCATGAGTATATTTTTATTTATTGCATTAGAACTTGGTATAAAAACTGTTAGATGGATTCATTATAAATCCAAAATCACATTATACAGTTTGTTGAAATATGCCATTGTAGGGTTAGTGATTGCACTTTTTACAAGTATTACTGGATCACTATTTTATGCAAGTTTAGGCTATATTCCTTTTGATACTTATTTCGGTAGTACGCTTGTTTGGATTTTAGGCGATTTTTTTAGTCTTGTTGGCTTTGGTTTGCCTGTAATATACAGTGTCAAATTTGATACAAATTCTTTGCAGGAAAAACCATTCCTTAAACTTATCATTTATGGATTATTTCTCTTGACACTTGTTGTATTATTAACAGATCTTGTGCCGGCTTTAAACTTTAGAAACCATAAATTTATTTTGGCTTTCTTCTCTTTCGTCTTAGCATTTTATCTACCCTACCGGACGATCTATTTATTCCATATAATTTTGCTGACAACCATGGTTATTTTTTCGCCTTTCAATCATATGGTTAATTACTTGCGGTTAATGATGGAAGTAAACTTATTTTTAGCACTCATGGCTATAACAACCATAACCATTAAGTACCATATACGGGCAATAAATATTAATAAAGATACGATATCTGCAAAAGCTGAACGGTTGGATTTATTACTTAATGCTTTAGATAATTTGTTGGCAATGCCTTCAGAAAGCAATAAACTAGAACACCATAATATCAATGACCATTTAAGTCAAATGTTTAGAATGGTTTATACGTTGTTTGATAAGGCTGATTATGGTTCATGTATGATTATTAATCGGACGATTGAGTTTATCGATGGTATAGGGTTTGATATTGATGTTTTAAATCAGTTAAAATTAACTGGTAAAACACACACGTCGTATCATTTAGACGAACCGTATATTCAAACACAAGCAGAAACACACCTTAACAAAGACTTAGGTGAGAAATATTATGCAGTATATAAAAAGGCCAATCCTGCGATTAAAGAAAGTCTTTATGTTGGGTTTAGAATTGCTAAAGACATTGTGTGTGAAATGAGTTTTGATTTAAAAATCGATAGTGATGATTACTATACACAAGATGACTTGATGTTTTTTAGTTCTTTACAAACGTTGCTTGGCAGTTTTTATGAAACAGAAAAAGTCACAAGAGAATATAGTACTCTTAAAAACGATATTATTTTGAGTTTATTAAGAACGTTAGAACTCTTCGATAAACAAGCAGGCATTCATAGTATGGATGTGGCCTTAATAGCGCAGCATCTCGCAGAAAAACTCAACCTTCATGAAGGGTTAGTTAACGATATTTATTGGGCGGGCATTGTCCATGATATTGGTAAGTTGGGTATTGATATGTCCGTCTTGAAAAAAGACGGGTTATACACAGTCAATGATTATGAGACAATGCAAGCGCATGCGTTACTTAGCTATCAAATCTTGTCTAAGTCTGATGAACTGAAGTCTATTGCGAGTATTGTCAAACACCATCATGAATGGGTCGATGGATCTGGGTACCCTGATCAAATTACGGGAAATGAGATTCCATTGCCCGCAAAGATATTACATATTGCAGAAGCTGTAGCGGTGATGATGCGTGAATGGTCTTATCAAGATGCGAAATCTGATCAGGAGATTATTGAAGAATTGCGTAAACAAAAAGGCACACAATTTGATTCTAAATGTGCTGATGCGATGATTGAATTAATTGAAAACGGCGTATTAGAAGAGGTTAAACAAGCAAACAGAGCTGATTAATCAGCTCTGTTTTTTATGGAGTGCTTGAACGGCGAAACTGGCAACATCATACGCGTACTTTTTAGGACCGAAGCCAGCATCATAGCCTAGTTCTTTAGCTAGCGCATGATTGATTCTAGCGCCGCCGATGATGACGATAAAATCATCACGTTTATTTTCTGCTTCTAAGAGTTCTATGAAGGCTGTGAGGTTTTGAATGTGCACGTCTTTTTGGGTAACGGTTTGACTAATTAAAATCACATCTGCTTGATGGGTTATGGCTTCTTCTAGCAATGTTTCATTATCGATTTGACTGCCTAAGTTAATTGCCTGAATGCCTTTATAGCGTTCTAAACCGTAATTTCCGTTGAATCCTTTCATATTCATGATGGCATCAATGCCTACGGTGTGTGCATCTGTACCGGTTGATGCGCCAATGAAGGTAAGTGGTCTGTCAAAATGGGTGGCGATATATGTTTCAACGGCTTCTTTGCTCATCGTATCTGATTCAATATCTGTGACGGTGATTGTACTTGGATCAATTTGATGGCGGATAGAACCGTAGACAATGTAAAAACTGAAGTCATCACTCAAGGGTGTGCTATGCACAACACTTGCGTTTTCTAACCCCATCTTATGTGCAAATGCTTTGGCTGTTTCTTCGCCTAGTGTGTCGCATGGCAAGGGTAAGGTAAAACTAACTTGGACTTTTCCATCGTTTAAGGTATCGCCATAAGGTCTTATGAATTTACTCATGATTTGCCTCCTTAAGATGGGTTATCATCATGTCCATCACTGGGTTATGGTAGTGTTTGTGTTTTTTTATTACGCCGTCTAACCCTTTTCCTTTGGTTGGGCTGCGTTTAACATCTGCGAAAACACCTTTTTCTAGCGAGCTAAATAAGCCGTCTTTTTTGATGGTATCTAGCAGCGCTTTCGCATCATTTAATACGTTAATCGCACGGGTGGCAATAATCCCGTCGTCTTTATAGGTAATTTCTTGTCCGAAATCTTTGAAGGCTTTATATATAAGTGAGGTATTATCTAAGGCTAGTGCTCTATCACTCATAAACGGGGTATGAATGGCTTCGGTAATCATCCCTAGTAAATGGATGTTTTGATTGGTCGTGACGGTCGCAATATTAAAGAGGGTATTTAATGTCGTGCCTTTAAAGATATCCCCGGTCATATGTTTTGTTGGGGGCATATATTTTAGCGGGGCGTTTTTAAAAATATCTCTTGATAATTGGGCGCTGGCTATTTCATATAAAAAGCTGTTTTCAATCGTAGGATCAATTTCATAGGCATGACCAAGTCCCATGAGTGATTCTTTCATATATGCGGTTTTTGCGAATTGTTCGTTAATGAACTGACTCGCTAATACGTTATGAGCATGATGAAAGGCGTCTGCGGTAGTTAGGTAATTATCTTCTCCGGTATTAATGGTGATGTCTGCGTACGCACTGATAACGCGGGAAAAATATTGATCAATCATCGTGCGTTTCATATTAATATCACGGAAGATAATCCCATAAAGCGAATCATTGAGCATCATATCTAAGCGTTCTATTGCGCCGAGTGCGGCGATTTCAGGCATGCAAAGACCGGATGCGTAGTTGACAAGTTTAATATAGCGTTTTTCGGTTTTTGAGACAGTATCAAGCGCTTCGCGCATTAAGCGGAAGTTTTCTTGGGTAGCGTAAGTTCCGCCGAAGCCTTCAGTAGTAGCACCATAGGGGACATAATCAAGTAATGATTGACCGGTTGTTCTTATAACGGCGATTACATCAGCACCGTTTTTCGCTGCGGATACAGCTTGTTTAATGTCTTCGTGGATGTTGCCGGTTGCGACAATAACATATTTTTCTGGTTGATTTTCTCTTGGAAATGTGTCTAAAAATTGATGACGCGTGCTGGTTTGATGGTTGATTTTTTTCAGTGTTTTTTTAATGTATGGGGTTAATAAGTCTAGATAAGGACTATCTGTTTCATCATGATAGATAGATAAATCAATGGTGCCTTCGTTAATGGCATAGGCGATGGCTTGTGGTGATTGATCATGTGCGTGCATCGCATAACTCATGTAGTGGGCTATCCCTTTATCTAACCCGTTATTATTCAAAATATGATCAACAACGATATTGGCATAAGGGATATCAAAATCGTTGATGCCATCAATACCTAAAAACCTTGCGATGGTACGTTCAACACTTACAGTGGTGTAGTCATCAATCATTGCTTTCATGTTTTTTGCGATGGTTTTTGCATCTTCTCTACAGGCGTTGATGGTTTGTATGTTTAGTGGTAATCTCATCGGTTGCCCTCCTCTTCTTGGACGTTAATTACTGGGACGCTAATGGCGTCTTGCATGGCACTGTGAAAGGCCACTTTGTCATATCCCTGTCCGGTTGGTCTAAAGGGATTAATCGTGACACATAGTAAAGGTATTGTATGCAAGACTTCAATTCTGATGTTTAACTTTTTGATATAGGTAAAATAGTGGGTTGGTAATAATAGTTTGGTCGCATTATCTATAACTAATGTAACGTTTTTTTCTTTATGGTTAATAAAGTAATCGATGATGCGTTTTGTGATGGCGCCTTTTATATAGAGTGTTTTATTACCTGCTTCATTGGCGGGCGTTAATACGTGTCCAATCACTTTTGGGGTGTTGTGCTTGTTGGTGGTAATAGTTAAAGGGTCACCGCTTTTTAGTGTAGATAAATCCAATCCTGTTTGCGGATATTGAAAACTTTTAACGATGGCTTGTGTTGCTTTAATTGTTGTTGCCATGTCTGGATGAAGGCTAGCCCCTGTTGCAAGAATCACGCCATCAAGGGATGGTATGCTTGCTACGGTTTTTCGGTTAAATGCGCCATCAACCAAAATAATATCTGACAAAGGTTTTAATGTGGTGATGATGGTGCTTAAATCTTTATTGGTTGATGGGCCAGCAATTACAACATTACCAGGATGTGTTATCTTGATGATAACAATATTGCCTAGTGCTGTAGAACACGTTGTTCGTTTAATGAGACTATATTTTATAAGCGTGTCTTTTAGTGTATCTTCTGCCGTAGCAATAATCATACCTTTTTTGACTGTGATTTGTGGTTTCGGAAGAAAGGTTAATTGGTCGATTTGTTCACCATCTAAACCGATGCTTGTGAGTGCGATGCGCGTATCATTAGGTAATGTTTTAATGCAGGCATTTAATGTGGTTGTTTTGCCGGTGTTTTTGGCAAGCCCAATAATTGCAAGTGTGGTTGGTTGTGCGGTTGATAATACGGTATGTAAAGTTGTCATTTACTTATAGTCAGGTTCTAGACTAATGCGATTGCCATCTAATAACCCACTAACCCCATTTAGACGTGTATTTTGACAGTCTTCACATTCACATTGTGCGACGTAATGCGTTGGTTCTGAATAGGTTGTAATCACACCTTCATAATTTCTTAAGACAATTTTACCTGGGGCTTGGGATATAACGTAGTTTGGCATCACAGGAATTTTTCCGCCACCACCTGGGGCATCAACAACGAATGTTGGGACCGAAAATCCACTGGTATGACCGCGTAACCCTTCAATAATTTCTATGCCTTTACTTACAGGGGTTCTAAAATGTTCAATACCCATGGATAAATCACATTGATAAATGTAGTATGGTTTAACGCGAATCGCGACGAGGCCTTGCATAAGTTTGCGCATCACATGAACACAGTCATTAACCCCACGGAGTAAGACGCTTTGGTTTCCTAAAGGGATACCGGCATTGGCGAGTTTATCGATGGCTGCTTTACTGTCTTCTGTGATTTCAAGGGGATGATTAAAGTGGGTGTTTAAATATATCGGATGGTACTTTTTAAGCATGTTTACTAAATCATCTGTAATCCGCTGTGGCATAACAACGGGGGTTCTTGTGCCAAAGCGAATGACGGCGACGTGATCAATACCGCGGAGTGCTTTTAAAATATACTCGATGCGCTCATCGCTTACAAGTAAGGCATCACCGCCGCTTAATAACACATCATTGATTTCTTCATGGTTGCGGATATAGTCAATGGCTTGGTCGATATGATCTTGTGGGGAAACTTGATCGTGCATGCCAGCAAACCGTCGTCTTGTACAGTGGCGACAATACATGCTACACATGTCGGTAATTAAAAATAACACGCGGTTAGGATAACGGTGGGTTAACCCAGGAACCGGTGAATCATGGTCTTCTGCGAGTGGGTCTAGTAAGTCGTGTTTAGATACGGTAAGTTCATTCGCTAAGGGGACCGCTTGAAGTCTAATTGGATCATATTCGTTGCTTGGATCAATTAGGGTAAGATAATAGGGTGTTATAGCCATTCTAAATCGCCCAAGCACATCACTGATCATTGAAGCTTCACGGTCCGATAAATGGATGTATTTTTCTAGGTCTTCAACGGTTGTGATGCGGTTTTTTACTTGCCAATGCCAGTCATTCCAATCGGTATCACTAACAGTGGGAAAGTAGACTTCTTTACGTTTTAGATGGGCTTTATTTAATTGCGGTTTCATAATGGTCCTCCTTAGATATATTTTTGGGAAAATAGGGTTCTTATTTTATCGCTTTCTCTAATAATATTTAAGGTTGTTTCGGCGTGGTTTTTTGTGTACCCGTTACCAATAATCATTTGTACATCTTTGCCGACACCTTCAGCGCCAAGTGCTGCTTTTGTGAAACTAGTGGCCATTGAAAAGAAATAGACAATGCCATCGTCTTTGGTGCTTAAGATGGAGGCCATTTCAGTATCAGGGACATTGACCACGTTAATGGTTAAATCCGCTAACTTATTGTCAGTAATGCGGGCGATTTTTTGGTAAACGTCAACAGCATTTTGCGCATCAGCTAAGATAACATCATCACATATATCTAAAGAAGCTAATTGATCGATTTGTGCAGGTTCATTAACAAGCCCAATGACTTTACCGTTTTTACCAACGTGTTTTTTAGCTTGATAGGCACAAAGAATACCGCTTTTACCAGCCGCACCAATAATGAAGACAGTGTCATCTTTTTTTGCGAGTTTTTTAACTTGGGCAGGTGCACCGGCAACATCTAAACCAGCTAAGACGAGTTTTGGATTTAAATCATCAGGGATTTCAGCGTATAAGCCTGAATCAAATAAAATGGCTTGACCTTTGATGGTGACTTGTTCGTTCGTTACGTTAATATCGATGATGTCATCAATGTGTAATGGTGTTAAAGATAAAGAAACAAGGGTTGCGATGGTTGTGCCTACTTTCAGTTGTTGATTATGGAAGTCTTTGCCGACTTCTAAAACATCACCAATAAGCATACCACCACTTTTAGTCACGGGGTTTTGCATTTTGCCTTTGGTTTTAACAATATCTTTAATCATTTGTTTCATGATGGTTTTATCATTGTTTGCGGCCTGTTTAATTTGATGAAATGAGGCAGAATCAATGTTTAATGTATGGACATTAATTTTTAGTTCATTTGCATGTAGTGTCATTGATGCATCGATCACATCGGCGGCTTGTGGTAAGGTGGGTTTATCAGATAATACCCGGTGGGTTCCATATGGACATAATTTCATTAAAGTCACTCCTTTATGTTTAGTATTCTGCGGGCTTCTTTAGGGGTTGCGATTAAGCGATTGTGGGTTTTAGCAATGGCGACGACTTTTTCAACGAGTTGTTTATTGCCTTTGGCAAGAACACCTTTTTCTAAATAGATATTGTCTTCTAAGCCAACGCGGACATGACCACCTGCTTTAATGGCAAGTTCAGCAAGCGAAAACTCATATTTCCCAATACCAGCAACACTGTAGGTTGCATCAGGTGGTATGGATGCTTTTAAGAAATGAAAATCTCTTTCTTCACCGGTCATGCCTCCGTTTACACCTAAGACAAAACTAAAATGTAAGGGGGCATGAATAAAGCCTTTTTTGTGTAATCTTAAAACGGTATCTATGTGTCCTTTTTCAAAACATTCTAGTTCTTTAAAGATATGATTGTTTTCCATGATTTTAGCCATTTTTTTGATGTCATTTTCTGTATTAACAAATATCGCATCGCCACCAAAATTTAAAGTACCACAATCAAGGGTAGCCATTTCAATAGGCAGTTCGGTCACGGCGAGGCGCTCTTTTAATGACATGCCAACAGCGCCACCGGTTGATGGTTGGATAATGACATCTGGGCATACAGCTTTGATGGCATCAATTAATACTTTATAGCGGGTCTTATCTTGAGTTGGTGTGCCATCTTCTTCTCTTGCATGTAAATGGATAATGCTTGCGCCGGCTTGATAAGCAGCCTGTGCTTCTTGGACTATCTCATCTTTGGTGTAGGGAATATAAGGGGTATGGTCCTTGGTGACCTCTGCGCCTGTGATGGCACATGTGATAATCAGTTTATCCACGTTGATTTTCCTTTAAAACGACGCAGGTGCCAATGGCTTTGGTTGTGAGGATGCGTTCTTCTAAAAGATCCGCAGCTGAATCACTGATGTCTTTTCTTGGGGTGATTACTTTATAACAAGCAAATTCCATTTTACGTGATGTATTGCCTATGGCGATAATTTTGCCTTCAAGTTCAATAAAGTCACCAGCGTAAAGTGGGGCTAAAAAATCGATATCTTCATAACTTCTAAATAATCCTTCATCACCATCGTGACGAATCAGTAGTTCGGTGGCTAAATCACCAAATAAGGCAAGGACTTTAGCGCCATCTACTAAATTGCCGCCGTAGTGCGCATCGGCTTGAGATAGGCGTAATCTTAACGTTGTTTTCTCCATTATTATTCCTCCATCTTTTTGTTTTTTTTCGGCATCAGCATAGCTTCGCCGGTTAATAGTTTTAAATTGTCTTTTGAGATGATATCTGTGGTGAAATAGGCGCGGTTTTTTTCTTTATCTAAGGATTTAACGGTAACTTTTATCGTGAGTTCTTGATCGGGATAGACAGGTTTTAAAAAGGTTAGCGATTGTGAGACATAAATGGTGCCTTCACCGGGGTACTCTAGACCGAAGATTTTACTGAATAGTGATCCGACAAGCATGCCATGAACAATGGGTTGTCTAAACACTGTTGATTTACAGTAGTCCTCATCAAAATGGGCCGGATTATAATCGGCGGTGATGCGGGCAAATGCTTCAACATCTTGTTTGGTAATGATGCGAGTATATTCTTTGGTATCCCCAATACGCATTGAATGTATCATGAATATCCTCCTTAAAAAATATAAAATAAAAAAGCTGTCCTTAGGACAGCTCTCCATGATGGTCATGGCAATGACTAAAGTGTGCCTTTAATCATCAAGTATATAGATGAGACAGCCATATACTTTCGGCGAAGTTTCCCTTCTTTAATAAAGTCGAATGTCTCGTTCTCAAGCCCTTATTAAATACCCAATACTTCGCGCCTCTGTTTACATTCCACTCGTATTATAGTATATAAATGTAAGCGTTGTCAATAGCTTTTCGATGATTCGTATAGAAATCGTTATGAGGCGTTATTTAAGGAGCTTTACGTATTTTGGTTTAGTAGGATATTGATGGATATTAAAGTGGTGTTTTTGTGTTTCAATTTTTGTGAATGGTATTTATCTTGTTTTATTGTATAATAAAGATAAGAAAGGATGGATGCCAATGAAAGGTTTATGGATTGATCAATTCAAAAAACTGTGGCAACGTCCTTTAGAGACGCTAATAATGAGTATGATTGTTTTTGCGATTACGTTTAGTTTCATGGTTATTCATCCGTTGAGTACACGCTTAGATAATCATGTAGAATCCTATTTAGACAATCAACATGTTGAAGATTTTCATATTACTATGGGGATGATTGATTTCAATCATTTGACTGGAGCACAACGGCTTGATGTCTATCAAACGATGAATTTATATGCGAGATTCCCAGCACTTGATGAGGATGACCCTTATCAAATGAACCAAATAAATATGGCGATATCTGAGTCGATTTATCAGTATCCTGAGTTAATTGATAGACTCTATGATTCGATGATTGAAGATGTTTTTGATGAAAGTTATACTGTAGAAAAACGCTTGCGCATGCAGCTTGAAGATGGGGCTTATAGTTACCGCTTTATTTCTGTAAATGAAACCGTGAATGTGCCGTATATGGTAGAAGGTAATGTCCCTCGTGAAGGCGAAATTGCTTTGCTAGCGCCTTTTAAAGAGGCCCATGATTTGGCTTTAGGCGATAGGTATGAGATTCAAGGGAAGACATTTACTATTTCTGGTTTTTTCTACGCACCAGATTATATTTTACCCGCTGTAAATTCGACAAACTTACATTATGACGCTCAGCGTGATGTGATTGTTTTAGCACCGGAGGCGACATTACTATCTTTTTCTGTTCCTTTTCGTGTTGATTATCAAGTTATAGGTGATTTTTCCTTGCTTGCTGGTTCGTTTGATGTGTATGATATTTTGGCTGCGGACTTACACTTATACGGCCGGAACATGCGTATGGTAGAGACAGTTGTACCAAGAGATTTGAATTACCGTATTCAAGCAGTGTCGTTTGAAAGTCAGTTTACTGAAGTGTTTGTTTATCGGTTTTTAGCGATATTTTTTGTGTTGTCATTGGGTGTGTTTATGTTTTATCTTAAACGTCTAATCGACAGACAAAAAGAAGACTTTATGATGCTTAGAAAACTTGGCTATGGTAGGCAATCACTTATTTATAGTATGGGTAGTGTCATCTTTGTTTATGGCGGGATTATGTTACTGGCAACGGTGTTTGGACTTGGTATTGGCTATATGATGTTTGATGCTTATAGCGCGCGGTATGTGATGCCTTTTACTGATTATACATTCCCCTTTATCAGTGTTCTTATTGGCTTTGTACTTCCATTTATTGTTTTATCTTTATTTATTCTAGGCTATACAGCATATCATATCGCTAAAAGACTGAAAACAAAATCTATAACAAAATTTACCATGCGTATGGCTAAACTTGGGCATGGTGTGCTAAATGGTATAATATTTTTAGTTATTGCGAGTATGATTTTAATCTCTGTCTTTTCATCACAGCTTTTATCGGGATTTAAAGACGATACCTTAGAAGGTAAACACTTTGCTTCAATGATATATTATTATCATTTTCAAAGTGATCCACTGCATGATGGGGAAGAAGGATTTATTCATCACTCTTTGTCTATTACGCAAATTAACGATGAACGATTAGATGATGCGATGATTGTTCAAGGATATGGCATCGATAAAGATACAACGCTTTTACAGTTAAACGATGATGAAACCAATGTTGTGCCTTTACTAACTGATACTGGTGTGATTTTTTCCCAAAACGCCGCAAAAATTCATGGTGTTGAAGCTGGAGATATCGTGAAGATTAAGATTGGTTATGTGCAAGCATCATTCACGGTGTTGGCGGTGAGTGATGAATGGATGGAACGGAGTATCTATCTTATGGATGACACGATGCTTGAGATGTTAGGTTATGAGGATATGACACTTTATAACGGTATGTTTTCTGAAGACGTGGTTGACGATGAATCCCTTGTTTACCGGCATTTACAATATGGGGTTATGGTAGATCAAATTGAGATGATGTTTTATGCAAGCAGTGCGCTCATTTGGGCGATTATGGTGTTATCGATTGGTCTAGCTAGCGTTATGTTATATTTTTTCATCTATGATCGCTTGCAATTTGCTAGTGCGTATCTATTAACACTTAGGGCATTAGGTTATACAATAAAAGAAACATACATTGTGTTTTTTAAACACATGTATCTCTTGTTTATGATTGGCTTTATTTTTGCGATTTTCATCGCGCAGTTTGTCATTTTGCGTGTGCTAGATTATGTGTATGATACGTTTGGATTTACGTTCCCGTTTGCACTCAATGGTGTTACCATTGCCCTAGTGTTTATTGGTCTGAGTCTTTTGTTTATTGTTAGTACTTATGTGCTTCATAAACGGCTTGCCAATCAATCGCTTAGTACGCTATTAAAAAAGGTTTAATGCACATTATGCATTAAACCATTCGAAAGCATCATCATTGCCGAAGGTATAATCAGTGTTTGAGACAAAAAGCGCATGAATTTTCTTACCTTCAATCCGGGCAAAGACAACTTGGTCTCGCGCTGTATCGTAATACGGTGTGTAGGTTTCTTCGCCGATGGTTAATTTACTGTTTGAGGGAATCTTTTCGAATCGTTTCAGTGATTTGGAAATATGGTTTTGAAATCGTCCGTTTAATATTAATGTTTTTGTTCTTAAGATTTTATCTGTCATGCTTCACCTCTAGTAATGTGTCGATGTCTTCTTTTATCGTTAGTGGGTCGATATTTGATGGATAGCGTTTATAGATATCGCCATCTTTTGTAATTAAGAATTTTTCGAAGTTCCAAGCGATGTTATCATTATATGGAAATGGTGCATATTTAATTAAATGATCATATAATGGGTGTCTGTTTGGGCCGTTGACACGGGTTTTTTGAAACATTGGAAAACTGACCCCGTAATGAAGTGTACAATAGTCTAATATTTCCTTATTGGTGCCTGGGTCTTGGTTTTTAAACTGATTACTAGGAAAGCCAAGAACTGTAAAGCCTTGATCTTTATAAAGTTGATATAATGTTTCTAATGATTCAAATTGTGGTGTATACCCACATTTACTTGCGGTATTGACAACGAGGATGACATGGCCTCGTAATGATTCTAATGATGTCATGGGGTTATTTAGTGGCTCAAGCGGAATCGAATAGATATCCATAAGGTGCTCCTTTCAAAATATAGATAAATTTGAACAAAGGGTGATTTGATGAAAAACAAAGATTTGAAACATGAGATTATTAAGGCGGCATACAAGGCTTTTGCAAAAGCAAGCTATCGTAAGGTATCGACCAATGATATTGTCGATGAGGCGGGTGTGTCTAAAGGACTATTGTTTCATTATTTTAAAAATAAAAAATCACTATACCTTACCCTTTATGAGATGGCTTGGTTAATTATTCATAAGGATATTTTTGATGATTTCCCTTATGAAGAACGGGATGTGTTTGAACGCTTGAAATTTTTGATTTTAAGGAAAAGCCAAGCGATGCAAGAACACAAAACTTTAACGTCGTTTATTAAGCAAGTCCATATGAATGATGATAAGGAAATTGCAAAAAAACGGAGTCAGATGTATCATGCGTTCCAACAAAAAAATTATAAACGGGTATTTGAGAACATCGATACCTCATTATTTAAACGGCCGGATTATCATGATGAAATCTTCAAAGTTGTGACATGGACGTTTAATAAGTTGATGCATGATTGGGAAAAACAACATGCCCATAAAGATACGCATGAAGCCATTACTATTTTAGAGGAAGAATTGTGTCACTATACACGGTTCTTCAAGCGGTATTTTTATAGTTAATTATACCAATCCGGTAATGCGTGCGGTATGCGCGATAATCATCACAAACAGCCCATAAATCAAGAGTGCATTAACAACGATTCCAAGAATGATGTTAATAACGAATCGTAAGCGAATATCGCGGTTGTCGATGCGGTGGGCAAGAATGTATTGGATGGTGTATGAAAAATACCTCAGTAAAACCCAACTATTTGCAAGTGCTGTTATAATTAGGATGATTGTTATCAAAGGGTTTATGTCATAAAGCAATCCAGACACAACGATGTGTGCACCGGCAATCACTGTTAACAATATGAGTTTTTTTAGTAAGCGTTGCGGTTTCATTATATCACCTAAATGTGCAAAAGGATAATCAGTGGATTATCCTTTTTTTATTGTGTATCCTAGACCAATAGCGCCAGGGCCTGCGTGGGCGCCAACAGCGGGTGTTAGTGGCATACTAAAGACGGTTTCGATGGTTGGGTCAGCTTCTTTTAAGCGTTTTTCAATGTAGTCACGGGTTTCAATGTTATTGGCATGACAAATAAACGGTGTGACATCTTTATCGGTTGTTTCTTTTAGGTACATGTCAATGACACGGTTAACGGCTTTTTTGAAGGTTCGTATTTTTTCGACGTTTTCTACTTTACCTTCTTTAGAAATATGTAAAAGTGGTTTAATTTTTAGCATACTAGCAACGAACCCTTGCGCGTTTGATAATCGACCGTTTTTGACTAAGTAGGCTAAGGTTTCTACGGCAAAATAGATATGATTGTTATCTCTTATATGGGTAATATCTTTAAGGATGGTATCAACGTCTTTCCCTGATGCGGCAAGTTCTGCGGCACGAAGTGCCATGGTGGCTTCAGGGTAGGCAACGCTTTTTGAGTCAATAACGTGCACATTGAGTCCGTCTACTTTTTTTGCGGCCACTTGGGCTGCGCTATAAATTCCGCTCATGTGTGAACTTATCGTAACGACGATGAGGTCTGTATAGCCATCATCTTTCATCGATTGATATAAGTCAACCATTGAGGCGGTTGATGGTTGTGAGGTTTTTGGGACGAGTGACTTATCAGCGCTGATTTTTTTGTAAAAGTCATCGGCGGTGAGTTCAACATGATCAAGGTATTCTTCCTCATCAAAATGAATCATTGAACGCATGATTCTAATATCGTAAGGGTGATCAAAATAATCTAAACATGCATTGGTATCTGCGATTACGCCTATTTTTTTCATTGGGTGTCTCTCTCCTTTAGTGGATAATTTCAACGAGTAGGAAATGGGCTTTGTTTTGTGTTTTCAGGGTAACAGATTCATCGGTTAAGAAGGCATCGTGTGTTGATAGGGATTTGGTGTTTACGGTGGCGTTGCCTTCTAGTAAGACACCGTAAAGCTGGGTGTTGTCTTTATGGATGATGTCTTGTATGTGAGGATGTTTTAGTTCAGTAATATAGATGTTGATATGTTGTTTGATGGTAATTTTACCATTTTTTTCTTTGTTAGAGATGATGTGTACTAGTTGGTTTTTACGAACATCTTCTAAGATTGAAATGTTGGTGTAATAAGGATTAATTCCCCGTTCGTTAGGTTCGATCCATAGTTGAACCAATTTTAATGGTTCGTCCCCTTCGTTTTCTTCTTTGTGGGTAATTCCTGACCCGGCACTTAAATATTGCACTGAGCCTTTTTGTAGGTGGCCTGTATGACCGAGAGAATCTTGGTAAGATAGTTTACCTTGATAGACATAAGTAATGATTTCCATGTCGCGGTGCTTATGATTTTCATACCCAGCCGCAACATCGATGGTTTCATCGTTTAAGACACGTAAAGGGCCGATACCGGGATGTTTTCGTGTTGTTTTTTTGTCGAAAGGAAAATGATGAATGCAGTGAATTTCACCATAGTCTCTGGTTTCAAATTCGTCTTTTTTGTAATGTAATATCACGTTACCTGTCTCCTTTAGTCAAAATTACGTGCTAGGATAAAGAATAGATCGCTTAGTCTATTAAGGTATTTTTGGACATAGGTTAAATCGTCGCGTTTTGTGGTATCAATATACCGTATTAAGGTACGCTCAGCACGTCGTGTGATGGCACGAGATACATCAAAGTATGCCCCTTTTAATGTGGTTTCTGATCCAGGTAAATAGAATTTAGGATCGATGGGTTTGCCTTCTAAAAACGTGGCTTCTTCATCTTCAATAAAGGTTATGTCTTTGTCGTTAATTTGTCTTAATGCATTATAACGATCTGGATGAATTGATTTGTTTGTGGCGATAAGGGCGTTAATGGCTTGCAACGTGGTTTGGATGTTTTTTATTTTTTCATAGTGGGTGTGGTGAAATGTAAGTCCAAGCATACTAGATAACTCATCGATGGTACCTAATGTTTCAAAGAGTAAATCGCTTTTGCTAAATGCTTCGTTTGAGTAATTTTTTGATGTCCCTTTGTCACCGGTTTTTGTGGAAATTTGTGTATATTTATCGATTGCCATTAGGAATCACTCCTTTTTTCTCTATAAGTGTATTGTAGCATGTGTTATGTGGTTTTGTTTCACTGATGTTTTATTTTTTAAAAGTCTTAACGCGTTTAAATGATAACGCAATAAATAGTATCAGTAAGATAAGTGTGATGATAATAATGGTGAGTAATGTTAAGGGGGTATCGCCTAAGGTTAGTTTAATTCCTAGTAGATGGGTATAGGTTTCGCGCATCTCTATATGATTAACAAACGCACGGTCTAAGGCTTCTTCCATATAAACGATTCTAAACGCACTGGCGAGTTGTAACGTGGGTAAGGCACTCATAATAGTTTGGGTTGTGCTAGGCAAACTGCCAACAACGACATAAAGTCCCGCTAAAAATCCGATTAAGGTTCCAACTAACGTACTGAGTGTACCATGAGCATTGGATGTTTTAATGTAAGTTGTGACGAAGAAAAATATGGCAGAAAATAGCCCATTTGATAATAAGAGTAATAAGAGTAAACTTAGGATGGTTAATAGTGATGGTGTATAGGTAAATGTAAAACCTAAATAAAGCAGACCAATGGTTAAGTTGATGGTACTTAACACCATGCCAATGATAATGGCACTGATAAGATAACTTAAAACGATGAGTTTACGATTCACTGGGGAAACATAAAAATCGTTGATGGCTTTTACTTCTAAGTCCCTAACCATAATGCCTAAGAAACCTAACGGTACAGTAACAGTTGAAACCATTAAAACACCAGCGAGTACCCAACTGTGAATGACGAAGTTGGCGTCTGGAAGCTCGGCAAACTCACCACCAAAAGCGTTCTTTAAAAAGAGTAAGAATAATCCTAATATGATTAAAACGCTTAAAAATGAGAAAAATACAGCCCAACGATCTCTTAAGAAGTTGGTTATATGTCGTTTAACAAGAGCGTGAATAATCATTATACTGTCCCCCCTTCTAAGGCGTCTCCTGTGATGTTTAAGAAGACATCATCCATATTGGCTTTAACAATCTCAAATGATGCGATATAGGGTTTAAACTGATTGACTAACGCAATACCTTCAAAGGAATCTTTTAACGGTATGTGAATGATGGCGGCATTTTTATGATAAGTAATATTATGTTTATCTAAGGCTTCTGTTAAGCCGTCTTTAGGGTATATTTTTAATGTGTCATCAGCGTATGTTTTGCGTAAGTTGTCTGCGGAATCTTCGGCTTTAATCATGCCGTTATGTAAGATAATGACATGGTCTGCATCAAGGACTTCTTCCATGTAGTGGGTGGTGAGTAAAATGGTCATGTTATTTTGTTCTTTAAGTGTTAAGATTAAGTTCCAGATATCTTTTCTGCTTTTTGGGTCAAGTCCTGTAGTTGGTTCATCGAGCATGAGTAAACGTGGGTTGTGTAAAAGGGCTCTAGCAATGTCAGCTTTACGTTTTTGTCCGCCAGATAAGGTGTTGAATGGTTGATGTAGGAAGTCATCAAAATGGATGAGTGTGTTTAACTCATTAAGGGTTTTTTCAAACGTTGGTTTGTCCATGTGATAAAAGGCGCGACGGATGTTTAGATTTTCATATACGGTTAACAGTGGGTCTAGGGTTGTATATTGAAACACGACGCCAATGCTGCGTCTGATGGCATCATCATCGTTGTCTAATGTATGACCGTTAATGGTGACATCGCCTTCATCTTTTTGTAGTAAGGTGGCAAGGATTTCAATGGTGGTGCTTTTTCCTGCGCCGTTTGGCCCAAGCAAGGCAAAAAATGCGTTTTCTTTTACAGAAAAAGAGATGTGTTTAATAGCGTGAACGGTGTCATAATGTTTTGATAAATTGTTTACGGTAATCATAATAAACTCCTTACTATAATATTGGGGTGAATATACTCAATAACCCTTCGAACAAGCGGGTGACAATAGAGCGGTTGCTCCATGAGGCGTAGTCAAGTTTTTCTGAGTCTTGTTTGTCTTGGATGAAATGGTCAACAACATCTTGAACTGCGTCATGGGTAATGAGTGCGGTAATTTCAAAGTCGATGACGGCTGAGCGGTTATCAAGATTATATGATCCTACACTGGCTAGTTTATCATCAATGATGAGGACTTTTGCATGGCAAAACCCTTTGGTATAACGGTAGATATTAATACCGTGGTTTAGTAGTACGGTTGTATAAAACTTCGTGACGTTATAAACAAGCTGTTTGTCTGGACGACCTGGGATAATGATTTCAACTTCAACCCCGCTTTGTTTGGCGACGATAAGCGCCGTCAACATCTCTTGATCGATAGCCATATAAGGGGTCATAATGCGAATGGTTTTTTCTGCGTTCATAATCATTTTTAAATAGACATTACGAATATGCGCTTCATTAGAATCGGGTCCTGATTGGAGTATTTGGGTGATGCCGTGACTTTTGACTTTATGGATTGGGTAGTAAAAATCATCGGTAATAAAGGTATTCGTATTATAGTAGTAATCTTTGAAGAAAATCGCGGTTAAGGATTTAACAGCCTCACCTTCGATTTTGATTTGGGTGTCTCTAAAAAAGTAATCATAGGCAATGGAATTATCGTATTCATCAGCTAAGTTCATGCCTCCGGTATACCCGATTTTACCATCAATAACGACAATTTTTCTATGGTTCCGGTAATTGATTCTGGTGTTAAAAAGCGGAAAAAAGATGCGGTCATTGATGAGAAAATCAACCTTGCTTTGGTAGAGACGTTTTTTCATTTTACGTGATAGTTTAGAAAGTCCAAAGGCATCGCCAATAAGTTTGACACGGAGGCCTTCGTCTGCTTTTTTCATCAGTAGTTCAAGGATTTCTGTGCCTCTTGTGTCATCTTTAATAATATAAAATTCGACTAAAATAAAGCGTTCTGCACGTTCTAATTGGTGTTTTAGTTCGGGAAAAAAGGTTTCACCATTTTTAAAGATGGATGCTTTTGTGGTATTCGCAAATGGTTGATGATAAGAAATTTTATGAGCGCTATGAAAAATACGGTTAAGCGCGTTGTCGTCGGTATCTAAGTCAATATTGCCCTCGCTTGCGCGGCGTTCTTTTGTGATATATTGATCAGAGTGGATAAGTGGGCGGTCTTTATAACGTTTGCTTTTTTTAAAGCCGCGGCCAAAGGTTAAGAAAAGAATAATACCAACGAGTGGTTCAAACGCTAAGATTAAAAGCCAAGGTAGTTTTTGTGAAGGGCTCTCGCCTCGTAAAGTAACTGATAACCAGATAATAATAACGAGAATGAGAAAAAGGGTTCTATATAAGAACCCAACGACTTGTGTGATGTTGTAGCGGGTGCTGATAAATTGGAATAAAAATTCAAGTCCAAACCTTAAGAGTAAGGCGGTTCCAATAAGTAGTAAGACAAAGACGATTTTACGTATGTTTTTTTCCATAATGTCCCTCTTTTATGTGTGTGATTAGGTTTCTGAAATAACCTTATCAATGGTGGATATAGCGTCTTTTGTTAGGGTATTGATCGGATCTTTATGAATGTCTTGAATGGTGGTTTCAATGGTTTTTGTGTAACGATCAATGTCCTCTTTTAAGATGGTATTACGTTCTTGTTCGTAGCGTATTTTTTCTTTATCACGCATGTCTAAGGTATGTTTTAGTGTATGTTCTTCTTGATCTTTTTTCTCGAAACACGCTTCTTTTTCTTGACGTTTTTCATCGGTAAGTGTTTTTAGATTTTGGGTATAGTCGCGTTCGATTTTATCAATGATGTGGGTGAGTCGTCTGTGTTCTTTTTGATGGGTGTGTTCGATTTCTTTATCGGTAGTTTCTTTGGTTTCTTGGATGGCAGCGATGGTTTCTTTTAAATCGTCTTGTAATGATTCTATTTGTTGTTGGAAGGTTTTTAGTGTATTTTCGTTTTTATTTGTATAAGTAAAGTTTTTCTCATCACGAGTTTTGGTGATACTGGCTTCATGTTCGTCTTGGGTTTTTAGTCTTGTGTTTTTATAGTGTTCTGCTTTTTCTAGGGTTTCATCTTTTCTTTGGAGTTGGAAGGTGTTAAAAAGATCAGCGCTATGTTTGATTTCATAGTGCATATCGTCATAGATGGTCTTGGTTTTGTTGGTTGTGTCTTTGACCATCTTGATGGCTGATTCGGTTTGGTCTTTAATATGCATCAGTAGGGTGTCTGCTTCTTCTAGTGAATGCATTTTAAAGGTTTTAATATGGTCGATGATGGTTTCATAGATGGTGCGTTGTTGGGCAAGTTCACGTTTTTTAATCGCGACGGCTTGGTCGTGTGATGCTTGTTTTTCTTGAAGTGTTGTTTTAAGTTTTTTGATACGCTGTTTATCTTTTTTAGGATCTAACGCTTCAATTTTTTCTAGGTCACTATTACGTTCTAAGGCTTGTTTGTTGGTGAGTTCTTTAATGATTTTTTCATGTTCTTTGGCGATGCTTTGTAAAGCGGTTTGGTAGATTTTAACTTCTTCTTTATATGTTGTTTCAATGTCTTTAGTGATGGTGTCATGCATGTCTTCCGCTTGGTTTAACATTGATGTGTAAAGTTCTATTTGATGGGTTTTAAAAGCTTTTGTAATGCTTGTAATGGTTGGGTTGTAGGCCTTGGTAACGTCGGTTTTTAGGGCCGTATAGTTTCTTGCGTGCATGTAGTAATGGGTAATTAGAGATGTTTCTTTTGCCATGTCTTCTTTAATGCGGTCGCGTTTTAAGTTGATTGCTGCTAGGGATAATGCATAGTGATAGCCATTGGTAGTTTTATGTTGTTCGAAGTCAAGGTTGGCTAAGTCGATGTCGAGTTCTGTACTTTTGATAGCTTGATGGATTTTGTATTCTTTGGTTTTGGTTTTGCGTTTTGCATTTAAGGCGTTGGTTTCAAGGTCTAGTGCTTTTTTTGCGTCGTTTTGTTCGATTCTTTCATTGGGGTTAATTAGGTTGTTGTTTTTATCATTGAGTAACCGTGCTTCTTCTAGTGTTTGGTTAAAGTTAATGAGTTGAATATCATAATCAATGTTTTTTGTGTTTTTTAAGTAGGTATGGTTGGCTTCGGTTTTTAGGTGTTCTAAATTGAGCCGGTTGGTTTGAATAAGGTCGTTTGTTTTGATGGTTTGTCTTTTAATTAAGGCTTCTTTAAGATTCAAAAGAAAATTTTCTTTGGCTTTGGCAATGATTGTGTTGTGTTGTTGGATGGTGTTTTCTTTATCTTTAATATAGGGTTCAAGTTCGTTTTGTTGGGTTTCTTTTAGTGCTTTTATCGTGTCTTCTTTTTCTTTTTTATCTTGTTTGATTTCTTTACTAAAACGACTGGCTTCTGCTTTGTCGTTGATTTTTTCTTTTTCGTTTTTAAATTTGGTTTTTTTGGCGATTTGTGCGTCAAATTGTGAGGTGGTTTTTTCTAACGTTTTTTTGTGTTCTTTTTTGAGTGCGTCGATGTCTTCGTCTAATGGTTTGATGGCTTCTTCTTTGGCTTTTAGGAGTTGGTCTAAGGTTGTTTTAAAATTGGTTTTTAAAGTGTCGATGGTTGTTGAAAGTTTCTTTAAGGCTTTGGTGTTTTTTTCTTTGACTTGATCTAAGTCATGAGAAAAAGCGAGGTCTTTTTGCTTGGCCTCATTATCGATTTTGGCGAGTTCTATTTCTGTTTCTTTTTCTAATTGAATGGTGTTTTCGTAAAACCGTTTGGTCGCGGTTTCAATGGTTTTATCGTGTCCAGATTGAATGCGTTCATAGGTCTCTTCAATATTTTTTAAGGCGATTTGATAATCAGACTTAATTTTTTCTTCTTTAAGTTGACAGGTGTTTAGGGTTTTTTGGTGGTCGGTATCGAGTGCTCTTAAATCCGATTTGGTAGTTTTTTCTAGCGTTTTACGTTCTTTATCAAACTGATCGATGTTGGCTTGATGGTTCGCTTCTAGGGATTTTATATGGGTTTTGTATTTTTCTTTTATGGTGTGTAGTGTTTGTTCGTGGTTATCCGTGGTCAGTTTTAAGTTTTCCGTAATTGCGGTGTTATTTTTAGCAAACGTGTTGTGAAATGATTCTAGTGTATCGTGCGTTTCTTTATGGCGCGTTAAGACGGTGTCATATAGCGCTTTGAGCGTGTTTACATTAGGTGTATGTTTCATGTTTATCTCCCCCTTAGGTTTATTGTATCATTTTTTTAGGGTTTGTCATGTATTAATCAAAAGAAAAGACGCTTTTGTTAAGCGTCTTCGCTTTTGGGCATGAATCCTACAATTTTGTCGATAAGACGCATTGTGCCTCCGACGTAAACGTCGGTAACGCGATCCTGAGATTTTTTTATTTTAGCATTAATGATTGATGGTTTATATAATGAGTAGCCTTGTTCGAAGGTAAATGTGGTTTGGTCTTTAAGTAGGTATTTGTTTAAATAGCATGCTAAAGCGCCTGATGCGGTTCCTGTGGCACTTTCTTCTTTAATCCCAACCATGGGAATAAAGTTTCTTCCTTGGGCATCGTTCTCTTCTTTGGTTTCTAGGGTATAAATATATAGACCAGTTGCATCGACGGTTTTTACAAGTGATGTGATGGCATCGATATCTAAATCTAGGTCATGTAATATATCAAGGCTTTTTACGCCCATAAAGATTTCTTTAATTCCTGTTGAAACGACTTGTATTGGGGCATCAAGGATGTCTTTTTGGGGAATACCGAGGGTTTTTGTGATAGTGGCTTTGTCGATGATGTCTAAAAATTTTGGTTTTTTGAGTTGCATGACCACTTGGGTCGGCTCGATATAGACATCTAATATGCCTTCATTGGTTTCGATAGTATAATGGGATTTATCTAACATATCTAAATTGCGCATAAGATTGAAAGTGGCGATGGTTGCGTGTCCGCACAAGGGAACCTCAACAGTGGGACTAAAGTAGCGCAGTTTGTAATCGGCTTTTGTGCTTGGTAAAACAAATGCAGTCTCAGAAAAGTTGACGCGTTTTGCGATCGATAGCATTTGTGTTTCATCAATACTTTTTGCATTTAAAACCACACCGGCTTCGTTGCCACCTTTGTTTTTATTGGGAAATGCACTTGTTCTATATAGAGTTAAGCTCATAAGATGTCCTCCTTCTTTTGGTGTAAATATTATTATATCATAAAGAATTGCAGTTTTTAAACGTTTTTTTATGTGCTATAATATTCAAAAGGAGCGAACGCGATGATCAATCGATATTATAATTTTGAAGTTGATAGTATGTATATTACGCTTATAAGTTTTTTTAGCGTTCTTTTAAGTGCCTTCTTTTTTATTAATCCGAGCTATCCAGCCGTGCTTAATCCGACGTTAGGGTTTGCGCTTGCATTTGCGATATTATTTGATAACAAGGCGTATTTTCCAATATTTTTCGGAAGTATTATTGGTTGGCTTGTGGTATTTACGTTTGGGTTACAGTTGTCTATAATGAGTACTCTATTATTGAGTGTGGCTTCAACGACAATTATTATTGTTCAAGTGCAAATCGCGCGAAAAATTTCTGTTTATTTTGAATTAGATGCGTTATTGCATAAGATTACGATGAAACTTGTTTTAAAAAATGTCTTGCTTTTGTTGTTTATTAGCTTATTAGGTGCGTTTGCTATTGCTCTTTTTTATGTTGGAGTTGATGGGTTATCTAATAAGTTTATAATGAATACATTGTATGCTTTTGTAGGAAATTTCTTTGGCATTATATTGTTTACATTGCCCTCAGTATGGGCCTATGTAGAAAGAAAAACCTCACCGATGGTCTATAGTAAAGAAATGCGCATTTATATGGCGCTTACGATGATAGTCTATGGGCTTGTTACTGTGCTTTTAGTTAGTGATCATGTGCTTTTATCGTTTGAAACAGATTTTTATTTTATTTTAATCTTTTATTTAATTATTGCGTTGATTTTTTCTTATCGATTAATTATTCTTTTTACTGTATCGTTTTTGTTGTTTGTTGGTGGGTATGTTGATACAAGAATCAGTGAATCTATGCAGTTTTATTTTATGATGACGTATTTATTTTTTGCTACCATTGGAACGCTATTATCGATGGTCATTAAGTATATTCTTTCATTAAAAAGAGAACAAATTCACGAGATTGCACGAAAAAATAAAACCGTTGATCGGTTAATTACAGATATATATGAGTTGCTTACGTTTTCTAGTGCATTCATTGAGACACCGTCAAATAAAGATTATATGATGCATATTAAAAAAACCCTAGACATTGCGATGCGGTTAGTTCATGATGCGGACAGTGGGTATTGTTATATTGAAAATGAAGGAAACATTGAGGTTGTATCATCGCCTCTATATGATGCAAAAAAGATTCCTTATTTATATGATGCCCATGTGATATTTGGCAATGAAACGTCTTCTGTTGCGGTGTATGATGATATTTTGGCAACACTAAAATCGGAATACGGAAAAAATTATGGGTTAATGATGGATATTGCCTATCCAGTTAAATCACGCGCCATGCTTAAGTTTAATTATAAGAAACATGATACGTTTGTGGCTGTGATTGATAAGTTTTCTGTTAATGGTGGGTTTACAAGTGAACAAACCGCGTATCTGAAGCAATTTGTGTCCTTAGTAAATATTTTATTTACGCGGAGTTATTATCAAGCGCATAATTTAAGTTTAAAAGATGAAATTGTGCTTCAGTTTGTCAGAAGCCTTGATTTATTTGATCCGTATACAAAAGGGCATAGTGAAGATGTCGCATATTTTGTAAGTGCGATTACTGAAGAACTTGCACTCCCTGATGATGAAAGACAAAATTATTATTGGGCCGGAATCTTACATGATGTTGGAAAAGTTGGGGTCCCAAGTGATATTTTAAATAAACCAGGAAAACTCACAGACGAAGAATATGAAATAGTGAAAGAACATGCAAACTATGGCTATGATGTACTTGAGCAATCAGAGAACTTACAGATGATTGCAACATTCGTGAAACATCATCATGAATGGTGGAATGGTAAGGGGTATCCAGATGGGCTCAAAAAGCATGATATTCCTCTAGGTTCACAGATTATTGCGGTCAGTGATATGATTTCCACGATGGCAACAAAACGGTCCTACCGTGATATTCAAACTAAAGGTCATATAGTGAAAGAATTAAAGGCCTATAAAGGCATACAGTTTGCGCCAAAGATTGTCGATATTGCGCTTATGTTAATTGAAGACCATGACATCCTTCATAAACGGTATCCTGATGTTTTTTAAATGAAAATCCCTATCGCTCACTGATACTGAGCGATAGGGATTTTTTATGCTTTATAAACGGTTTCTCCGTTAATTACGGTTTCTAAGACGGATGCGTCTAAGAGGGTACTTGGATCAGCAAGATTGAGATCTTTAACAATAATAAAATCTGCGGCCTGATCTTTTTTAATGGCACCAACAGTGTTTTCTTTATAGGCAAAATAGGCTGGGACGGTTGTATATGCCTTAACAGCATTTTCCATGGTAAATCCTTCTTCTTTTAGATGCGGTTCAACCTCAGGATATTTTATCGATTTACGGGTGATGGCGCAGTATAGATTAAAAAATGGATTGACAGGTTCAACTGGTGCATCCGTAGAAATCGTCGTAACGACCCCTTTATCAGCCATGGTTTTAAAAAGGTATGTTTCCTGTTTACGTTCACCAAGTGCCTCATCTAAAATCACGATATCGGAATTGATGAATATTGGCTGGGTTTGCGCACCAATATTTAATTCTGCCATGCGCTCAATTTGATCGCGCCTAGCAAGTTGGGCGTGGATAATCGAGTGTCTGCGGTCTTGTCGTTTTTCTTCAGGAATGGCTTCGATGGTGTTGATAATGTCTTCAACCATTTGATCACCAATCGCGTGGATGGCAACGTCCATGCCGCTAGCATTGGCTTTGTTTATAAAGGCTTTGAACGTCTCATCAGAGAAAACTTTAATGCCGGTTTGATTAGAATCATGATAGGGGGTACTCATATAGGCACTTCGTGCGCCAAGTGAGCCATCGGCTAGGAGTTTAAGTGGGCCTAAGGTGTAGCGGTTATAGGCTTTTTGAACGTATCCTTTGTCGATGAAGCGCTGGAAATTATCAAGATTTGGAATGTTGGCTTGTTCTAAGACGTTAATTTTGAGTTGGCCAGTTTGATCAAGTTCTTTAAAGGCATCTAATATCAGTTCAAATTCAACATCATACATGGAAAAATCATCGCTACCAATTGAGGTGATGCCTTGGGATAAGAGATAATTCTGGGCATTGAGAATTTCTTCTTTAATTTGGGCTTTTGTTGGTTTTGGTAAAATATGTGTGATGAAGTGTATTGCGTCTTCTTTGAAAACACCCGTATCTAAGTCATAGCTGTTTTCATCACTTGGAAGCGGGTTTTGCGATCTGGCTTGATTGATGGCGACATCATTAGCAACAATCATGTGTCCGCAAACGCGGTAAAAGATAATCGGTTTTTCAGTACTTATCTCATTAAGTACGGATTTTGTCAGGCGCTCACCTTTTACGAATTGTGATTCATGGAATCCGCGACCTAATATAATCGGGTGAGGATGGGCTTTAGCCGCTTTAATGAGTGATGATGTGTCGCTGTAAATTGATAAATCCATCCATGACATGATTTTTCCAATTCCTAGCATATGCATGTGAGAATCGTGGAAGCCTGGTAAGACAGTGTGGTCGTTTAAGTCGATGACTTTATCGATGGGTTGGTTTAAAATGTGTTGTTTTGAACCAACGTGGGTAAATGTATCATCTTCAACAATAAACGCGTTATAGCGTTTGTTTAGTAATTTGGCATTAATGTATGCAATTTTCATAGTATCACCTTGTTTTTTTCTTTTATTATAGCATAAAAAAAGTGCTTCACACACGTGAAGCACTGTTCTTATTTGTTTGATGAATCGACCATAAGTTTTACCATCTGGTTAGAAAATTCAACTGGATCATCAATGTCGAAGCCTTCAATTAAGAGGGCTTGATGATAGAGTAAGCTAGCATAATCTTTAATTTTGTTTTTGTCTTTTGTGTGGATGGTTTTAAGGGCGGTGAAAAGATCGTGATGCGGGTTGATTTCTAAGATACGGTCGGCTTTAATTTGTTGGCTTTGGGGCATTTGTTTTAGGATTTTTTCCATCTCTAAACTGAGCCCATCGCCACTGACTAAACAAACAGGTGCATCTTTTAGACGGCCTGAGAGTTTGACGTCTTTAACTTTACCATCAAGTGCTTTTTTGATGGCTTTAAGTAGACTTTTATGTTCTTTTTCTTCTTGTTTAATATCTTCTTTTTTGGTGTCATCAAGTAAGTCTTCATCAGATTGTTTAAGCGATTTAAACGGGATGTCTTCGTAACTATTTAATACTTGGACCATGAACTCATCGATTTCATCGGTGAAGAGTAAGACTTCGTAGTCTTTTTCTTTGACGGCATCCATTTGCGGTTGGTTTAAAATTTGTGCTCTTGTTTTTCCGGTTGCGTAATAGATGGCTTTTTGATCATCTGGTTTACGCTCGATATAGTCACTGAGTGTGATGTAGTCTTCTGATTTGTTGGTCGTAAACATGATGAGGTCTTTAAGGAAGTCTTTTTTGGCACCAAAATTATCGTAGATGCCGTATTTGATGTTGTTGCCAAAGGCTTTATAGAACGTGATGTATTTATCGCGGTCGTTTTTCAGCATTTTTTCGAGTTCGCTTTTAATTTTCTTTTCAACATGTGCCGCAATCTTTTTGAGTTGGCGGTCGTGTTGTAGCATTTCTCTTGAAATATTAAGTGAGAGATCGGCGCTATCTACAAGCCCTTTGACAAATCTAAAGTAATCAGGAATAAGGTCTTTGTTTTTGTCTTGAATAAAGACGCCTTTTGAATAGAGCTGTAATCCTTTTTCATAAGAATCGGTGTAGAAGTTTTGTGGGGCGCTTTGTGGGATAAATAGTAGCGCAGTATACGTAAGCATCCCTTCAACTTTTGTGTGAATGACGTGGAGTGGGTCTTCAAAAGCGTTAAATTTATGTTTGTAGAAGGCGTTAAGGTCTTCATCTTTAACCTCACTCTTTGGTTTTTTCCATAGTGGTATGCGTGAGTTTAAGGTTTTGAGTGTTTCTTCTTTTTTACCGTCTTCTGTTTCTTCTTCTACGAACATTTGAATTGGGTAACGAACATAGTCGCTGTATTTTTTTACTAGTTCTTCGATTTTATCTTTGTCTAAATAAGTTGAATAGTTGGCGTCTTCTTCTTCGCTATCTTCTCTTAAATGTAAGGTGATAATGGTTCCTGTGTCTGTTTTTTCTGTTGGTTCTATTTGGTAGGTTGATTCCCCTTTTGATACCCATTTGTATCCGGTATCTGCATAGGGCGATTTGGTTAAGATGGTCACTTTATCGGCCACCATGAAAGCTGAATAAAAGCCAACACCGAACTGTCCAATGATGTCTAGGTCTTCTTTTTTCTCTAATTTTTCTAAGAAGGTTTTTGAGCCACTTTCGGCGATCGTTCCAAGATTATTGATGAGTTCTTCTTCTGTTAGACCGATGCCGTTGTCTTCAATAGATAACGTACGGTTTTTCTCATCGGGTGTTATTAAAATGTTATAAGCGTCTGCGGCGTTGACGTTGTCATCGGTCAGTGATAAAAATGCGCGTTTATCAATCGCATCGCTTGCGTTAGAGATGAGTTCTCTTAAAAATATGTCTTTGTGGGTGTAGATAGAGTTGATCATTAAGTTTAATAATTTTTGTGATTCGGTTTTAAATTTTTTGGTTTTTGCCATAGTATATTCCTCCATTCCACTATTGATTTTAGGCAATATTGTGTGTTTTGTCAAGTGGTATGATGGAATGACAATTTAGCTAAAAGAAATCTGTGGATTGGTCATTATACTGTCGTATATTTGCATTATGTTTTGGGTTGAATAGATGGGTGTTTTTGTGGATAGTTCGCCGATGATTATTTTTAGTTCTTTGTATGTAGTAATGGTATGTGTGGGGATCTTTTGATAATGTATGACATTGGGCGCTGTGACAAAGCAGTTGAGTCCTGATGGGTGAATAAGAAGGACTGCATAGGGACGAGTGGAGATAAGCATATCACTGTTTTTGGCAAAAAAGCTCAGTAAGGTTTGATAGATGATGTATTGTTTATAATGATGGGTGTTTTTTATAAGGTGTGAAAAAGGTGTTTTATATAGTGCGTAATACTGTGTATGTTTATAGCGGCAATGATGTTTTATATAATGATATATATGATAACTTGCATATGCTAGTGATAAGATGATGGGAATCATCCAAAACGGATAGGTAAAGAGGATGATGCTTAAACTAAGTGTCATTATTGTAATCATTAGTATTTTAGGTATTGGCATCGGTGGCTGCATGGCATCACATCCTTTTAGGTCAGTTTACCTAAGGATGCAAAAAAAAGAAGGCGTTGGACGCCTTCGTCAATTATTTGCCAGTTTGTCTATCTTTATATAACCTATAGCGTTTGTAGTGAACAAATTTGGTGTAGATTAAAAATTGTGACATTAAAAAGTAAAATATGATGAGAATGTAGGTGATGATTTGCGTGGTGTTGTCTACTGGTTTATAGTGCGGGTACGCAAGCAAGAAGTAAAAGCTCGTGATGGTTGCCGTGATGTGGAAGAGTTTATACTTTACGGTATTTAAGGTATTGTTGGTTTCATCAAACAACATGATTTTTTTATCGGTTTGATTAAATAGTGATAAGATAATCATCGTGCCATATAAGAAAAAATTTACCATAAATAGGATGGAAAGTGTCATGCGTGTTGTGGCGTCTTCTGTATGTGTGAAGTACGTTCCAATAATAAAAAGTGAGATAAACATAAACCAAAGGTAGAGCATGATGTCAAACCTTTTATCTTTTTTAAATGTTCTGATATCGTTAGGGTGTTCGAAAAATAGATATTCGTTGTCATTTAAATGAAATGTTTTTTCTGCCCTCTTTGGTTTTACGATAAAAGTAATGGCTTTTTGGATGATCAGCGTTAAAATGAAAAATACAAAAAGCAGTAAGGAAAAATCACTTTCTGTTAAACTATAAATAATCAGACCAATACTCGCGATGACAAAAAGTAATATGTCTTTGTAGGTAGGGCCTTTTATAAACGGGAGTTTAATGGTGTATGTGCGCTGGTGTTCTTTATCGACATCATCTTTTAATGCGAGTAAGGTACTTAGATTGACGTTGTAGTAATCTGCAAGTGTACGCAATGTATCTTGATTGATATTGCGTTTGGCTGTTTCATATTTTGATATTGTTGATGGGTCAAGATGAAGGTCGCGACCTACGTCTTTTAATGTAAGTCCTTTTTCTTCGCGTAATGTTTTTAGTTTTTTGCCAATTGTTTTATCCATGTCGTCACCTCGAATTTCATTATATCATATTTATTTTTATTTTTTCCCAACAAAAACAGAACCTCAGTTGTTTAAGAGGTGAAAGAAAAGAGGAGGAATTATAAAATGAAAAAATTATTTGGAATTATGATGTTTGTATTAATAGGTGTTGGATTGTTTGCATGTAGTGCTCAAGACGCTGATGCATCAAGCGATACTTATCTTATGGTCGAAATAAACCCCGCAGTTGAATTCATCTTAGATGAAGACGACGAAGTGGTTAGTTATTCTGCACTGAATGAAGATGCAGAAGCGGTATTAGCAGCAAATCCTGATACAGAATTTGAAGGAATGCTTGTTGATGACGCAGTTGAGCTTTGGTTACAACTCGCAACAGACGCTGGATTTTTAGATGCAACCCGTGAAGATAATGTAGTTACTTTAACGGTTGTAAATGATGATGAAGACAAAGAAGGCGAGATAAGCGATCGTGTTACAGAACGTGCTGAAGGCTATATGATGGGTGCTTCTATTGGTGGCGCAGTTAGAAATGCTGGCTTAACCATGGAAGAATTCATTCAAGAAGCCAAAGACC
>CAZXSS010000002.1:0-51066 GCA_964643385.1 uncultured Candidatus Izemoplasmatales bacterium
ACCATAAATACAGTTACCGCTTTTTGTACAGAAAATTGAATTAAACTTTTCATATAAAACACCTCGAAATAAAAATCCGACCGAACGGTCGGTCGGAAATATTATATCATAGGTTAATCATTTGTAAACAAAAAATGCTTTTAGTTTCTCGGAACATTCATATCAACATCACCATTAGACGTATTTACATCAACAAAATCAAAGATAAACGTTAAATCATCATTCATGAAAAGGACATCCCCATTGCTTGTAGAGAGAATAACTTTTATAACATAAACATTGGATAACTCTACGTCACCATTACTCGTTTCTGCACTTAGTATGTTTCCATCTTTATCATTCACATCAATATTTGATAGGGATATTTTTCCATTACTTGATTTAAAGTCGTATGTATTAGCTACTAAATAATTCCCATTAATTGCCCCATTACTTGTTTCAACTAGTATTGTATCGTTTACTATAATATCGTTTACAACAATTTTTCCATTACTTGTTTTAGCTCCGATTGAGTTTGCTGACACGTTAGCAATATTAATTCTTCCGTTTAGGGTATTAATAATAACATCGTTTACAACAAATATATCTCTAACAGCGATGTCTCCATTAGAACCGTTGATGGTTATGGATTCAATATTAAGTTCATTAGGAACTTCAATGATTACTGATGGACTTTGTTGAAATAATGACATCAAAATGTTTTGAATAAAATCCCAAGAGAAACTAGTGTTATTTACCTCGTTACTTATTGTCAGTATATTACTATTAATACTATAATCTATTGACATTGGTGCATCTTCTAGTTCTTTAACAATTATATTTATGTTATCCGTATTTGTTCTTCTAACTTCAATATCACTAAAATTTATAGCTAAATCTATGGTTAATGCATCGGTTTCTGATAGCTCTGAGACAATGTCATAGTGTTCTGTATATTCATTCATATTATTAGCGTGATTCGTATAAACGGTACCAAAACGTAAAATACTAAAAGTTCCACCTACAATTATAGCAAACAACGCAAATGTTCCTAAAAGGTTTTTCAATCTTGCCTTACCACTATGGCGTTGTAAATAGGTTGATACTTTAAGACGTTTTAATCTTTTTAATACTGCACTAGGCTTATTATATGAAAATGCATTTAGATGTAAACGCACAACCCAAACAATAAATGTAATTAATAAATCATATAGCCATATGACAATATAAAGCCAAAGTATAATAACGCCTACACTAAGTAACATACTATACCATTGTGCATTTTGATTACCTAGTCTTACTGTTTCGTATAGGAAGCCGAACCACCCTGCACTCAGTCCCATAAAAAGTCCAAAAATCATTGGAACAACTGCAGATACTATGAAAATGTCAAATAAAATAACCAAGACAATGTTCCATACATTAAATGCTCTTTGTTCTTTTAGATCAGGTTTGTTTTTTCTTTGAGAAATTCTATTTTCTACCTTTTGTGGTTTAGGAATATTGGTTTGTGAGTATCCATATTCATCTAATACGTTCATGGCAATTTGTCTTGGGCTTTCTAACTCATCAATAATATCTTGTTCTGTTTTTCCTTCATACGCAACTCCGGTATCAAATCGCTCTTCATAAAACCTTAATATTTCATCCCGTTCCTCTTCATTTAGTGGTGCTAGATATCGTTTTAATTCAAGTAAAAATTTGTTCTTCATTTTCTATTCCTCCTAAACCAACAGTGAATCAACATCTTTAGTAAACTGGTCCCAATCAGCAAGTAATGTATCAAGATGTTTTCTTCCTAATCTGGTAATTTTAAAATACTTTCTGGCTGGTCCATCTGGCGACTCTCGTAAGTATGTTGTTAAAAATCCTTCTTTAACTAGTTTTCGTAATATTGGGTAGATAGTGCTTTCGCTTATACCCATTGTTTTATCAATCGCTTGATAAATATCATACCCGTAAGAGTCTTGATAAGATAAACTACTCAATACGCACATATCCAGTACGCCCTTTTTTAATTGTATGCTCATGGGTCGCCTCCTACTATTATATATTGTATAGTAGCATACATTGTATACTCTGTAAAGAAAAAAAACACAACGCATGTTATGCGATGTGTTATTCAATTACTCTATATCAAGTATTCTAAAGCTATTCGTAGGCGTTCCAATTGGGAATCCCCCTGTGATAATAACCCGTGCTCCCGGTTTAACAAAATCGTGTGTTTTAACAAAATCGATACTTAATTTCACTAAAGCTTCAGTGTCTTTAGGTAAGTCGAAAACAACGGGATGTACACAACTGTTAATCGCTAAACTTCGTGCCAATTTATCGGTAGGTACAAGCGCCAAAATTTTTGTATTAGGTCTAAACTTAGATAATAAACGTGCCGTGTTTCCACTAACAGTTGGCGCAATAACTAAGTCTGCTTTTCCTTCAACAACAGAATGTGCAACACTTACAGCAATATTTGATGCGATATCGTTTGTTGCAATTGAACTGGCACGTTCAATAAATAATCGACGATTAATTTCTCTTTCCATACGTCTTGCAATATCTTGCATGACTTGGACACTTTCTACAGGATATTGTCCGATAGCACTTTCTCCACTTAACATAATAGCATCTGTTCCGTCCAAAATCGCATTTGCAACGTCACTGACTTCAGCACGTGTAGGTTTTGGATGGTCTTGCATGCTTTCTAGCATTTGGGTAGCAGTAATACTTAATTTCCCTTTTTTATGACACATCTCAATGATGCGTTTTTGAATGACAGGAACTTCTTCAGGTGGTACTTCAACACCTAAATCTCCACGAGCAATCATAACACCATCAGAGACTTCAGTGATTTCATCTAAGTTAGAAACCCCTTCTTGATTCTCAATTTTAGCAATAATTTGAATTGATTCGCATCCTGCTTCTTTTAAAATCTCACGAATTTGCAATACATCTTCTTTTTTTCTTACAAAGGATGCGGCGATAAAATCAACATTATTTTCACAACCCCAAATTAAGTCTTCGAGATCTTTCCTAGAGATGTAATCAAGCTGCAATTCTACACCTGGAACGTTTATTCCTCGGCGGTCTTTTATGGTGTGTGTATTAAATGCTTTTGTGTGGATTATTTTCTTTTCTTCATCAATGGATGTCACTTCTAATGTTAAATACCCATCATCGACAACAATCGAGCCACCAACATCAATATCTTCATATAACTTAGGATAATTCACGCTAAATTTTTCATGATTACCCAAAATTTCTTCCATATAGATGTCTACGCTTGATCCGAAGGTAATGGTGGTTTTCCCACCTTCAAACTTATGCGTTCTAATTTCTGGACCTTTGGTATCTAATAATGAAGCTACGTTAGTATTTAGTTTTTTATTTAGACGGTTTAATGTTTCTAATCGTTCTTTATGCTCTTCGTAAAATGAATGCGAGAAATTTAACCGCATCACATCCATACCTGCCAAAACAAGTTTTTCCATCATCTCTTCAGACTCGGTTGCAGGACCAATGGTACAGACAATTTTCGTTTGATTAAATGGTATCATAATATCCTCCTATTTGGTTAACTTTCCAACTAATCCATAGCGTTTGTTTGATACAGTTTTCTTCATGTTTAATGCTTTTTCAAAATCATAATCAACAATATCCATGCCTTTTAAAGCAACGACTCTTCCGTTTTTTTCTTCAAACAATAGTTTCACGCTATATTCGCCCATTTCCGCGGCTAATAATCTATCAAATGCCGTTGGGGTTCCGCCACGTTGTACGTGTCCTAAAATGGTAGTACGTGTTTCATAGCCAACATACGATTCAATATCTTTTGCAAGTCTATCAACGTCTATCATTTTTTCTGTTACAACAACAATTGCATGGCGTTTGTTACGTTTATAGGATTGTTTGACAGCCTCAAGTGTTTTTTCTTTATCAAAGCCAGTTTCTGGTGTAATAATAAACTCACTACCAACAGCAATTCCAGCATATAACGCGAGATCTCCGCAGTGTCTTCCCATTACTTCAACAACACTACAACGCCGATGAGAAAATGATGTGTCTCGTAATTTATCAATTGAT
Source organism: uncultured Candidatus Izemoplasmatales bacterium (assembly GCA_964643385.1). Taxonomy (GTDB): domain Bacteria; phylum Bacillota_I; class Bacilli_A; order Izemoplasmatales; family Izemoplasmataceae; genus SLQR01. Next base: position 4,060 of record CAZXSS010000002.1, read on the forward strand.
TCAACTGCGGTGTTTAATGCGGTGAAAAATCCAATCGTATAATCGGTTGATGGAATATCATTATCAATGGTACCAGGTATACCAACACATTTGATTTCCTGTTTAATAAGCGATAGCGCCCCTTTAAATGTTCCGTCTCCACCTATAACGACTAAACCATCTATTCCCAATTCACGCAAATTATCCGCAGCAATTTTTTGATATTTTTCTTCTAAAAACTCTGGGAAACGGGCACTACCTAATATCGTTCCACCACGGTTCAAAATTCTTGATACAGATTCGCGGTTTAATTTTTTAATGTCTCCATTTACCAATCCTTTGTATCCGTTATACACTCCATATACATTAAATCCATAATGAAATCCGCTACGAACAATAGCACGTATAGCCATGTTCATACCTGGTGCGTCGCCACCAGATGTAAGTACTGCAATGCTTTTCATACTTTCACCTTCTCCTTACATATTATAGCATACAAAATTAGTATATAATGTTAAATTTGTGTGAGTTTTTCCACAATAAATTGTCTATTCTTCTGTTTTATGGAAACTTTTCCATTAAATCCATAAACGGTATTTTCAGTTATAATATTTGCAATATTTATATAAACTGAAGGAAAGACTACAGCATCCATGGTCCTAACTTTATCCTCTAAAGTTAAGAATGCCATTCGATCTCCCTTTTTTGTTGTAATTTCTTTAATTTTACTTACATATGCAATCAGTTTAATTGGTTGATTTAATTGATTGGTAGTAAGACAATCTGTCACCGTGTTATATTGATCCATTTTAAGATACTTTGCATAGGATTTTAATGGATCAAAACTAAGATTTATGCCAATAGCCTCTTGTTCAAATGCTTTTAATTCTGATGTGGTAAATTCTTTTACTTCTGTGAACACATAATCATCGAGTCCGATATCGCCTTGATAATCTAAGAAATGAATAATAGATTCGATATTGTTAATCATTGTCTGTTTATTTATCCCAAAAGTATCACAAGCGCCGGCATAAATTAAATACTGATACTGTCTTTTGTTAACATTTTTATATGTTCTAGCAATAAAATCAACGAATGAATTAAAGGGTTTTTCTTTACGTGCATCATTGATAGCTTGATAGATGCTTTTCCCGATGTTTTTAATTCCTGTGAGTGGGTAATATATAACATTATGTTTCATCATGAAACGGGCGTCGCTATGTTCTATGTGTGGCGGGCTTACAGTCAAATCAAGCTGCATTGCTTCTTGTATATATTCTCTCATTAATGTTTCATTCGATAAAGCGCTTTGCATTAAAACACTAATAAAATAGGCTGGAAAATTGGCCTTTAAATAGGCCATCCAGTAACTAATAAGTGCATAGGCAACAGAATGGGACTTGTTAAATCCATAATTGGCAAATTTAACGATATAATCATATATTTCGTGTGCTAGAGCTTCATCATGATTATTTTCCTTTGCTTTACGAACAAAGCGATGGCGCTCATCTTCTAGTTCTTTAGATACCTTTTTGCTCACAGCACGTCTTAGTAAATCAGCTTCACTCATGGTATACCCTGCAAAATTACTGGCAATAGCCATGATTTGTTCCTGATATAAAAGAATTCCATAGGTGCTTTCTAATATCGGTTTAAGTACATCGGTTAAATAGGTCACTTTTTCTTCCTTGTGACGTCGTTTCAAATACGTTGGAATACTTTCCATTGGTCCAGGTCTATAAAGAGCTAAAATAGCAACAATGTCATCAAACGCCTTAATCTGCATGTTTTTAATTAACTGTCTCATGCCTCGTGATTCTAATTGAAAAATCCCACTGGTTGAGTGTTCTCGTAACAAGGCGAAGGTCTTCTCATCATTCAAGGGGAGTTTATACATATTAATGGTTTTATTTTCGTGTACCTTTATATCATTAATTATAGTTTCAATCATACTTAGGTTTCTTAACCCCAAAAAATCCATTTTGAGAAGCCCAATTGCTTCCAAATCGGTTTGTTCAAATTGTGTTTGATATCCACCTTGGAGACCTGATTGTATTGGTGTGTATTCAATAATTGGCTCATCAGAGATGATGATTCCCGCCGCGTGTGTTCCGACATGTTTTGGAAGTCCTTCAACGTTTTTCGCAATGTTTAACCATGTATTGACGTTATCATATTGTTTCATTCGATTTTGTACATCGCGGTCTGTATTAATCATTTCATCAATTGATTTATAATTAACGGAATATTTAATAATTTCATTGATTAATTTTGTATCTATTTTAAATTGCCTTGCTGTTTCTCTTAATGCACTTTTTGTTAAGAATGTACCAAAAGTACAAATATAAGATACATTCTCTTGATTAAATGTTTCTTGGGTATAAGCGATAATTGCCTCTCGGGCATAATCAGGAAAATCAATATCAATATCTGGCATGCTAACTCGGTCTTTATTTAAGAACCGTTCAAATAGAAGATCAAAACGAATTGGATCGATATCCGTAATTCCTAACACATACGCAACTAGACTTCCTGGTGCACTACCTCTTCCGGGACCAACTAAATACCCAGCTTTTTTAGCATGTTTGACAACATCCCAAACAATTAAAAAATAATCATCATACCCTAAAGAATGAATTGTTTTTAATTCGTACTTCAAACGCTTTGTATAGACTGTATAATCTGCGTGGATAGTATTCTTTAATCTTTTATCTAATCCTTTTAAACTTAACATCTGCAAATACGCTTCACTACTCAATCCTTGAGTTTTAGGATAAGATGGTAGTTCAGGATGTTTAATTGTGAGATTAAATGTATGTTGTTTAATAAATCTTGATAATGTAGAGGTCTCATCAGCACTTAAATACTTAAAGTACGAAGGTTCTTTAAATGACGCATCCATGCTGTCAATATCTGCAAATGCTTTATTGGGTTCAAAAATATTAAATAATGCATTAAAAACAGCTTTATCTTTAGGTTCATTATGATAAACATAGTCAACGGGAACCGTTTGAATAAGATTGGCAACTGGGATATCAAATGATGGATGCTTCGCTAAATAGAGATTATTTAGTTGTTCTTGTAACTCACTAATAATAGTTGTAAAACTTTGTTTATTACTCCGGGCTTGGGCAAGTTCTCCTTCGTGCATGTGTAAAACCGTTGTAATGTTTTCTGAATATTTCTTATGCAACTTGATATCGATCGTTTCATTAAAACTACTTATGGTTGCTAATTTTAAAAGATTTTGGTAGCCTCTTTGATTTTGTGCATAACATGTGGCCGATATATATGTACCGTTCAATATTGGTTCTAAATAGATATGCAATCCTAGCATTGGATTAATATCATATTTTTTTGCATAATGATAAAATTTATAGGCAGCATGCATGTTCTTATCTGTAATCGCAAGGGTTTTATAGCCAAATTTACTTGCTTTCTCAAAAAGCGCATCAAGACGAATATTTGACCCGCTAAAACTATAACTTGTTTCTAAAAATAAACTTGTATACGCCATTGCTATCACCATTCTTTTCTTTATTGTATCATGAAATGATAAACAATTTGAAACAATTAAAAAGCATATTCTAATTTTAAGAATATGCTTTTTTAGTTTAGTTATGCTTTAAGTTTATATTTAACAACTAATACAGTTGTTGTAATAACAATAGTAGCTAACAGTCCTATTTCAAAATAAAGAAGTGTATTCTTAGATGTTTCGTTTTCAATTGAGCGTATTTCAAATTGAAGCGTTTCTCGATAGTCATTTTCACCTAATATATCTAGGGTATATAAACCCGGTTTGTTTACCGTATATCCTGTTTCAATATAGGTATTATTTAAATATCCTACGCCATTGAATGATAGTGTTCTTTTCGTGTCATATATGTGATTATTGTATACCCCTGAAACACTACTTAAAACAACGAAATTTAAACGCTTTTCATATCCGTTCGTCCCTTCAATTGAGAGGCTATAGTTACCTGGGTCTATGATTGTCTCGCCTTGAGCAATAACACGACCATTTAATATTAACCGTCCTTTGATTCCTTCTAGAGTGAGGGGGGCGTCATACGTTTGATTTTCTTCGATAGTGGTGTTTTCTGGATGTAGTGTAATTGTTATGTCATTCGTACTCGTTTTAATATGATGATATCCTGGATATGTGATATCAAAATGATGTGACACCACTTCACCATCTAAAGTTGCCTCATTCAATGTAAATAAAGATACACTACCTGTAAATGTGTCTTTATCTTTAGCACCATATATAATATTTGGCTCATATAGGTTCAACTCTGCATCGATTCCAAAGGAATATGGCACATCATATGTTGGTTTCATAAGAAGTTTATCCTCAGATTCATCAATAACTTTTAAGACGCTATCAATGGATTCTTTTTGAAACGTTGTCAAGGTGTCATCATACCGTATAAAATGATTTCTTATTTCCTCAGTGGTACTGTTCCTTTCATCATCGGAGCCTTCGCTCTCACGCATTCTCAATATCAAATTATCATCAAGAATGTAGTGATTAACAAATTCAAGTAGATCTGCATCGTCGAAAATATCGTGTCTAAGTACTTGACCTTCTAAGTTCAGAAAAAGTATGAACGCCTTATGTTCACGCAATGGCCTATTAATTGTAAACCCATAGACAATGATATTTTCTTTATAAGTCGTAGTTTGATTAACGTAATATAACAAATCGTCTGTTGAAACTTCGGTAGTAAAACTCGTGTTACCTTCATAGTTGATGGTAAGCTTTCCCTTTTCTGTTTCTGTTGAGATGTATGCATCTTCTGTGTCATTTTGTTCTGCTTGTAATGAGACTGAATTGTGTGTGACAAACATTGTGCTAAGTATTGTACATAAAAAAGCAATAGTTTTCATATTATACCTCCTTACTTGTATAATACGAGCACTATTGCATATTTCTTTTTATTAAATTATTTTTTCATTAAGCGTAAAGTGTCTCTAGCAATCATTACTTCTTCGTTTGTTGGGACAACGAGTAATGTCACCTTAGAATCCTTTGTTGAGATGATTTTTTCTTCTCCGCGTACTTCGTTGGCTTTATGATCCATTTTCGCACCAAGAGCACTTAAGCGTTCAACAATCATTTCTCTTGTATTTGGAGCATTCTCGCCAACACCTGCAGTAAACGCGATTGCATCAACGCCACCCATAGTGACAAAGTATGCACCAATATAATCAGCAATCATTTTTGCTTGCTTTTTAATAGCTAACATACTGTTTTCGTCGCCTTTGTAAGCGGCATCCCATAAATCACGAGAATCGCTTGAAACACCACTCACACCTAAATAACCTGAACTTTTATTTAAGTCGTTCATAACTTGCTGTACCGTTTTGTTTTCTTTTGTTGAAATGAACTCAACAATTGCGGGGTCAATATCTCCACTTCGAGTTCCCATTGAAATGCCTGCAAGTGGTGTAAATCCCATAGATGTGTCAACGCTTTTCCCTCCGTCAACCGCACATAGTGAAGCGCCGTTTCCGATATGGAGCACAATTGTTTTCAGTGATTTAATATCTTTTTTAAGTATATCTGCAACCCGTTGAGAAACGTATTTATGACTGGTTCCGTGGAACCCATATTTTCTCACACCATATTTTTCATACCATTCGTATGGAGTAGAATACATGTATGATTCTTCCTTCATTGTTTGATGGAAGGCCGTATCAAATACAGCTGTCATTGGTGCATTTGGTAACGCTTTTTGAAACGCTTTAATTCCTGTTAAGTTTGCAGGATTGTGAAGTGGTGCCAAATCACTTACGTCATCAATGGCGTTAATAACATCTTCATCAATAAGAACTGAATCACTAAATTTTTCGCCCCCATGAACAACACGGTGTCCAACACCATCAATATCTTCATATGAGTCAACGATTTTTAATGATACTAATTTCTTAAGTAGCATTTCAACCGCAACCGTATGGTCTTGAATATCTAAAGTTTCAGAATATTTTTCACCATCTACTTTAATTGTAAAGACGGCATTTGGCAAGCCAATTCGTTCAACCACACCACTGGTAATAACAGTTTCTTCTGGCATCTTTAATAGTTGAAATTTTAATGATGAGCTTCCTGCATTTACTGCCATAATTTTTTTCATTGTACATCAACCTCTTTCTTTTTAAACCATGATTCCATTTTTCCTAGTGCTTGATTAAAGGCAGTTTGGTCTGAGAACGGTGGTAAATCTACAAGCAAGAAATTATCGAGCGTCTCGTTCTCATCGCCTTTCTTTTTCAAGATGAGGATACTTTTAGGATGGTTTTTAAATAAACTTTCATCTAACTTTATAAGCCCAAACATATGTGCTTTTTCCTTCAGTAATTTTTTAAAGACACCATTTTGTTTTTGGTCAAAGAAATCATTTTCAATAACAGCGATAAAAAAGTGTCCTTCTTTTAAATGGTCAAGATGGTGTATGATGGTTAAATATGGTAAGTATTCAAGTTTATCGCCAATTTTTTTAGGCGGAAAATCTGTAATGATGACATCATATAATCCAGCTTGGTATGTCAACGTGTTTTGTAAGAATATTTGTTGATCAATATCCAAACTGTCACACATGTTTCTTGCTAAATCACACATTAGGGGATCATCATCGATACCATGTACAGTAAATGGTGATCTATAGTGATTCGATAGTGTGGCTATTAAATTTCCTGTTCCGATTAAAGGATCTAAAATTAATTTCGGAGGGTTTGCTGGATAAAGTTTTTTAAGTAGGTAACTTATAAAGATGCCAATGGTATCTGGTGTCATTTGTGCATTGGTTATCTTTGCATGTTTAAATCCCCGTAAAAGCGCAAGCTGAATAGCTTTTCTTATGGTTTCTGGATCAAAGGAGATTTCTACTATCTCCTGTTTTGATTGTTTTAAGCGGGTATTGGTAGTTTCTGATACTTCTTTTTTTATCTCGTCATCCAGTAAATACTCAAGTGCATATTTGACCCCTTCTAGATAGAGCGTTTTATCTTGATCGTATAAAGCCATGGCTACATTGTCAAGATAATCGAAAAAGGTCTCTATAGTTGCTTGTTTTCCCATATTATCACCAAGTTATATTTTACCATAAAAATAGCGATTTTGTCTAATTTTTATATGTTTTATATGAACTTTAGATTATCTTCATTGAATAAAAATGAACCGTTTGATATCATTAGCGTATAGGAGGGGCTATATGAACAAACTCGTTATTAAACTGATTAATTGGTATCAATCAATTTCTAAACATAAAAACCCTACATGTCGATACCGACCTACATGTAGCGCTTATGCAAAAAAAGCCTATCAAACACGTAACTTTTTTATTGCGTCTTGGTTATCATTCTATCGTATTTTACGATGCAATCCGTTTTCTAAAGGTGGCTATGACCCTGTTCCTAAAAAAAAATCAAAACACACACATGATATCCATTATCTACATGTACCCTTAAAGGATAAAAACGATGCTAACGTTACCTTGAATACATACTTAAAAAGGCCACTTGTCGTACACTTTTTAGCTTCTACTACTACCAAAGACAGTATTGAATCAAAAAATGCGTTTTTACACCACTTTAAACGACTTGAAGCCGCAGGTTATACAATGATTATGGTTTATGGGCATGATATCAAAGGATGTCATAGTAGTGAGCCATTTTTTCATATCCAATGCGTTAAGGATGAATCTCGAGATTTAGCCAAAGCATTTGATGTTTATGATACAAAAAATCAATGTGTTAAATTAAGTACTTTTGTGATTAATGAGCACGGTCAAATTAGTCAACAGTTCCTAGATAGTAGTGATAAGAGTTATGTCGAAGACGTGGTAAATGTAATCACAAATTAAAAATATACGTTGTTTAATATTACTAAACTATTTTTTTATATATATTGTGTTTATTTTACTTGCGTTTACATGTTTTTTTGGTACAATAATAATTGCGTTTTATAAAGAAAGGAATGATCACTATGAAAAACAAGAAATTATTTACATCTGAATCGGTTACAGAAGGGCATCCTGATAAGATTTGCGATCAGATTTCCGATGCAGTTTTAGATAAAATTTTAACTGACGATCCAAACGCACGCGTTGCGTGTGAAACTGCCGTAACAACTGGTTTAGTCCTTGTTATGGGTGAAATCACAACAACAACTTATGTTGATATTCAGCGTATTGTCCGAGATACAGTTAAAGAAATCGGTTATGACCGTGGTAAATATGGTTTTGATGCAGAAACTATGGGCGTACTTGTTGCTATTGACCCTCAAAGTCCTGACATTGCACAAGGTGTTGATGAGGGCAAAGGGGCTTACTTAGACCAAGGTGCTGGAGACCAAGGGTTAATGTTTGGTTATGCAACTAATGAAACAGAAGAATATATGCCCTTAACAGCTGTCTTAGCACATAAGTTATCAAAAAAATTAACCGATGTTAGAAAAAATGGTACTTGTGCTTACTTAAGACCTGATGGGAAAACACAAGTAACAGTAGAGTTTGACGAAGATGATAAACCACTTAGAATTGATGCAATTGTTGTTTCTAGTCAACATGCACCAAACGTTAGCCAAACTCAAATCCATGATGATATTAGAAAGCATGTCATCGCGCCAGTAATCCCTGAAGCGATGATTGATGATAAAACAAAATTTTTCATTAACCCTACGGGAAAATTTGTTGTTGGTGGCCCACATGGTGATGCCGGGTTAACAGGCCGTAAGATTATTGTTGATACTTATGGCGGATATGCCCGTCACGGTGGTGGAGCATTTAGTGGGAAAGATGCGACTAAAGTTGACCGCAGTGCAGCCTATGCAGCACGCTGGGTAGCTAAAAATGTAGTCGCTGCTGAACTTGCTGAACGCTGCGAAGTCCAATTATCTTATGCCATCGGTGTTGCGGAACCAACAAGTATTCGTGTTGATACATTCGGAACAGGCGCTTATGATGATGAAACAATTATCAATGCAATTAAATCAGTATTTGATTTAAGACCCCGTGCAATTATTGAAACACTTGAATTAAGACGGCCTATATACAAACAAACAGCCGCTTACGGACATTTTGGTCGTAATGACTTAGACTTACCGTGGGAACAATTAAATCGCGTAGAGGACTTAAAAAAAGCCGTCTAGTTAGGAGGCACTATGGAACATAAACCACAAAAATTAGCATTATATGGATTTAATAACTTAACCAAATCGTTATCATTTAATATCTACGATATTTGTGTCACTGAAACAAAGGAAGAACGTGAGGCTTATATTGAATATATTGATGAAGTCTATAACTCCAAACGTTTAACAGAAATATTAGAAACAGTAACACATAAAATCGGTGCCAATGTCTTAAATATATCAAAACAAGACTACGAACCCCAAGGCGCTAGCGTTACGATTTTAATTAGCGAAGAGGAAGTTCCACTTTATGCACTAGATGATTCTTGCAATCGCGGTGTACTGACACCAATAAATAAAACCGTTGTTGGTCATTTAGACAAATCCCACATTACGGTGCATTCTTACCCAGAATCACATCCCGAAAAAGGGGTATCGACCTTTCGTGTAGATATCGATGTTTCAACATGTGGTGAGATATCACCACTGAATGCTTTAGATTACCTAATTTCTAGTTTTGATTCTGATATTATTACTGTTGATTATAGAGTCAGAGGATTTACACGACTTGCGAATGGAAAAAAGGTGTTTATCGATCATGATATAGATACGATTCAAGACTATATATCGCAAGATACCGTTGAACAGTACTCTCTCATCGATGTCAATGTGTACCAAGAAAACATCTTTCATACAAAAATGATGTTAAAGGAACTAGAACTTAATCATTATTTATTTGGCAAAACAAAAGATGATTATACTGAAAAAAGACAAAAAAGTTTATTGAATTCGCTTAAACAAGAAATGAAAGAAATTTTTTATGGAATGAATATTTATGAAAAATAATCAACATCAAACGCCTTTATACGATGCGTTAATTACGTATGCAAAACGGGATGACATTGTGCCGTTTGATGTTCCGGGACATAAACTGGGAAAAGGCATACCTCAGCGCTTTAAAGAAGATGTTGGTGAGATTATTTTTAAAATGGACGTTAATAGTATGAAAGAACTAGATTCGCTTTCTAACCCTATTAATGTTATTAAAGAAAGCGAAGCATTGGCTGCAGATCTTTTTCATGCTGATCATGCTTTTTTCTTAGTTAATGGTTCAACAAGCGGTGTGCAAAATATGATTTTAAGCGCTGTGAACGATGGAGACAAAATCATTCTACCAAGGAATATACATAAATCAGCATTCAACGGACTAATCATAAATGGGGCACGTCCTATTTATATGGAGCCATTAATTGATGTCGCAAGTGGCATTTCAATGGGCGTTCCATATGAAAGGGTAAAACAAACCATTGATGCACATCCTGATGCAAAAGCAATTCTAGTGCTTCATCCAACCTATTTTGGGTATACTTCAAGGTTAAAGGACATCATTGATTATGCCCATAAACACAAGATGGCAGTGCTTGTTGATCAATCTCATGGTAGTCACTTTTCTTTACATGAACAATTCCCTAAAAGCGCTATGGAATATGGCGCAGATATGGCGACCATTAGTATGCACAAAACAGGTGGCTCATTAACTCAAAGCTCAATTTTACTACATAAAAATGGCATAGTACCTTACAGCAAGATAAGATCAACAATCAATTTACAACAAACTTCTAGTGCAAGTTATCTACTGCTCGCAAGCTTAGACATTGCAAGACACAATCTTGCTCAAAATGGACCTGAGTTATTTAACGAAATGATTACTCTATCTAACCATGCCAAAACCAAGTTAAATGCCCTCGATGGTATTACTGTTGTTGGTAGTGACCGACTTGATGGAGACAGCATGCATTTACATGATATAACTAAACTTGTTATTGACGTCAGCGCCTATGGTGTGACAGGTTTTCACGTCTATGATTACTTTAAAAAAACCTATGACATTCAATTAGAACTTGGGGAAACACATATTGTCCTAGCGGTAATTAGTTTAGGTGATACAATACAATCTATTCAAAGGTTAATTGAAGCCTTTACAGATTTTACTAAAACCCATACGATTAAAGATAAAATTCATATTAAGTCTATTCCTATTACCATTCCTGAAATGGTATACACTCCACGTATTGCGTTTTTTAAGCCAAGCATGTTGATGAAACTAGAACAAAGCATTGGCATGATTGCTGCTGATTCTATCATGGTCTATCCACCGGGGATTCCCCTTGTTGTGCCAGGTGAAAAAATATCTCAAGAAACCATTAATAACTATAAATACTTAGATCAAGAAGATAATATTCTTATAGGCGCACATCAAAAACACGATGCTATCTATATCAAAGTTATCAAACCTTAAAGGAGGGTTTTTATGACTAAAAAACAATACACAGAATCATGGGTAAGTGATACCCATTTCTCAATCGACTATAACGAGCACATTCATCATGAGGTCACTCCATTTCAAACAATCGATTTTTACACCTCTAATACATTTGGAATATTTTTCGCATTAGATGGACTTATGATGGTAAATGAAAAAGATGAGTTCATTTACCACGATATGATTTCACATGTTCCACTTGCGGTCAACCCAAACATTAAAAGAGTATTAATTATCGGTGGCGGAGATGGTGGAACAGCACGGGAAATCGCTAGATATAGACATATTGAAACTATTGATATGGTCGAAATTGACGAACGTGTCGTTCGTTTAAGCCAACAATACTTACCACTTACTGCAGGACAGCTTGACAAAGACGATCGGATCCATTTATATTTTGAAGATGGATTAAAGTTTGTTGAAAATAGCAATGCAAAATCGTATGATTTAATATTAGTAGATTCAACAGATCCTATCGGACCAGGAGAGGGCCTATTTACACAAGCCTTTTACGAGCATTGTTTTAACGCTTTAAGTGATGATGGTATCTTAATTAATCAACACGAATCACCATATTTTGAAAGCTACCGAGAAGAAATGAAGCGCGCTCATAATAAAATTAAAGCATTATTTCCAATCACTGCAGTCTATCAATTCCATCAACCAACCTATCCATCTGGCCATTGGTTATTCGGTTTTGCATCAAAACAATATCATCCGTTAAAAGATCATAAAAAAGAAGCCTGGGAAACCTTTAATTTGCAAACAAAATACTATAACAGTACTTTACATAAAGCTGCATTTGCATTACCAACTTATGTCCTTGAGGCATTAAATGATGAAAGTTAATACACTGACATTTATAGGGTGTGACACTCCTTATAAAGATGCTAAAGTTACGCTATTTGGGGCCCCTTTTGATGGGACGACAAGTTATCGCCCTGGTGCCCGTTTTGCACCACAAACAATCCGTATAGATTCAGAAGGGTTAGAAACTTATTCACCTTATCTAGATAAAGATTTGACAAATGAAAAAATCATTGATGTTGGAGACATTGATGTAACTTTTGGAAATACTCAAGCAACGTTAATGAGCATTAAAGACATGACCACAGCAATACTAAAGGATAAAAAGAAACCATTTATGATTGGTGGAGAACACCTTGTCACGTTGCCACAATTTGAAGCAATATTAGAGGTCCATCCCAATGTAAACATTATACAGTTTGATGCGCATACAGATTTACGTGATGAATACTGTGGCGAACCATTATCACATGCGACTGTTATCAAAAAAATACATAATCTAATTGGTGATGGAAGAGTTTACCAATTTGGTATCCGCTCAGGAACAAAAGCTGAATTTGAGTTTGCTGCATCTCGTACATATTTAGAAAAGTTTACCGTAAATACGATTTCAAACATTGTTAATGAACTAAAAGACATTCCTATTTATATCACTATCGATTTAGATGTGCTCGATCCTAGCATCATGTCAGGAACTGGCACACCAGAAGCTGGTGGATTATTATTTAACGAGCTTATGAATGCATTATATAAACTAAAAGGTTTAAATATTGTCGGGGCCGATGTTGTTGAACTTGCACCACATTATGATCAAAGTGGTGTTTCCACTGCCACAGCGTCAAAAGTTATAAGAGAATTGTTATTAATGTTATAAAAAAAATTCGGTTAAAACCGAATTTTTTATTTGAGTTGTTTTTTTGCTTTAATTATTTTCATGCGTGTGAACTCTTCACGTTCTTTTTCCTCTAATGTCTCTGATATAAATTTAATATTTTTTTCATAATTTGGAATCACGATATTTTTTAATGCATTTTCACGTTTTGTTGCCTTACGAATAGCATTTGCAAGTCGATACACACTATTATCAACTTCAACGAGTAAAACAGTTAAATCGCGTGCTTTATGAAAATTATTAAATGCATAATCAAATTTAGTATTTGTACTTGCAATTCCATATTTTAGCTTAATATCGGTTTTATGATGGGTAACTTTAGGGATTTCTATCCCCATAACACTTCTATAGGTGATTTCTAAATTATCATCAATGGGTATTTCTTTAGCAATATCGTTAACAATTCCTAATGTAATATTGGCTTCTTGAAGTGCGTAATATGCTTTTTGAAAGGTTTCTGACACTTCATTTCTAAGTTTTTTAACATCATCAATTAATGTCATCATTTCCCTAATTAAGATATTTCGTTTACGACTCATTAACTCGTATCCAGTTTTAGCGAGTGCATAAGATTTTTTAATAGTCATCAAATTTCCTTTGGTTGGAAAGACTTGTTTGTTAGCCATAATTACTCACCTACTTGCTGTGAATAGTCACGAACAACTTTAGCCTTTTTAATATTAAAACGCTCTTTTGCTTTCTCTGAGTTGTAGAATTCATCTAACCATTTAGGTTCAGTGCGGTCTAATTCTTCCTTAGGAAGAAGTGATAATAATGCCCATCCTAAATCAAGGGTATCTTCGATAGAACGATTTTCTTCGTATGCTTGATTAACAAAATTGTTTTCAAAGTATTGTCCGAATTGAATATATTGCTTATCTGTGTCACTCAGTTCATCCTCACCGATAACCGAAGCCAAACTACGTGCTTCTTGAACGCGTGAATAAGAAGAAAATAGTTGGTCATTTAAGGTTTTATGGTCATCCCTTGTATATCCTTCACCAATTCCATCTTTCATTAATCTTGATAATGATGGTAATGTTGCGATTGGGGGATAAATGCCTTTTTGATATAAGTCACGATCTAATACAATTTGACCTTCTGTAATATATCCTGTCAAGTCTGGAATAGGATGCGTAATGTCATCATTAGGCATTGAAAGAATCGGTAATTGAGTAACTGAGCCTTTTGCGTTTTTAATAATACCAGCGCGTTCAAATAAAGATGCTAAATCAGAATAGAGATACCCAGGGAATCCTTTTCTACCTGGGATTTCTCCTTTGCTTGCGGAAAACTCTCTTAAAGCTTCACAGTAAAAAGTAATGTCAGTCATTATGACTAGTACATGATAGTCATGTTCATAAGCTAAATATTCAGCCGTGGTCAGAGCGGTTCTCGGAGTTAAAATTCGTTCAATAACAGGGTCATTAGAAAGGTTAAGATACATAACAACACGGTCTAATACACCAGCTTCTTTTAATTCGCGTTTAAAATAACTAGCGACATCGTTTTTTACACCCATGGCAGCAAATACTACACAAAAATTATCTTCATTCGCTTCAGCGATTTTTGCCTGACGAATGATTTGCATAGCCAGTTCATCATGTGGCATTCCAGCACCAGAGAAGATTGGAAGTTTTTGACCACGAATTAACGTAGTTAAACCATCAATACTACTAATACCTGTGTTAATATAGTTTCTTGGATAGACACGGCTAACAGGATTTAATGGTAACCCATTAATATCTCTATATTCATCGACGAAAAGAGGACCTAAGTTATCAATAGGTTCACCAGTTCCACTAAAGATACGTCCCAAAACTTCTTTAGAAAGACCAATTTGCATTGAACGTCCTTGGAACGTAGCTTTTGTATTGTTTAATGACATGCCTTTAGTACCTTCAAAAACTTGTACTGCGACATTATCTCCAATTATTTCAACAACTTGACCATGTCTTATAGATCCATCGTCCATCTCAATAGTGACGACTTCATCAAAGCCCACATTATCGACATTCTTTAAAAATATAAGTGCGTCATTTATTGCTTCAAGTCCGATATACTTCGGCTTCATACTATTCCTCCTATTTGATGCTAGCTAGCGCAGAATCAATTGCTTTGTAATAGTCATCAAATTGTTCTAAAGCGTCGTTTTCTACTTCATACTTCATCTTCGTTAAGGTTGCGAAAATATTTGTATTCGTTATTAATCTGAATGCAATTCCTTTTTCAACAAGCTTAAGCGCACTGTTATAAAAGTATAAAATAACATCCATCATTTTCATTTGTTTAGCTAAGGGTACAAAACTGTCAATATCATGAAATGCATTTTGTTGTAAGAATCCTTGACGGATTAAACGCGCAATACCAATAATAAGCTTTTGATTATCTGGCAGTAGAGAGCTCCCAATTAATTTTACAATTTCTTGTAACTTACTTTCTTCATTAAGAATGCGAACAATCTCTTGACGATGCTCAAAAAACTCTGGATCAACATTTTGCGCGTACCATTTTTTTAACCCGTTTACATATTCTGAATAACTTTGAGTCCAGTTTACAGCAGGATAATGACGTTCGTAAGCAAGCGTTTTATCAAGCGCCCAAAATGCATGGATAAACCGTTTAGTATTTTGTGTAACTGGTTCAGAAAAGTCTGCGCCTTGTGGTGAAACCGCTCCAACAATAGTAATTGATCCTTCTTGATGGTTCAATGTTTCATAATATCCTGCGCGTTCGTAAAATTGCGAGAGTCTTGTGGATAAATAAGAAGGAAACCCTTCTTCAGCTGGCATTTCTTCTAAACGCCCACTAATCTCTCTGAGTGCTTCTGCCCAACGTGAAGTTGAGTCAGCAAGTAAAGCAACATGATACCCCATGTCTCGGTAATATTCTGCTATTGTAACACCCGTATAAATACTAGCTTCACGAGCAGCAACAGGCATATTCGATGTATTTGCGATTAGCACTGTTCGATCTGTTAAGGGTTTACCACTTTTAGGATCAATGAGTTCTGAAAATTCTTCTAACGCTTGGGTCATTTCATTTCCACGTTCGCCACAGCCGACAAAAACAATTATATCAGCATCACACCACTTAGCAAATTGATGTTGTAACATGGTTTTTCCTGCGCCGAATCCTCCAGGAACCGCTGCAGCCCCACCTTTTATAATTGGAAATAAGGTATCGATAACGCGTTGTCCTGTGATAAGTGGAACACTCGTATCTTTACGCATACTTATAGGTCGTGATGTTTTAATCGGCCAACGTTGGATTAGTGTTAAGTCATGAATGACGTCATTAGTATCTTTAACTTGTACAACTGTATCATCAACATGATGGGTTCCATCATCAGAAACCATAATTACCTCACCAGAAATACCAATCGGAACCATTAACCGATGTTCAATTAAATCGGTTTCTGAAATAACACCGTAAATTGTTCCAGGTTCCACGTGGTCTCCTTTATGAACTTTAAACCTTACATCCCATGTGTTCATTTTATCATCAGTGTACTCGTGTGTACCCGATGTAATGAACGCGCCATCACGTTTGGCAATTTTTTTTAATGGTCTTCCAATACCGTCAAAGATATTACGTAAAAACCCTGGGCCAAGTGTTAAAGAAATTGGTTTACCCGATCCTTTAACCGGTTCACCTGGTTTTAACCCCGATGTTGTTTCATAAACTTGTATGGTTGTTGTGGTTTTCGTAATACTAACAACTTCGCCCAATAATTCTTTATCACCAACAAGAACCATTTCCATAAGTGAAAATGCATCCGTGTTTTTTACCGTAATTACTGGACCGTTAATTGAATAAATCGTATTGTTCTGCATAAATCCACCTCTTTATAAAGCGAAAGAACTGATTAATTACGTATATATAGTTTTGAGTTTTTATAAAACCAGTCTTTACGTGCTTCGAGTTTTTTGTCCAATGTTTGATTAATTTCTCGTCCTATTTTCTTTGATGACACAATGAATCCACCAATCATAATGGTATCATCTTCTTTCATCGTGTATTGCTCATCATATAAAGATTCACATACTGCAACAAACGCATCGTCATTTGGACGATATGCAATTACAGTGTCGTTGTTTTTTAAATGGGAAATCGCTTCTTTAAGTTGTTTCTTTAACATGTCTTTATAGGTTGATGTTTTTGTAAACGACAGTAATTTCTCTTTAACTTCTGTAAATACATCTTCCATAAAACCTTCACGTTTTTCTATGAGTTTGCGATTGTTTTCAATATGAATCTTATTAATTTCAGAACTAAAGTCAGTATTAATTTCTTTTAACTCTGTATTTAAATACCGATTTACTTGTCTTTCTAAATTACCTTTGAATTCTTCAATTTCTTCATTTTTTTGTTCCATGATTTCTTTTCTTAACGCTTCTATTGTTTGACTACTTAAGCGATCCATTTCATGCGTAAAATAGTCATATAGTTGTTGGTCTGTTTTGTATTCCATTTTTTACACCTCACATGTTTACGCCAATCGCTTCACTGACATATTGGTTAATCGCTTCACCTATGTTAGATTTTCCATGTCGATCAGGAATCTCTACGATAAGTGGTCGTGATAAATTAAGTTTTAATTCAGAAATGACATCTGGACATAATTCAACTAGTTTAGTCGTTATCAAAATAACACCAATTGATTCATTATCAATGGCATCTTCTAAACTTTTGATAACCTCTTCACGTTCGTGAATAATTTTTCCTTCGATTCCGACAAGTCGCATACCAACTTGGGTATCTGTATTATCACTTAAAAGATAAAATTGCATTGTCCATCAATCTCCTTTTTGTTGCGTTTAATTATAAGCTGTTGATAATTAGAATTGAAATAAGTAATCCATAAATTGCAACACCTTCGCCAAGGGCAACGAAGATTAGCGCTTTACCAAAGTTTTTCTCGTTTTCTGAGAATGCGCCAATAGCTGCTGGAGCAGCAGCTGCCACGGCAATCCCAGCACCCAATGCTGACATTCCTGTTGCTAAGGCTGCACTGACGAACCCTAGTCCTTGGGCGAGTGTTCCTGTCATTAAATCTTCTGCTGCAGGGTCAGCTTCTGCTGCAAATAATGTTTGATTTCCAACAAGTGCAAATAAGAATACAACAACAATGACGGCCGCAAACATTGCACCGTGTACTAAGAAACGGCGTTTGGCTTGTTTCTTATCTACTTTACTACGAAAAACTTTAATTAATGGAAGTGATATAAATGCCACCATAATTAGTGGTAAAACATAAGGTAATACTTGTAACATATTGGTTCCTCCTAATAGTTAATATTAATTTATTTTATTTTTTTATTTTAAAGCTTTGAAGGGAATCCCGCTACCATCATAATAGCGTGAAAACATTTCATAAAATTCTAAACGTAATACTTGAATACCAACAATCATACCCTCAAGTGCCATAACGAATAAATTCCCAAAGATAAAGATAATTGCTGTTCCGACAAATCCACCACTCATGTTCATTAATGTGTACACAACAAGCATCATCCCAGCATGGGATAAAACAAATCCAGCAACACGCATGAATGACATTGTATTGGTTGTAAATGATAAGACTACTTCAAAGATTTCGAAGAATCCTTCAGTTATAAAACCTCCAAAGCCATCTAAGAACAGTTTACCACCTGATAACCTGCGTTCGATTGGCTCCTTAAATAGTATCAAGAGCAGTGGTAAAACAGCAAATGCAATGATGGTTAATGGCATAATAACTGTAATGGCAAATAGTGATTGCACGGCAAATCCTCCGAGAATAAAGAGGTAAAAAATGAGTCCCGCAATCCCATTGTGACTTAGCACCATTTCAGCATAGTGTTTATTTTTAGCATTGATTAGTGTGTTAATGGATATTGATATAATGATGAATAAGGATCCTAGACCTACCGCGAGCAATAATAGTGTCATAGTGAAGTTAGAATCCATAACATGTATTGGGAAATTTTCTAGACCCAACACTTCACGGGAGAAACTCGGTAAAATTTCCTCGTTTCCAAATATCGATCCATACACAAATCCAAAGAAGGTTGAGAAGAGTCCAATACGAACACCAATGGCTCCTAATGCCATACCTTTATATTTATATAATAAGTACCCTAAAGCCGTGAATAGTAAGCCTTGACCAACATCCCCAAACATTATCCCAAACAATAAGGCATATGTGTAAGCAAAGAACGGTGTTGGGTCAATATCCTTAATGCTTGGCATACCGTACATTTCTACGAACATTTCAAATGGTCTACTAAACCATCCATTTTTGATTTTTGTTGGTGGTTTAAGACGCTTATCATGATCCGCTGGTAAAACTTCTACTTCAATTTCGTCGTTATCCTCAAATTTTTCTTCAACTTTGTGAGCATCTGTAGCAACAACAAACCCCGTTATGGTAAACTTGTTTCCTAGTCCGACAAGAAACTCACGTGCTTTATCGATTTTATCAACAAATAACAACTCACCTTTAAACTCAGCTAAATCATCATACGATTCTTCGAGTAACGTATTAATTTGCTTTTGCAAATCGATCAAATCGTTTTCAGCAGCGGCAATTTCACGTTGCAAGTTAACTCTTGCATGTTCAGGTGTCCCTTTAACAAAATCAGGGATGTGAATTCTTTCAAAGAAAAGACTCGAGAAAATATTGTCGACTTCTTGTTTATATTTACTTGTTGTAAAATACATACACCAGCTATACTGACTATCTTCAGTAAATGATTTAAAGATAAAGGGTCGCGAACGGTGAAAACGCAGCTTCTCGATACTATCATTAGGTAAGCGTCCAACACGAGCATAGACGTATTTACAATGAAATACCTCATCAAGCGCAATATCTAATGATTCGATATTGTGAACTTGTATGAGTGCGTCATTATACTTTTTAATCGATTCTTCAATCTTGCGCTTGCGCTCAACTAAGGCTTTTAGTTTTCCGTGTACACTACTGATAAAGTCACATACTTTATCGACTGAATAATCAACAGTACGAACATCGACAGCTTCGATATGTATATCGAACTCTTTTTCAATATCTTCGAGTTCATTTAAGCTTAGATTACATGGGTTTTTGGTTGAAAATGTCGTTGAACCATGAACCTGTCCAGCAATTTTAGTTGATTCTACAGGATGCACACATTCAAGATCGACAAATCGCTCTAATGTCTCTTCCATATGATCAATATGGGCGGTAATATGGATTAAATTTGTTTTTACTATAGCCATATGTCTTCTCCTTATGTGAACTTAATAAATTAATATTTCTTTTATGTCATCTTCGTTGAGTTCATATCGGATACCCTCAATAAGATTGTTTAGGTTCGTTCTTTCTATTTCGCTTAAAATCAAGAATGCTGAATAAACTTTCGCAGCACTACTTGAAAAGTACATATATTGTTTTGCCATTTTGTATTTAATTTTTTCTGCAATGTTTTCAATATATAAGTACTCTTTATTGTCTTCAATATTTTCGATATTATTAGGAAGGTCTACGTGGAATTTTTTACCATACCGTTCTAGGTAGTAAAGCACAAGATCAGCTTCCGGTAGTCGAATAGCGTCATCCCAAGCTTTTTTGCTCATCTCGCTATGATTTAGTATCAAAGCTTCTCTAATATCTTCTTCGTCTGTATTGTAGAACTTTTTAAACCGGTAAATTTTGATAATATTTTCTAAATCTATTTTTGTTTGGAAAATAGTTTTAATGTCCCTTTTTTCTTTTCCTTTGTAGATTGAATCTATACGCTTAAACACTTCATCATAATATAAGATGTCAAGTTGGTGCTCTACTTTTCCATAGGAAATGTCTTCAACGTTTCTTACATTAAATGGTTTGAGTATCTCAAAATATCGCGTATCTTTAAGTGCTTCTAGAATATCTTGAAATGTTTTTGATTCTGATAATTTAAAAAGGTCAAAACTTGCATGTCTAGTAAAGAAGTGAGGATACTTTGCAAAAGAAGTCTCTTTATCTTTTGAAATGACACTACGTAATACTGTTAAGATGACGTCGATTTCTCTTCGGACCATATTAAGCTCATAAAATTTCGTATCTTTGCTATCGACGAATTTTACAATTTTTACTGTATGACCAAACCATGCTTTTTTTAAAATCTCTTCTAATTGTCCTCGGTGCACATTATGTTCTTCAATGCCTTCTAAATAGTCTTGATAGTTAGCTTTTGTTTTAAGATAAGAGACAATTTCAGATACTGTTTGTGCTTTTAATAAGTACTCATAGTCATTTTCTTTTAAACGATCACCATAGATTGATTTTGTTTTGGCAATAATTGCGTTTCCAGTTAATGAGGCCATAATTATCTCCCCTATTATTTGTCGTCGATGCAAGCATTATATAATGTTTGAATCCAGTCATCTTTGTGTTCTTTGTAAATGGTATCCAAATGTTTTAAACTTTCTTTAAACTCGTTGTAAGCATCAGATTTTTTAGCTTCTAAATTGTCTTGTACTTCTTGCTTTCTATCTTTGATTTGTTTTTTCGCCTCTTGCCACTTTTCCTTTTTAATGCGTGATTTTTCTTCTTCAATCTCTTCAAGAATTTTTTCACGCTCAGCTTTTGCTTCTTCAACTTTTTTTCTTGTTTCTTTGTCATAACGAATAACGTCATGAATAAGTTTATCCATAATCTACACTCCTTCGATCAACACCATATTTGTTTGGTATGCGAACTACTTTAACACGTAAAAAAACGTGTTCCTTTAATAACAGGGCACGCAATGTGTCGGGTTATTTTAAATTGTATAAGATCTTTTTTATTTACTTGTACGAAAAGATTCTTGAAAAAACCGTAGTAATCGTTAGATGTAATACATATTTCACATACAACATGATAAACCTTTATAAGCCTCGTGTCAACACCTAATTATAAACTAATTTTATGCTTACTAAATAAAATTAAAAAAAGATACCATTAATTGGTATCTCAGTTTTTGTAAATGGTGCGGGTGACAGGAATCGAACCTGCACTCCGAAGAACTAGATCCTAAGTCTAGCGCGTCTGCCAGTTCCGCCACACCCGCACAAGGTAAATAATGGCTGGGCTAGGTGGATTCGAACCACCGTTGTCGGAGTCAAAGTCCGATGCCTTAACCACTTGGCTATAGCCCAATTTATGGGGCGACTGAAGGGGATTGAACCCTCGAATGCCGGAGCCACAATCCGGTGCGTTAGCCACTTCGCCACAGCCGCCATAAATTGTCTCTTTTGAAGACTATTAACATTTTAAGCATTTAGGGTACAAATGTCAAGCAGAAACGCTGGTTTTTTTGTAATATAGACTTTATAAGTGTATTTTGTATTAGTTCACTTTATTTATAAAATGTTGTATAATATAATGTAATCAAGAAGATTGGAGTGTGATACGATGAAAGCAATAAAACCATCGTTAATCCTTCTTGGTATCTTCATGGGTATTATTATATTTTTAGAAGTTACATTTAGAGCGAGATTATTGTATTTCGAGTTTAATTTACGCGACTTCTTTAGTATGGACATGATTAGAAACCTATTATTTACTTTAGCGTATGCATTATTTGTGGTATCATTCATAAAGTTTTTCAAACCAAAGAAAGCTAAATACTTATTTATAGTATTTACTCTTTTCTTCGTGGGACTTTATTTTTCGCAAGATTTGTATTATCTAGTATCAGGTGGTAATTTTTATTCAGTTGCTATTAGTGGTGATTTAGCCGCAGGGCTCACCTTTGTTTATCGTATTTATCAGAGTTTAACATTAGCACATATAATTTACTTTATTCCTATTGCATTAATTGTATATTTAATTAAATTGGACAGAAAAGGTAAAATAAACCTCTTTAATATACGTTATAAGTCATATAAACAACCCTTTGCATTTATTATTATTGCTGTAGCAATCTTATTTATAACAGTCCAAACAATTAACACGGATAAAGATGAAGATGATATTTTTGGATTTAGCGATTACGATTTATATGTAGAACCAGTTGTACCTCATACAGCTATGCGCAAGTTTGGTGTAATTACATATGCGCGCATTGACTTGAAAAACGCCATCAGCCCCCAAGAAGATGAAGCATCATTCGGTGATGAAGATGTTGAGCAGTTTTTCAATGACCGTGAACTTCATTTTGACAACAGCATGAGTGGGGTATTAAAAGATAAAAATTTAGTTATGATAATGGCTGAGTCACTTGATACATACGCCATCCATCCGGACTTTACACCAAATTTATATAGGATTATGAATTCTGGTTGGAATTTCACGAACTTTTATGCACCATTATATTACCGTAATACAGCCGATACTGAATTCATGGTTCAAACTGGATATTATCCAAACCGCAACGTTCAATTAAGTATGCACTCTTACAGTCAAAATTACTTTCCTAACACATTGCCACGATTGTTCGCTAAAGAAGAATATATTAGCGCTTCTTACCATAATTTCTCTGACCACTTTTATCCACGTGAGGTATTTCATCCAGACGTGCTTGGTTACGAAGAGTTTTACGGACCAGATCGATTGGATATGATAACACCAGAAGACGAAGAGCGAGACGGAATTACTGGACACTATTGGCATAGTGACCTTGAAATGTTCGAAAAAGGATTAGATAAAATTATACACGAGGATCAGTTCTTAGCTTACTTTTTAACGGTATCTGGTCACTTACCTTACGAAGATGGTAGACATGATTTAGCAAAAGAACACCTCCCTATCATTGATGCTATAATGGTAGACAATGATATGACTGATGTCCCAGATTCAATTAGATATTATCATGCTGCACAGTGGGAACTCGATAGAGCTGTTGGCTATCTCTTAGAAACACTTGAAACTGAAGGTATTTTAGATGACACGGTTATTATGATTTTCGGTGATCATTACGCCTATGGATTGGATCAAGATGTAATTTGGGAATACGATAATATAAAAGATGAATCTAATCCCCTAAATATTCATAACGTCCCATTCATAATGTATAATCCATCTTTCGAGCCTGAAACCTTTGATCAATATTTCTCATCGGTTGATATTATTCCAACCATTGCTAACTTATTTGACCTTGACCTAGAGTATAACAAGGTTATGGGTTTAGATGCCTTCGACAGTCATCTAAACACGATTATATTTTCAAGCGTTAGTTTTATGACATCTGCTTATTATTATGACGTAGAACAGGATATCTTCTATTTAGAAGAGGATGTTGTCTCTGAAGAAGATGAGCGTGCGTTGATTGGTCAGATCTTATATTATAACCGGATCAATAACTACATATTAGATCATGATTACTTTAACTCCGAAGGACAGAGTTACTTAGAAATTATTGGCTACCGAAACCGCTATAAATAAAAAAAAAGGGTGCACTACATGATGTAGTGCACCCTTTTTTTATTATGTTTTTTTAACAATTTCATTATGACGTTCAACAACCATAAACATAGTCACTAGCATTGCTACAAAAGGTAGTGGTGCAAAGTAACCCACATTTACCATTGAATAAGCAGAAAATCCAACTAGAGATAAAAATACAAATGCATTAAATGCGTGTCTAACTCTTACTAACTGATAGAGTCGCATTATTTCTTGGTATACATAAGCCGCAACACCGACTAGACCTAAACTTCCAATAATTTGGAAGAACGTTGAATGGTACCAATACATACTCATCGTAGCCGGAGAGTAATAAGGACTAGTATCAAATCCAATTCCTGTTCCAAACATTGGATGTTTTAAGAAATTCTTTACAGCCAGTTTATATAACTCTGTCCGAGCTTCAGTAGAACTCACTGTAAGCATGAGTTTTATTTCCTCATAAAGCGGAGCAAATGAGCCAACAACATTTAATATTGCAAAATAAAACAATCCGCCAAATATTATCATGATTGTCAAAAGCTTTAATCGTTGATGCTTACTAATATAAAAGGTTGTAGCGAGTACAAGAGGAATCATCATTAATCCGAAAATCACACCACCGCGCGATGTTGAAAACAATAACGCTAATAATTGTAATAAGCCCATAAAAATAAAAAATGCTGTATATTTCCCTTTCGTTGCTAGATAAAAAGCAAATGGCATTGTTAATAGTAAGTTGTTTGATAAATTGTTTCCCCATTGCATACGGGTTCTACTCTCAAACATCGCAACATCATAATACTTCTCATAATACGCTAAACCTAGCATGAAAACCCCCATGATACCTAAGCCAACCATCATCCATGAAAAGAAATCACCAATGCCATCATATGTAATCAAATATCGCTCTAATACAAAGTAAATAAAAAGCATGCCGATACCTAAGAAAAACATATGATAAAGCGTACGCATTTCTATGTACGCCTCAAAAGGCATGACAAATATCCCACCAATAGTGACTGCTATCGCTACTGCAAGTGTAGGATAAAAGAAAAAACCACGTTTAAATTTAAAAGGATGAATAATCATTTTAATAATAAACGCTGGAATGACAAAAAAAGGTGTTGTATATAATAAACTAATATCAACCAGTGCTTCTCTACCAGCTGTACGCGGTATGCGTAAAGCGATTAGGGCAATGGTACTAATTAATAAAAAACTTGGCAAAATGTCTTTGGTCGTTAACCAACTAAATGACATAATAACGGCTAATATAAATATAGTTAAAACTTCTTGGTGAAAATATAATCCCATTACGCCAATAAGTGTTATTAATAAAACATAATATGGGGAATGGAAAAACATATCTATTTTATTCAATAAAGATGATTGTTTTAAGCGCTCTCTCATCATGATACCTCCATAAAAAACTCGTTATAATCATAGCACCAAACCGTTTCTTTGTAAAGGTATAAGTCTCTTAACATTTCAAATAAAAAAGCGCATCTACGCGCTTTTATGCAAAGAACCATGCCAATCCGAAGCCTTTATCTCCAATATGTATAGAGAACACAGGTCCGATATAATCAGTAATTGTTATTTCAGGATTTTCAAATGTTTCTTCAATACGTTGTTTTAATGCTTCTGCATGTTCTGGGGCTTTTCTCTCAATGATTCTTACATGGAGTTTGCCTTCGCTATTATGTGGATCATCTTTAATTTGATCTAATAAATAAGCGTATATTTTTTTGTGTGTTCGTTCTTTATGATTTAACTTTAATTTACCTTCTACCACTTTTATAACAGGTTTTACGCGCAATACCGTCCCTACAAAAGCTTGAGTCTTCGAAAGTCTTCCACCTTTTTGTAGATGATAGAGATTCTCAACGGTAAAATACAAAGATGTTTTGTCAATAATTGTTTTCATTGTTTCTGTTATCTCTTCAATAGATTTTTTTTCATGGATAAGTTCAACTAATTTAAATGTAAGAAGTTCATTTCCATATGCAGCATTTTCAGTATCAAAAACAGTGACTTTAGTTTTGTCATCAATCATCTTTCTTGCAAGTAAGGCACTTTGATATGTTCCACTAAGTCCTTTAGAAAGGGTTAGTACCATCACGTGTTCATAACCTTGTTTAAAACACGTTTCGTACGCTTCTTTAAATAATGTTGGTGAAGGTTGTGAGGTTGTTAACTTGTGTTTTTGATCCATTTTGTCAAAGACAAAATCATTATCAATGTCAACTTCTTTATAAGTATCATCGCCATCAATCACGTTTAAACTCGCGACCTTAATGTCGTGTTTTTCGATAAATGCTTGTGGTAAATATACGGTACTGTCTACTACTACGGCAATTGTTTGTTTCATAAAATCTCCTCTTTCATAATAAAGTATAAATTGACATAAAATGGAACAATGACCCACTTAATACAAATAAATGCCAGATAAAGTGAGCATATGTAAAGCGTTGGATGTAGAAAATAACACCAACTGTATAGCTTAATCCGCCAATCCATAAAAAGCGAAGTGCGGTAGGTGAAATAGCACTTGAAATATCTGGCCAAATAAAGATAACGCTCCAACCCATAAATAAATACATGAGTAAGTGTGCAGCTTTAAATTTATGAATCCAAATTGATTTAAAGACAACACCAGTAATTGCAATAGTCCACAATACACCCAATAATATATATCCTTTAACATTAGGCACTAATAGTAAAATTAATGGCGTGTATGTTCCCGCAATCAAAATATAAATTCCTGCATGATCCAATCGTTGAAAGACATTAAATACTCGTTTCATAGAATTAGGAAATGCGTGAAATAGTGTGCTAGCAGTATATAAAATAATAAGTGACATACTAAATAGTAAGACAGCGCTTATCATTATCGGTTGATTCGCTCTTTGTAATAAGATAATGAGTGCAACAATCCCAAAGACGATTCCTACACCGTGACTAACTGCGTTGGCAATTAGTTCACTTAAACGTTCCTTCTTCATAATATCTCCTCTTCAAATTAAGTCAATTTTACTGTACCAAATATTACTCTATCTGTCAAGGTAATTACAATGAAAGAGCACTAGATATCTAGTGCTCGAATAAGTGTTTAATATGTGGCAGGTCTGGTCTTGTGAAATGATATTGTTCATCTTCATAAAGTCGGTTGATAAAAGCATGTAATTTAGCGAGTGGCGTATGGTACTTTAATAGACTTTGATGTTCACTAATCATCATTTGATAGACTGCGTACCATAACCGGTAATCTTCATTTTTAGCAAAATGTTTAATTGAGCGATGATTTCGTTTCCATGGTTTTAGCCCTGCATAATGAATGCCTTTTAATATATCAATCATTGGATACCCATTAAAGCTTGTATATTTAAGGTCTATATTATGCCATTTCCCACTTAATTTTTGGGTAATGTATTGCATTTCAGGCCAAGGGAAAGTAGCAATCATATTTCTAACCTCAGCATTCTCAATATCCGACATGATATCATAAAACAAACCGATATCTGGGTCCAATAAATAAAGTGCTGCGTTCATCCCCATATTGCTCGTGTCTTTAATGACTTTGTCAGTTAATGCTTTAGGTATTTTGGCTCCGTGAGGTATATCTTTATACTTCTTATGCCAAATCCATGTTTCATCTTCGTAAACTGAATCAGGAATAATATACTGACCCTTGTCCGACTCAACACAATATGCCTTTTTTTCATTAATCACACCGGCGGGTGTTGGTAATGAGAATAATTGATCATAGTCACTTAATGGTAAAACATCAGCATCTGCTAAGATTATTTTCTCATAAGCTTTACCTAAATCACCACCGATACCTAGTCTTAAGGCGTGGAAGCGCGTAAATAGAAACGGTCTGTCTTGACGAGTATGTCTGTCTTTATGGGGAACATAAATTTCATTAACAGTAATGACATCATCATACAGTTCTAAAAGTGCAGTTTTAGCATCGTCTGAAACATCATCAGTAACGATTGCGACAAGGTCAGCAATCGTACGTTGTTTTCTTAAGGCATACGCAAACACCAATGCCCCAGGAATAAAAGAATCGTTGCGCATCACAAAAGTCACATATGCATATTTGCTATGTTTATCCTTCATCTAACACGTCATGAATGGCGCGCATACAACCGTTTTTAATATCTGTTGCCTCATTTAATAAAGTTTGTACCTTTTCTCTATATGTGTTTTTTTGCGCTTGGTCACTTAACCCAGAAAGATTGATTTTGATATTTAAGCACGCACCTTCTAATCCTGCGTATAGCATTAGCGCACTAACGCCTACATCAGAAATGACATTTTTATTCCCATATTTTCTTATAAAGTCAACTTTTTCTAAAGCGCCTAAAGCTATATTGGCGATTTTTTCTGGTATTTCAATGGCTTTAATTGTTGCTTGTTCAATTGCTTTTTTTCGATATTTCTTATCTTTTTCTGTTGCTTTAGGTAGCTTGAATGCTTCCATAATCTCATTAAATGCATCGGTATCTCGATCAATTAAATCCAGCAATTGCTTTTGATCTTTCTTTAATGATTCGTGTATCGTAATATATTCTGTTTGTACAGCATCATCAAGCCCTTTAAACTTTTTCTTAGGAATCGTTAAATGGCCCATCATACGTAACAACCCTGTCCCTAATGTTGCGGCCAATGCGCTCACACTACCACCGCCTGGTGCAGGTGAAGCAGACTCCACTTTGTAAACAAATTCACGTACAGATAAATCAATGAGTTTCATAGTATCACTCCCATATTTTATTTCTATTTTTAATGACATGCACACCACCTTTAAATACATCAGTTACATGGTTTATCGCATAATGATATAACACATACGGCCAGTTAGGTGCATCATATAGAACAAAATCCGCTTTATATCCTGGTGCTATTTTCCCAACCTTATCTTGAATATCAAGTGCATATGCTGTGTTAATTGTGGCTGCATTTAGTATCTCGTATGGACTCATTTTAAGATGTATTGCTGCTAAATTCAAGGTAAATAGGAAGTTTTCACTAGGGGAACTCCCAGGATTATAATCACTTGATAAAGCAATAGCAATATTGTTATTAATCATGTCTCTAACTGGGGCATAGTCACTATTAAGATAAAATGACGTATTTGGCAATATGGTTGCAACAGTTTTACTATCACGTAAAGCATCCATACCTTTATTATTTATAGCCATTAGATGATCTGCACTTGTAGCGCCTAAAGAGACTGCCATCTCGACACCACCTAAACTCTTAATTTCATCTGCATGGATTTTAATTTTAAATCCTAACGATTTAGCTTTAGATAATATATACTTACTTTCTTTAACAGAAAATGCACCTTCTTCACAAAATATATCAACAAAGTCTGCAAGGTTTTCTTCTTTAACTTTTGGCAGCAACTCAACCATACTATCTAAAAATGCTTGCCTATTGTTTTCATATCTTTTAGGCAAAGCGTGCGCGCCCATAAATGTACCAATAATATCGATTGGATGATTTTCATGTAGGTCTTTTTGTACACGTAATTGTTTGAGTTCATTTTCTTCATCCAAACCATACCCACTTTTTCCTTCAACGGTTGTCACTCCGAAAGAAAGCATATAATCTAAACTCTTTTGGGCTTGATTATATAAATCATCATGACTAAAAGTTCTGGTCTGTTCAACCGTACTATGGATGCCACCACCTTGTGCTAATATATCCAAATATGGCACACCACGCATCTTTTGTTCAAACTCATGTTCTCGACTACCACCATGGACAACATGTGTGTGTGCGTCGATTAAGCCTGGTGTAACAATTTTTTGTTCGGCATCAATATATATAGTTTCAGAATCACCGAGATGATGATAGTCTCCAGATCCAACTTCAATAATGCTACTATTGGTTACAGCAATATAGGCATTATGAATGACCGTCATGGTGTTTAAACTTTTACCACGTAAAGGTAAAGGGTTTTGAGATGGTGTTAATAGCGTTTTAATATTATGAACTAATAATGTCGCCTTCATCGTATCACGACACATTTGCTTCAATGATTTTTTTCTCATCAAAGTCTCTAAATCCTAAATAATGTTTAGCTAAGGAAACAAGTTCATCATATCCAATAGCATCATCCCATACTTTTTGTTCAACCTTAAAATAATATTTTAAAGACTTGACAATGGTATCTTTTGGAATTAGACCAACAATTTCTGAACTCATAACATTCACATGATCACGTTTTGCTTCCATTTTTACAGTTTCTAATATTCTATAAATTGGGTTTTGTTTATAATTTAAAATATTCATAGTTACTTGCACATGACCACGATCTTCTAAATAGACAGGACCAGCTTGAATATGTTTAAATCCGCCACTTGAGCCTCTAATGACACGTGCTAAACGTTTGGCTATCGATAAATCGTCTGTTTTGACGTCAATATTATATGCGATTAATGGCATTCTAGCGCTAACCCCTGTAACCCCAGCAGTTGGGTGAATTTCGGGTTTTCCATAATCTGGATGCCATCTATCTTCCTTAATTTTATCTTTCATTCCTTCAAATTCACCTTTGCGAATTGTTGGTAATTTTTTGTGTCCTTTTTTCGTGGCAGCTTCTGCATACATGAAAACCGGGATATTTAATACATTGCCAAGATGTTTCCCAACCTCATGGGCAATATCAACACATGCATCCATTGTGATATTTTCAATAGGGATAAAGGGGATGACATCAACAGCTCCCATGCGCGGATGTTCGCCTTTTTGATGATTCATATCAATGAGGTCTCTTGCTTTTTCAACAAAAGCATATAAAGGCTCAAGCATCGCGTCTGGATCACCGAGTAAGGTCACAACGGTTCGGTTATAGTCAGCATCAGCTTCATAGCTAACAAGGTTAAATCCCTTTTGCTTTTTTAAAGGCTCAACAATCTTTTCAATTTTATCCTTATTTTTTCCTTCAGAAAAATTTGGAACACATTGTACAATTTTTTTCATATTAATAGCCACCTTTCTTGTATTTCTTATGGACCAGTTCAGTTATTTTTTCATCATGTGTAACATAGGGTATCGTCACATGACCTAAGTCTGTTTTATTAAAACCTTCGCTTGTTTCCATGGCATGCGGATTACGTGCCCACGCCCGTCTTGCAACACCACCCATAACATCGTATATCATTGCTTTTTTAATAATTTCATCTACACGTTTACTACCATCTAAAACTAAACCATAGCCGCCGTTTAAGGCTTTTGATATCCCGACGCCTCCACCGTTATGCAAGGCAACTAAACTCATACCGCGTGCGGCATTCCCAGCGAAAATATGTGTAGCCATTTCACTCATCATATTAGATCCGTCTTTAATATTCGATGTTTCTCTAAACGGACTATCAGTACCGCCAGTATCATGATGATCACGACCTAACATTATTGGTCCAACTACTTTGTCTCTTACCATCGCATTGAATTTTAACGCAATATCTCTTCTTCCGATTGCATCTTGATATAAAATACGTGCTTTTGTTCCAACAACAAGCTTATTTTTCTTCGCATCTTTGATCCAATTGTAATTATCTAAATCTTGGAACCGTCTATCCGGGTCAATCACATCCATTGCAGCCTTATCTGTTTTATCTAAGTCACTATCTTTACCTGATAAACAGACCCATCTAAATGGTCCATATCCATAATCAAACAGAACAGGTCCCATAATATCTTCAACGTAACTCGGCCAAATAAACCCATCTAAATCATTTTCTTTGTTTTTACATATTTCTATGACGCCAGCATCATAAACTGCTTTCATGAAACTATTTCCGTAGTCAAAGAAGTAGGTTCCTTTTTTTACTAATGTCTCGATTGCCTCATAATGTATTTGTAATCCTTCATTAACATACTTTACAAACTCATCTTTATTTTCTTTTAACAATCGCGTTCGTTTTTCATAATCTAGGCCATGTGGTGTGTACCCACCATCATAGGCATTATGACAACTGGTTTGATCACTCAGTAAATCTATATGAATATCATGGGAAATCGCATACTTTAGTACATCAACAACATTACCGTGATACGCAAAACTCACTGCTTCTTGATGCTTTTTAGCTGATTTTGCACGTTCAAATAATTCGTCTAACTCTGTGTAAACTTCATCAACCCATCCTTGATTATGTCTCGTTTCAATGCGGGATGCATCTACTTCTGCGATAATGCCAACACCACCCGCAATTTTACACGCTTTACCTTGAGCCCCACTCATTCCGCCTAGTCCGCTTGATACAAATAATACACCGGCTAAGTTTTTGTCTTGTGGAATTCCTAGTTTCATACGACCCGCATTTAATAACGTAGAATACGTTCCATGAACGATTCCTTGCGGTCCAATATACATCCACCCTCCTGCAGTCATTTGTCCATAATTCGCAACCCCTAATGATGCTGCACGATTAAAGTGGTCTAAGTTATTATAGACGCCTACCATTAATCCATTCGTTAACATTACCCGAGGTGCATGTTCAAATGATTTAAATACCCCTAGAGGGTGCCCACTCATTAAAACAAGGGTTTCATCATTGTTAAGGTTAGCTAAATATTTTTTAGTTAACTGGTATTGCATCCAGTTTTGGAATACCTGTCCAGTTTCTCCGTATGTTACTAGTTCATAGGGATAAAGTGCAATATCAAAGTCCAAGTTATTATCAATCATAACTTGGAATGCTTTTCCTTCAATAATTAATCCTGGGTAAGCATCAATTGGCTTACCAGTCAGGTTTCCTTGGGGTCGGAAACGATATCCATAGATCCTCCCGTAGGTTAGCAGTTCATCTAAAAACTCTTCTTTTACATCCTCTTGCCACTGAGTAGGAATATAGCGTAAGGCATTTTTAAGGGCAAGCACAGTATCTTTTTCTGATAAATCGAATTGTCTTTTAGGCGCTCTTCTGATTCCTTCAATAAACGTCGGCTTGTCTGGTAATGTTTCATAAATATCTTCAAGTGTAAACCGTTTTTCATCCATGGTGACACCTCCTATATTTTTTCGTTGATAATCAGTTGTTCACAGCGTTTCATGTGTTCGTGCATTGTGACATCCTCTTTAATAAATGGTACTACTGTTCTAACCAAATCATAAACACCTTTGTTTATTGGGCTCAGTAAATCTTTACCTCTAAAATCTAGTGCTTGTGCTGCGGTAAATAGTTCTAAACCAATAACTTGTCTAGTATGTTCAATAATTTGTGCTGCTTTTCTAGCACCAATGGTTCCCATAGATACATGATCTTCTTGATTTGCACTAGAAGGGATTGAGTCTACACTAGCAGGATGGGCTAAAACTTTGTTTTCACTAACGAGTGATGCTGCAGCATACTGGACAATCATAAATCCAGAGTTTAATCCACACTTGTTTACCAAAAAAGCGGGTAAACCATTATTTAGTTGAGGATTAACTAAACGTTCAATTCGCCGTTCACTAATATTAGCAATCTCACTCATGGCAATACCTAAATAATCCATTGCTAGAGCAATCGGCTGTCCATGAAAATTCCCCGCGCTAATTGCTTTTCCGTCTTCAAATATAATTGGATTGTCCGTGACGGCATTCATTTCCTTTTCTACCGTCTCTTTAACAAACCGCAAGGTATCAAGTGTTGCACCATGGACTTGAGGAATACATCTTAATGAGTAAGCATCTTGTACGCGTATTTCTCCTTGATGGGTAACGTTTTTGCTCATAATAAAGCGACTTCCCATCATTTTCGCGACATCTATTTGACCTTGCTGGTTTCTGATTACATGGACCCTATCATCAAACACATCAATGATACCATTGAGCGCTTCAAACGTTAAACTCGCACTTTTAGTTGCGGCATGAAATGTATTAAATGCATCATATAATGCAAGCGCACCAATACTGGTCATCGCTTGCGTCCCGTTTATTAATGCTAAGCCTTCTTTGGCTTCTAACCCTGAAAGAGGCGTAACTCCAGCTTTTTCAAGTCCTACTTTAGCTGACATTTTCTTACCTTTATAAAACACATCTCCTAAACCAATAATTGGTAATGACATGTGCGCTAATGGCACCAAGTCTCCACTTGCACCTAAAGAGCCTTTTTCGTAAACAACTGGAATAATATCATTATTTAATAATGCTAATAATGTTTCGATTGTTTCTAAACGAATACCACTGAAACCTTTAATCAAGGCATTAATTCTTAATGCCATCATACCACGCACAATCGCTTCACTTAGAGGTTTCCCGATACCACATGCGTGACTTTTAATAAGATTCTCTTGTAACTGATTCATATCTTCGATATTTATATTGGTGTCAGCCATTTTACCAAAACCTGTATTGATTCCATAGACTGTCCCATTGTCATCTAAAATAGTTTCAACACGTTGTCTAGATTGTTTGACTTGTGTTTTACATCTATCAGATATGCCAACCTCAGACTTATTGCGAGCAATATCATGCAATAGGTCTAAGGTTAAATTTTCTCCGTTAAGTATAATCATAATAGCCTCCTAAGTCGCTGTCTTATATTGATATAATCATACCATATAATCTATTAAAATAAAAGCGTTTACAAGCGCACTATAACTATCATAACCCGCTTTTTCAATCTACTACTTTAGAGGGGTAAATTGTATTAAAAATCTCTCACTTATTATGTGAGAGATTATATTTATCCTTATAGGCTCGTTTTGCTTTTTTAGTCACATTATAAATAAACTCAGTTTTGGCTTCTGTATATGCATCACGATTTTTAGGGTATTTTATTAATAAATCTTTTTTTAGTACCTCATATGCCTTTCTAACATCTTCGTGATCGTTTAGATAGTCACGAAAGTATAACGCATCACAGTCTCCAATCTTTCTTACATGTAGATGAAACACCGTGTCCGCATACCCATTAATGGTATACCCTTTATTAAACGACAATCTAAAAGGTGCGTGGGTTTCATTCATTAAAATCCATTTATTGTTTTCTAATATCTTTTTTATGACTTCATGATTTGACATATCATTAATCTCTAGAAGTATATCAATAATGGGTTTCGATTCAATACCCTCTATTGCTGTGCTCCCAATATGACTAATACGTTGAACATCAATATGACTTAAAAGCCTTTTTACAATATTACTTTCTTGTTTGTATATCTCCTTATACATTGAATTATAAGGTTTAAGAATTATGGGAAAAAGTTCCCATAGTTCTTCTAAAGATAGTTCACTTAATGTTTTCATCTATTGCCTCCACTGACGACCTAAATATAGTATATCACAAATAAAAAACTTAGTTTTCTCAAACATGGTTTAAATAATTGTTATCACTATCATTAAGATGTAAATTAGTAAAACCATGTTATATCCTTTAACTAAAATATTAGCATTAAGAAAATAAGTTCCTAATAAAATAATCAGTGCTAAAATCAAAGTTGTCTATATATAAATAGAATTTTTGTCTAAGTTCTCATACTTACAATTTACAATTCTACTTATGGTTAACTCTAACACGACGTGTATAATAGTGAAGGCAATAAAATACATGAATACATATCCTTGATTAAAAGAAGCTGTGAGTATAAAAATTAGATATTGGAACATATGTTAAAATACATACCAGACACCAACACGTTTATCCCAATCGTATTTGAAAAGAATAAATGCAATATTATGCATAATGGGTAACGTAAGTAAAACTGACGTAAAAAGGATATTAAATGGTGACACAACAATCGATAGAAACGCTACATCATCCCCTTTATCTAAATTATACTATGTGTGAAAAAAAGTAAATACTAAGTGTTGTTTCGGAGTGAAAACTACTATTGTTTAAACAAAATAAAAAAGTAACTATACTATAGTTACTTTAACCTTATATTGGCAGGGGTGACAGGATTTGAACCCGTACTAACGGTTTTGGAGACCGCTGTGCTACCATTGACACCACACCCCTATAATGGTGGAGGGGGACGGATTTGAACCGCCGAACCCGAAGGAGCAGATTTACAGTCTGCCGCGTTTAACCACTTCGCTACCCCTCCATGTATATCTAGCTTTTGCGCTATCTTATTATATCAAAGAGATATTAATAAATCAACCACTTTGAAAGTGAATTTCACATGAGAATAAAAATGCCTATTTAAAGGCTTATCGCACTTTAAATAGGCTAATAATTATTCTACTTCATAACCTTTTTCTCTTATTAAAGCTTTTATATCTTCTTCAGGTACTTCGCGAGATTGAACATGAACGACTTTGTTTTCCACATCGACATCAAATGCAGTGACACCAGCTTGTTTTAATGCTTTTTCAATTGTCATTTTGCAGTGATTACATGTCATATTGGTTACTTTTATTTCCATTGATTCCATCGTTGGTTTCCCCCCTTTCGATGTAGGCTCAAATTCTGGCAATTTAACCGCTTTTAATCTTAGAGCATTCATAACTACCATAATTGATGAAAATCCCATCGCAGCGGCTGCTAGTACCATAGACAAGCGTCCTGAAGCTGCAAGTGGAATCGCAACTAAATTGTATGAAAATGCCCAAAAGAAGTTTTGGTGAATATTTTTAAGGGTCTTTTTGCTCATTTCAATGGCTTTTATAACAAGACCAAGGTCGTGACTCATTAAGGTAACATCACTTGAATCGATGGCGATATCTGTTCCATGTCCCATTGCAATACCAACATCAGCTAGTTTAATAGCTGGGGCATCATTAATTCCATCACCAACAAACGCTGTTACTTTACCTGTTGCTTGAATTTCTTTAACAATATCAGCTTTCTCATGGGGTAGTACACCAGAGTACACATGATCAACACCAATTTCTTTGGCAATCGCGTTAGCAACTTTTTCATGGTCGCCGGTAATCATATAGGTTTCAATCCCCCGTGCATGCATCGCATCAATAACAGCTTTACTGGTTGGTTTTAATTCATCTCTTACTGCGTATAACCCGACAACCTTGTCATCTATTGCGATAAAATTTGTTGTTTTAGCTTCACTTAAATAACGATCGTAATTACTAATAAAATCTTTAGTATTGGCTTTGATTGCATCCATAAGTTTCATAGACCCAATATGTACTATCTTATTATTTACTCTTGCTTTGATTCCTTTACCCTGAATCGTTTCGAATGCACGGATATCATAAACATCGTTATGTCTTTCTTCTGCATAATCGACCAATGCTTTACTAATAGGGTGGGTGCTTTCCTTCTCAATACTAAAGGCAATTTTTAATGTCTCCTCACTACCATGAAAATTTGTTACTACAGGTTTTCCAATGGTTAGTGTTCCTGTTTTATCAAAGGCAATAGCCTCGATTTTATTGGCTAGTTCGAAAAATTCGCCACCCTTATATAAAATATGGTTTTGCGCTGCTTTGCCGTTACCAACCAAGATACTGGTCGGTGTTGCCAATCCCAAGGCACACGGGCAACTGATAACCAACACAGCCACACTTCTTACGAATGATTCGTTAAATGAGAATCCATCCAAGATAATATAGTGTAAAACAAACGTGAATAATGCAATAGCTAGTACTGCTGGAACAAAATAAGAGGCAATCTTATCAGCTGTTCTTTGAATTGGTAATTTCTGACTACTCGCTTCTTCAACGGTGGATATGATTTGACTAAGCATCGTGTCACTACCAACTTTTGTAGCTTTTATAATGACTTTTTCTCTTGTATTAATCGTTGCTCCGATAACCTCGTCCTTAACGCGCTTATGAACTGGAATACTCTCTCCGGTAATCATAGATTCATCAATATATGTTTCTCCTTCGATAATTTTTCCATCAACAGGAAATTTCTCATTCGCCAAAACAACAATCGTATCGCCGACTTCTACTTCATCAATTGGTACCATTTGGTCTTTGCTATCAATACGTTTTCTCGCTTCTTTAGCACCTAAGTTAATGAGATCTACTAAGGCATCTGTCGTATGTTCTTTTGCTTTGTGTTCAAAGTAATTACCTAATAATACCATTGTAATAATTAATGCACTAATTTCAAAATAATACTCCGTATGCATGCCACTAGCGCCGTGTTGAATTAATAAGTAAATACTATAAAAGTAAGCACTCGTTGTTCCTAATACAACCAATATATCCATACCTAATACTTTACGTTTCAACGCCTTATAGGCACTAACATAGAATCTTTTACCTATGTAAAACTGAACGACGCCTGAAAGGACAAGTTGAACGTATCCATTCATTAATATAACAGGTACATAGACAAAACTAAAGAAACTAATATGGCCAAGCATTGCCCAAAGAAGTGGAAATGAAAAAATCATTGAAATATATAGTTCACGTTTCATTTTTGCGCGCATTTTTTTATTGTCATCTAAAGATGCTTCTAATACTGCTTTATACCCTGCTTGGTTGATATAATCTGCAATATCAACCAAACTAATTTTATCTTCATCATAGGTAGCTAAAACTTTACCTGCTCCAACATTGACTTGTACGCTAACACCATCAATATTTTCGAATGTATTTTCAATGGTTTTAGCACACATTGCACACGTCATGCCTTCAACCGTAATAGATTTTTTTATCATGTCATTCGCTCCCTTTTAAAGCTTGGGCACACATAAATTGATTCATCTTTTGTGGCTTCGTGTTGAACAAAACGCTCGTAATCTTCAATATAAATGGTTTCTTTTATTATAGTGTTCTTTATGTAATTAACCAAATATTCTTCGTGTATAAATGCATCGGTTAAATAATAAAAAGCCCGTTGTTTTACTTTATGAACATCAACAATGCCCGATTGTTTTAGTTTGTTTAGATGCTTAGAAATATTAACTTGTTTAATTTCCAATATTTCTTCTAATTCACATACACATAACTCATGATTTAATAATAGCGCAACAATCCTCATTGTCTTGTCATGCGCTAGTGTTTTTAATAACTGAATGCTATCCATTCCATCACCTCAAAAATATCATACCATGCTTGTATATTCCATACAAGGAATATACCATAAAAAGCATATAAACAATGCCAATTAGTTGACAAATAATTAGTTTGTATATATACTAATTGAAGAATTTACTATAAAGAGGGATACCTATGGAAACATTAACATCAATTGAAGCCATTGATAAGGTCATAGAAAAAGACTTTGTGATGATTATTGCTAAAACACATACATGTAATACGTGTAAACAAATTAACGAGCATTTAA
The DNA here is from genome assembly GCA_964643385.1 of uncultured Candidatus Izemoplasmatales bacterium. Classification (GTDB taxonomy): domain Bacteria; phylum Bacillota_I; class Bacilli_A; order Izemoplasmatales; family Izemoplasmataceae; genus SLQR01. Next base: position 43,783 of record CAZXSS010000002.1, read on the forward strand.
AAAATACCATTCACCGACTCGATGACATTGAACATTATCAAGTATTTATCGATGATGTTGATCAATTTAGAGGATCACACGTTATTTTTAGTGTTCCTACTGTCCTAATCTTTTCTAACAATAAGGAAATGCTAAGAGAATCACGATTCGTTAATACTCAAAAAATAAACCGTTTAATTGATAACTATTTAGACTAAAAAACCAAGCCACTAATTAGGCTTGGTTTTTTAATAGGAATATTTGCGCATTGACAGTCTCACTTGTTTTCATTTCAATATAGATACCGTTAGGCTCTTGATAATAGTAAAGGTCAATGTCATGACCATAGACAGCTTCTTTCTTATAATAGACTTTCAATCGTTTAATGTCTTTTTCATTCATAACTTCTGGTTTTAGATAGTCTATTGCAAGCGCAGCATAATAGGCATTGTTAACGTGATTATTGACATCGATATGATGATCTAAAATACTTGTCTTTGTTTGATAAAGCAATCTTTCCTTTGTTGGTATTAATTTTTCAAAAGGTAAAGCTTTAGGTTTTTTTATTGCATCGGTAAATTTGCTGAGCATATCCTCTGTAGGTTCAGTAATTTTTTTAGTCTTAAAATCAATCAAAACAAATTTACCTTTTCCTTCAAGATAAATATCCCCTTTTTGGTTAATCATATCGTAAATACGGTAGCCAAACATACGTTTAAATGAATACGGCAAAGTTCCTACATAAATGGTTTCATCGCGTTGTGGCAACTGATGAATCTTGATGTCATATTCAGTTAGCACCCAAGCAACATTATGTTTATGGTGGTATTCTGCAGATGCACCATAACTATTCGCATTATGCTCCATGATGTCACTTAATAAAAACGTTAAAAACCGTAAGGCTAAAGTGCCTACACGGTTCGACATAAAGTGTTCAATAACAAAGGGTCTTCGGTACATAGTATCACAACTCACAATAAAGATTTTTTGTTAAAGGTACGAATCGTTAATAGTAATAATCCTAAAGATAAAAGCAATCCAATAATACTCGTAATAACCAATACAGAAATATCCACTTGTTCTTCCATAATCATTAAAGGATATGCTGATAAATGGGATGGTAAATACTTAAAAACGCTAAAAGATAATAAATTAATAATAGGAAATAGAAAGAAAATTAGTAAAGTAATTGCAACAGATGCAATATAGTTTTTAAAGATTATAGAAAAGTACAGTCCAATGTGCAATAGTAAAATCATTAAGCTAGAATATGCTAATAATGATAGGGCAAATCTACCATAATGAAACGTGTCAAAGATAATTACGGTGTAATAGATAAAAAAGACACTTGCTAGAATAATAGTTAAAATTAAGGTTATTGTAATAATAATACTTTTAGAAAAAATGAAATCTTGTCGTTTAATTGGTTTAGTAAAAAGTAATGGATAATGATTCTTTGTTTTATCTCTTGTGAAAAATGCAATCCCAACAAAAATAAAAACAATTAAAAATATTTGGGTAAAATTGCTATAAAACTGTTCATAACTTTCAAACACAGTAGATGCGTCCAAAGATACATCTATACCTTCTTGTTTTAAGGCCATCTCCATAAGCACATTGAAATACCTTGCTGAAATAACACTTAACCCTGATAAAAATATACCTAAAAAACCTAAAACGATAAATTTAGCGGTCTTTTTCATATACATTAAATCATAATTAATTATGGTTTTCATGTAACACCTCTATAAATACGTCTTCAAGTTGTTTACGTTCTTCTGTGAACACTTTAATATATTGGTTATCTTGACTAACTTCAGATAACAGTTTAGGAATGTCTTTCATGTCCTTAAACTGAATATTATAGCCATTTCCTTGTTTTTTTAAGACCGTCAAGTATGGTAAAGAACCCAAGGTTTTTTCCAGTCTATTAGGATACGTTGCTTCGATATAATAATTATATGTATCGAATGATGCAATAAGGTGATCCATATCATCCTCTAAAATCATTTTCCCCTGTTCAATTAGGCCTATTCGGTCACAGACTTTTTGTGCATCTTCTAAAATATGCGTAGAATAAAAAATAGCCATTTCCTTTTTAAGCTTTAAGATGATATCTAAGACATCTTTTCTACCGATGGGGTCTAGTGCACTAGTTGGTTCATCCATAATAAGCAATTTTGGAGAATGCAACAATGCACCAGCAATAGCTAACCGTTGTTTCATACCCCGTGAATATGCACTTGTTTTTTTTGAAACAGATTCTAATCCAACAATACGTAAAGTGTCATTAATAATCGTTTTTTTATTCTTTTCTGGTAAATGATAACTCTCATAACAAAAGCTCAAATATTCTTGAGCATTCATATACGGTGGAAATGATGGAACATCAGGTACAAATCCGATTTGTTTTTTATAGTGAATATCAGTCATATCAATTTCTTTATCATTAAAAAAAATCGTGCCATTGTCTTTTGTTATCAATGACAAAATAATATTAATTGTCGTTGTTTTTCCGGCACCATTTCTTCCGATAAATCCATAGACTTCATTTGACTTTACACTAAGTGAAATGTTATCTAATGCTTTAAAATTGCCATACCGTTTTGTAATATTGTTAATCGTTAATAAACTCATTGTTTTCTCCCCGCGAGTAGATATATAACCCAACCAAATGAAACAAAGATAACAATAACTGTCCACCAAAATTTACTAATGCCGACAACGTCTCTATCATCTTTGTGAATATCAATAATAGAATATATAATAATCCCTAAATTAATCACCATAAAAGGTAATAAAATGGGTAGTATCTCAATTAATTCTTCCATTGTTTATACCTTCTTATTATTTGTAGAAATCAAGTATCGTTTTGAATGTGTTTGGACAGCACTTATTAAATATAAGACGCCAGTAATAGTATTAAAGCTAAGACTAATACCGCCCCATATTGCTTGATATAAATATATTTTTTTCGCTTGGTCTTCATCAAACTGACCGCGCATTAATTTTCTAAATAATATAAAGTTTACAATAAACATAATAAATAGTAATATGGCGATTCCTAAAAATATATTTCCAAGTATCCGCATAGCGCTTATAAATAAATCAGCTTCTTCAGGTGTCATTCCTTCTGAGATCCATTCGGTTTTAGGAATAGCACCCGTGATTCTAACGAAAATGGTCAATCCCACAAATACTAAAAAAGCAATACCTTCAATAATTAGTCCAAGTAATGTAAGTATTTTTGGTGTTTCTTCCATTTTATGCATATTTATGCCCCCTAAAAAGATAGATAATAATATCTTGCTACTAGTATATTATAATTAAATCACCATATGTATATATAAGGTTTATAATTATATATATGACAATTATAGCACTTTTCTTAAAAATGCAAAAATAAAAAGTATATTGCCTTTATATGATTATTAATCTGTTTTAATTTAACATGGTTAATTATGATTTATTCATGCACACAGTTCAGCTTCATTTGTCTGAAAAGATATAAACCTTTATTAAATAATCTCATCACTTTCTTGGACATAATATTTCCGAAAGTATTATAGTACTCATTCATTCAAGTAGATATTTTAGACTAACTATTTGGTCTATGTTTTTGCTTTAGTACTTCATATCGGATAAGTAGATCCGAAAAAGCTTTGTTCAGTGTTGAAAGCGAATTGGCCTTTAAACACGTCTCGATAGTGTTAAAATCTTCTTTTGAGTATGCTCTATAAGCATATCTTAACCCAAAGTCTACTTGATATGGTCGGTGTTCTAAGTTAAATAAAACACTAGCTGAACTTTGTAGAAATCGGTACATTGAAGTGAATGCCTCAGTAAAATTCTCTCTGTAAAGCTGTTTTTTTGTTTCTATAATAAACAAAAAATCAATAGCGGTAGCACGTTCATACAATACATTTTTTTTATTTTCTATTGTTGCTTTAGGTAATGGATTAGAATCCAAAATTCCTTCTTTATCAAACCAAGCCGCTGCCTTTCCATGACGATTTTCACTATAAAACTTATCTTCTGTATTTTTTGTCATAACTGCCATATCAATATAAAAATAATCTGGGGTATCTTTTAATTTGATAAAGGCTTGTGAAAACCCATGCCATGTAGGTTCTTTAACGCGATAAAAGTGTTCAATTCCAAATTCGGAAGCGAAATAGTCAATCATGGTATTAAAGGTGATTTCTTTACTATCATTTTGTGTCACTATCATCAAGTCAAGGTCGGAGTACATATCTTCGTTACCAGTTGCTTTAGAACCTCCTTCCCAAGCAGCCACAATGTTTTCATTATTTTCAATGTTACTTCTTATTTTCTTAATAATTTCTTGTTTTGTCATTTCCTCACCTCACTACAATTATAAGCTATAAATTATTTTATGTGCAATAAAAAACGGGCAGTTGCCCGTTAATTCTATTCTTCATCTTTTGTTAGAACCATACGAATTCCTTCGAACTCAATGATAATTTGACCATCTCTAATAATATATTCTTCTTCTACCATTGTACTACCATCTTCAGTGCGAACGAATAAAGTTTCGCCATCGACTTCATACTCACCAGTTTGTGTTGTCTTTGTTCCATAAATCTTATTTTCTAATGTATAATTCCCACGATTATCTAATTCGATATAATTATAATCATAACTTTCCGCGGTAATATTAGGTATTCCACTTATACTGGTTAAGTTGTATCTTCCCGCATATTCATCATTTCCACATGCAGCGAGTGAAAAAAGCAATGCAAAAGTAACAATAAAAACTAACAATCGTTTCATAATTTTCCCCTTTAAAATGTATTTTTCTCTTTTTTTATTTTATAGTATATTATAAAGAAAAACAATACGTTTATAAAAAGTATTTAAAATCCCCGTTTTTGACCTTTATAAGGTGGGGTAGCATCCTCATTATATTCGTCAATACCTGGTCCACCAAGTTTACGTAGGCGCCAGATTCCATAAATATAACTAATAACCAATACGATAATGGTAAACGGTAATCCCAAAATAATATTTAAAAAAGTTAACTCGCTTAAACTGCCTTCTAACAAAAATAATAATTGTATAACAGCTCTGAAAAGAAAATATGTCCCCCATAAGAAACTTACTTCGCTATATGCTGGCCGGACATCCTTACGCAAAAACCACGTAAATGTCCAACCTCTGGTGATGTGACTAGCAAATGCGGCGATTGGTCGCTTTACGATAACACTAACAAATGATATTATTGCCAAAAGTCCACTGCCGATGATACTTGGTAGAAAGTAGTTACTCGCATTGTTTGATAAATAAGCAAATAGAACTGCAATCATCAGACCAATAAATCCAATAAAAACATATAGTACATTTTGTTTCCGAAATAAACGACTAATACCTAATAAGATAGCTGTTGATAATGCTGTGATGATAGCTATATTCAATGTTGTTATTCCATTCATAATCAGAAAAACTAGTGGTGGGATAATGGCGTCAATGGTTTTTCCTTCTAAAACACTTTTTAATTCCTCGACAATTTCTTTTGCACTAAATCCCATAATTAATCATCCAGTTTGGGCTGACCACGAAAGAATAAGTCTATATCACATTTTGACGTGTGTGCTGCATAATATATATAAATAGCGCCGATAAACCATCCAAAGACCATCATTAATAACACCCATATAATCATTTTATAAATATTTTTTTCACGGTAAATAATCCAAAGTGAAAAAAGAATAAAACCAACATATAAATCAACTAAGGAAACAATTCCCCAAGGATTATTCAAAATAACACTACCATCTTCAAAGAAATCACCCACTGTAAAACCATATATCAAAACGCTTCCCATAGCCAGTATACCTAGTAACGCAAACAGTTTAATTGTCTTCATAATTATCCCCCTTGTTTTCCGATTTTTTTTAATAATGATTGTAATGTTAGTTCTTCCTTTTGTGTTAATATGTTTAATTTTGCCCGCATGTGTTTAACATGTAATTCATAAATTGTACTAAATAAACGTTTTCCTGTTTCAGTAAGAGAAACTTTAAATATCCGTTTATCTTGCTCTTGTTGAGTTTTACTAATATAGCCTTTAGTAATTAATTGGCTTAAAGTATAAGTTAAACTAGAGTTAGCAATTAATATCTTATCTTTAAGCATTTGAATGGTCAGTGGTCCTTTATGAAAAAGCGCTTCTAAAACGCCAAACTCCGTTACATTCAAATGATAGCTTTTTATATCTTCTTTTATACACTGTTCAAATGTATTGGTAGCTCTAAATAAAATTGTTAATGTTTTTAACTCATTCATGATCAAACGTCTCTTTTTTGAATGTTTTATCGCTTCTTACCGTATCAATATGACGTACAACTGATTCGACATATGAGCGTTTATTTCTAAATTTTGGTGGTAATGCTAATGTCTCACCCAGTGTTTCATATGTTTCTTCATCATCAATAAATCCTGGCCCTTCTGTAGCAAACTCAAATAATAGTCCTGGATATAGTCTGGTATAGAGTGATTTGAAATAAAACCGATCAACAAAACCTGAATTTGGGGCGCGCAACTTGTTAAGGTGTGTAGTCCATACATCAAGTTCGTTTTTGTCTTCGATTCTAAATGCAACATGATGTACACTTCCATATCCTTGCATAGCCAGTTGTAAATCCTTTTGATAATCGACGATAACACGGGCTCCATTGCCACCTTTTCCCATCTCATAAAGTGAATACGTATCTTCAATGTCAATAAAGCGCATAAACATTTTTTCAGTTAATACGTTGTTCATTTTATCTAAATCGTTAACACGCAAGAAGATAGGGCCTAAACCAACAATGGCATATTCATTTGGTACTGGTCCTTTTCTCCATGGTATACCAGCCTCAACGCCATTATCTTGTTCATCAGAGACAAGCATATAGGCTTGATCATCAAAGTCTTGAAACATGAGTACTTTTCGACCAAATAAGGTTTTTATATCATCATGTGCAACATTATAATGTTCAAAACGCTTCTTCCAATAATCTAAAGCACTATCACTTGGTACTCGAAATCCTGTTCGAGATATTTCATTCGCACCTTTTACACCTTTGCCAACACCTCTAAAATCAAAAAATGTCATATCTGTTCCTGGATTCCCCTCATCATCTGCAAAAAACAAATGATACGTGTCAATATCATCTTGATTGACTGTTTTTTTAACTAATCTCATGCTGAGTATATATGTAAAAAACTCATAGATTTTTTCTGCACTGCTCGTAATTGCAGTTACATGATGTATTCCTTTTAATTTATGCATTTTTATCACCT
>CAZXSS010000003.1:0-50715 GCA_964643385.1 uncultured Candidatus Izemoplasmatales bacterium
TTATAATGATAATCTAACGCGTAAAATGTTTTGACGGTATCTATGGCAGTACTTTTCTTAAATGCCAAATATTTTACCATTAAGCCGCGCAACGTTTTTACGGTATGCGAAGCTGCTTTATCAAACTTGATTTCAATAATGTTTAACGAGGGATCAAGTGCTAATGCATATTCTTTTGATGCTAGATTAAGAATGGTTTTATCTTTTAATCTAGTTTTAATTGGTTCGCGCCAATAATGATGTAAGGCTTCTTCTTCAAGTTTCGCTGCCATTGGTAAGCGATATATACCAATTTTGTTTAGTGGTTTAACCAATCCATATAAGCCACTCATAATAAATAAATGCTCGTGTAAAAAATCAAGTGATGCTTCTTCAAGCGTTTCTGCATTTATGGCTTTATATTGTGCACCTTGATAGGCGTTTATCGCAAGATTATTTTCGTTAAAGTTTTGATACATACTATAGACTTTTGCGGTGAGCGAATCACTGGTATTGAGGATGTCTTTTAATTCGGATTTAGATAAATCTTGACAAATAGAAAGCAATCTGTCTTTTTTTTCTGGAAAGACTAAGGATGATTGTCCTTTAGCTATGGCTTCTTTCATCGTTTTAGATGGCGATATTACAATTACATTATCCATTTTTATCTTCCTCATTAAAGTAGCGAAGATACGCCTCGTATCCTTCTTTTTTTAATTGATCTTTTGGAATAAATTTTAGCGCTGCAGAATTAATGCAGTAGCGTAATCCACCTGCGTCTTTTGGTCCATCGGTAAAGACATGGCCCAAATGAGAGTCTGCATTTTTACTACGCACTTCTGTTCTACGCATTCCGTAACGATCGTCAAAAGTTTCTTTAATGTCACCAACTGGTTTAGTAAAACTCGGCCAGCCGCACCCTGCGTCATACTGTTCATTTGTCGTAAACAAGACCTCTCCCGATACAACATCAACATAAATTCCTTCTTCTTTGTTGTTGTAATAGGGGTTTTCAAATGGGGGTTCTGTGCCATTTTCTTGGGTTACATAATATGACATTTTACTCAATTTTTTCTTTAAGTCATCATTTTTATTTTTCATCATTATCACCTATCTATAGTATACCAAGGCTAGCCGGGTAACCAAAGATTTATGCATTTTGTTTCTTTTCTTTTGTTTCTTTAGGAAGCGGAAGTAAAACATGGGTTGATTCCATGTATGCTTCATAATCAGGCCGACGGTTTAATTGCCGTTTTTCCATTAACGGGATACTAATGGTCATAAACATCAATAAATTGATAATCGCACCAATGCCAACGAGATAGTTTGCGGATAATGATAAGGCCATAACATATGCCCCAAACCAAAATGTAATCTCGCCAAAATAATTAGGATGACGTGATAATCTCCATAAGCCATTGTTATTGACATGACGTGACCCATATTTAAGGTGGTTGTGCATTTGTTTATCGGCAAACGCTTGAATCATCGCAGCACCAACCATGATAATCCAGCCGATGAAGGTAAAAAAAGTCATTGGATATGGATTCATTAAAATCATAAAAACAGGAATCATAACTAAAAACACAACAACGGTTGGCATCACATGAATGCCAAATAAATTGACGATTGGCCATAATGATTTACTCTTGTTTTTATAATGATCATATCGCCAATCTTGTTTATGTAAGTCTTTAAAGGTATATATCCAGTTTAGCGTTAAGCGAATCCCCCAAAAATAAAGCGCACTAAGGACAAGCAATGTCGCAGTATTAAAGGTTTCAATAAACGGGATCACCATCACAAGTGGTGCGACACTCCAGTAAGGGTCATAAATTGATGAGTTCTTAAATATGGTACTCATGAGAAAGATAAAGCCTGTTGCGGCTAAATCAGCCAGCAATACCTTTAAAATTAGGCTATCTACAGTTACTGCATGGTAAACAAGATAAGCAATAAGTAAAGCGATAAGATAAATAACCAAAATAATAATTAGGTGCTGTGTTTTTTTCATAATGTCTCCTTCACCGTTTATCTTTTGTGTATTTCAATAATATAAGGGGCTAAACTCCGATTCATCATGGTGTGTTTTAACACGGTATACCGTTGTGAAGATAATGTTTGGATAAACGTTTCAATAGTTTTTGCTTCTATTTTTCCTTCATGGTGTCCCAAATAAAGCGTCATAATCACACCACCACCCTCGTTTAATAATGAAAGTGATGCTTTAAGTGCGGCTAAGGTTGATTCTGACATCGTTGTAATCTGTTTATCACTACTAGGTAAATACCCAAGGTTAAATAAAACCGCATCAACAGAATGATTAACATAATCTAACATCTTCGCATGAGAATCTTGAATCAATGTAACATTTGATAAAGCTAGCGCATCTAATTGCTGCTTTGTATTTACAATCGCTGCATCTTGAATATCAAAGGCCGTGACATGAAAAGCATGTGAAGCGAGGAATACAGTGTCGTGTCCATTTCCTGCTGTTGCATCAATGACATAACTATCCTTTGTGATATATTTTAATACGCATTGATGCGCATAGTCGGTCATTTTATACATGGGTTATACATTGATTGTTAATTTTACAGGACAATGGTCGCTGCCGAGGATGTCATTGAGTATTTCACTGTCTTCAACACGAGGCACTAAACGGTCTGATATTACAAAATAATCGATGCGCCATCCAGCATTGTTTTTTCTAGCATTAAACATATAGCTCCACCATGAGTATTTAATCATTTCTGGATATAGTGTTCTGAATGTATCGGTAAACCCGGCTTTTAGCAATGCTTTAAACTGATTGCGTTCTTCAATCGTATAGCCTGCATTTCTTTCATTTGCTTTTGGGTTTTTAAGGTCGATGGGTTCATTGGCAACATTTAAGTCCCCGCATAAAATTACTGGTTTGGTTTTATCAAGCGCAACTAAATAGGCGCGAAAAGCTTCATCAAACGTCATTCGGTAATCGAGTCGCGCCAGTTCTTTTTTGGTATTAGGTACGTAAACATTGACAAGATAAAAGCCTTCATACTCTGCGGTGATAATTCTTCCTTCATCATTATAGCCCACACCATCAATGCCGTTTGTCACATTAAGTGGTTTGTCTTTAGTAATGATTAGGGTTCCGGAATAGCCTTTTTTATCGGCGTCGTTCCAAAATTCATAATACCCTGGAAACGTAAAAGTTTTTTGAATCTCTTGCATTTTGGTTTCTTGTAGACAAATTATATCTGGATTTTCTGCGTTAAAAAAATCCATAAAGCCTTTTTTCATGGCAGCTCTTAAGCCATTAACATTCCAAGAAATAAGTTTCATTATGTGTCCTCCTTCGTTGTTATATTTATTATAGCACGAACATTTATAATACGCTGTTATCTTTTTTATCTCACTAGTATTTGTTTTTACCAACTAAACACGCTATAATTATATACACGGTCTCATGGAGGGATAACCAATGGGAAAACATAACGCTATTAAAACAGTCATGACTGACGCAATTAAACAAGCTCGGGATACGATGAATAAAGATTTAGGCGGTCCTTTTGGCGCGGCCGTGATCGATCAAGATGGAACCATTTTATCGCTTGCTTCTAACTCTGTTTTAGCAGATCATGACCCCACTGCACATGCAGAAGTTAATGCTATTAGACAAGCCGCCATCAAAAAAAACACGCACGATTTAACTGGATGTACACTTGTGACAACAGCCTACCCATGTCCAATGTGCTTAGGGGCAACAATTTGGGCAAATATTAAAACCATCTATTATGGCGCAAACAGTAAAGATGCCGAAGCCATCGGCTTTCGCGATGATTTTATCTATCGCTTTATCAAAGGTGATTGTGAAGACATCAATGTCTTAGATATTAAAGAATACGAACGTACAGCATGTCTAGATTTATTCAAAGAATATAAAGATAAAAACAAAGTGCTTTATTAAAGAAAATGGTACACGGAAAATTCCGTGAACCATTTTTTTATTTATCCCCCATTGTCATCGCCATAACAGCTTTTGCGGTATGAAGCCGGTTTTCTGCTTCTTGATAAACGATAGAGTGATCACCATCAATGACACTATCTTCAACTTCATTGTTGCGATCGGCTGGTAAGGCGTGCATATATTTTACATTTTTACTCGCAAGAGCCATCATTTTTTCTGTACATTTCCACGTTTTATTTTTTGTTAATGTTTCATCAATGACATCATCGGATGGATTGGTAACCCAACTTCCCCAGTTTTTTGGGATAACAACATCCGCATCTTTATAGGCTGATGCCATATCGTGGGTAATATGTACACTTCCGCCATACGCTTTTGCGTTTGCTTTGGCTTTTTCAATAACCCAATCAGGAAGTTTATAACCTTCAGGATACGCAAGGGTTACATCCATTTGATAGCGCGGAAACAATAAGACTTGTGTTACTGGGACACTAATTGGTTTTTTATGACTTTCCGCATAGGCCCAGATGATAGAAACTTTTAAATTTTTCGTTTCTTTAAAGACTTCTTGAATCGTCATCAAATCAGCCAGACCTTGCATCGGGTGATATAAATCACACTGTAAGTTCATAACCGGTACTGTGGCGTATTTTGCCATACTTCTTAAATACTTATTACCAATACCATAAAAACAGTTTCTAGCTGCGATTCCATGACCATAACTGGATAATATTACCGCGGTATCCTTCGCACTTTCACCATGGGATATTTGCATGGTTGAAGTATCTAAGAAATTCGCATGACCGCCAAGTTGCGCAAGTCCTGCTTCCATAGAATTACGGGTTCTTGTAGATTGTTCAAAAAACATTAAAAACGCCGTTTTATTTTTTAAATAGTCTGTGAGTTCATTGTTATAAAATTTTTCTTTTAACGTGGTTGAGACAGTTAATAAATCATCAATTTCTTCATTGGTCCAATCTTCTAAGGTGATAAAATGTTTGCCTTTATATTTTGGTTTCATTTTGTATCCTTTCCTATCATTGTTAGATAATGTGATGGTAGTGCTGCATACATGGCGCACGCTTTAACGAGTTCATTTTTATAGGTGACCTCATTCGGCGCATGTGCTTGGTTCTCAGCACCAGGTCCAAAGCCAATACAAGGGATGTTAAAGCGTCCCATAATGCTGACGCCATTGGTTGAAAATGTCCATTTATCAACAATTGGGTCTTCTTTAAATAAAGTAGTGTATGCGTCAATGATTGATTGTGTAACAACATGGTCTTCTGCTAAAACCCAAGACGGAAAATATGCTTTTGTGGGATACACAAGGCCGGTATAAGACGGACGTTCGTATGTGTACATTTCCACAGTTGCGTCTGCATCTTTTACAGCTTGTAATGCTTTGATTTCTTCTAGTGCGCCAGTGTGGGTTTCACCGTTTGTAAGTCTTCTGTCTATAGATATTGAACACCCATCTGCGACTGCACAGCGTGATGGTGAAGAAAAATATATTTGACTAACCGTTAAGGTACCTTTTCCTAAAAATGGATCATCTTTTAAGCGGTCATTTAACGATTTTAATTCGGTAATAATCGGTGCCATTTTATATATCGCATTGTCACCGCGTTCAGGGGCACTACCATGACAACTTAATCCTTGTGTTGATACTTTAATCTCCATTCTTCCGCGGTGTCCGCGGTAAATACGGCATGAGGTTGGTTCGGTAATTACAACAAATTCTGGTTTTAGATTTTCTTGTTCAATGAGATATTGCCAGCATAATCCATCGCAATCTTCTTCTTGCACCGTGCCTGTCACGAGCAAGGTATAATCATCTTCTAGACCTAAATCTTTAATAATTTTACCTGCATAGACCATCGAGGCCATGCCACCTTCTTGATCACTCGCACCGCGACCACCGATTGTTGTATCATCTTCCATGCCTTCAAAAGGATCGAAGGTCCACAGTGACCGGTCCCCAACGCCTACTGTATCAATATGGGCATCCATCGCAATCACATGATTTCCCTTACCGATACGCCCAATGATATTTCCCATTGCATCAATGGTAATTTCATCAAACCCAACAGCTTCCATTTCTTCTTTAATGCGCAAAATTACCGCTTTTTCATTAGCAGATTCACTTGGTATGCGAATCATATCACGTAAAAATGTTGTCATTGCTTTTTCGTATTTTTGGGCTTGTGCAAGTATCTTATTATGCATCATTGTCATCTCTTTTCTTAAGTATTGCTTCATTATACTCAAAGACTTTATGATATTCTTTATCCCAAAATTGTGGATCACGCATCGCATCTAGATAAGTTTTTTTATACCCAAATTTTAGCCAATCTTTTTCTTTTTGCTCAAAAAGTTTTTCTTTCATTGCCTCATGTCGATAATCAGCAATATGCTTTGTATCAGCATTAAAGAAAATATCTCTAAGCCATCGTTTAAGCACAAAATCTTCTGTTTCTAAATAGCGTCGTTCTAAATCTTGAATCACACTATCATAGCGGTCAAACCCATCTGTTGCGACAGTTACAACATTGTCATCTTTTCCCAGTTTTAAATATTTAGCCATCTTTATCGCACCGAGGATGTTGCAAACACCGCTTACACCAAAAAGGTCATGCATACATGTAATTGTATCAGCATCAACACCGACTTCTTTTAAAACAGTGCCACCATCTTGAATAAGTTTCAATCCGCGGACAGCATCATCATCTTTAATAAGGGCAATGAAGTCCGTATTTAAGACATTATGGATAAGCGTACACATCTTATCCCCAATCCCTTCAATACGGTGTTGTCCGCGTCCACCATTCATAAGTGTTGAACATTCATACGGTTCAAGCGCGACGACTTTCGCTTCTTTAAATACAGATTTAATGTGATCTCCAGCAGCCAATGTTCCAGCACTACCAGGTGCAGAACAAAAACACGCAATCCGTTCATTCCCAATGCCTTGGACAGCTTCTACTGCGCTCCCACCTGTTACATGCCTATGGAAACGGTAATTTGGGAACAATTCAAATTGGGCAAGTGATCGGTAATTTTTATGTTCTTTTACCATCTCAAAGGTTTTTTCTAACGTTAAGATAACATCCGATTCTGTCCCTGGGGTTAGTTCAAGGGACGCACCATATTGTTTGATACGGTCATAGCGTTCTTTACTCATATTATCAGGCATGATTACAATCGAATCATATCCCATAAGATTACATATATATGATACCCCAATGCCAAAATTACCTGTTGAGGGACCTAAAATTGTATGTTCATGAGGAATAATCGTTTCATCTACACATCCTTCTATTAAGGTAGCGTATGCAGGTCCTACTTTATGCGATCCTGAAGGAAAGTCTTTTCCTAATAAGACAACTATATTGGCCTCAACACCTGTTAATGCTTTTGGTAAAACAAACTTTCGTACTTTATTATCTTCATTTTTCCATGTGATATTGAATAAATTTAGTGGATCTAATTCATCTTCTTTTGCCTGAATCGCTTTGTGTCTTAAATCATCACTTAGTAACTCAGGATGTAACATTTCATCATAGGTAGGTCCTAGTGGTATTTTATTCATCAGTATCCTCTCTTTCATCTAACACGTTTTGTAATGCGTCCATATTTGGCTGAATAATCGTTGGTTTTCCCAAAGCTTTTTCCGCATTTTTAGGGTCTTTTAAGCCGTTTCCTGTCATTAAAATGACAACTATTTCATCACGTTTAATGATTTGATTTTTCAATGCTTTTTGCAATCCAGCAAGCGAGGTAACCCCAGCGGGTTCTCCGAATAAACCTTCAGTTTTTCCTAGTAGCGTCATACTTTCTAATATCGCCTTATCAGATACATCGATAAATGCGCCGTTGCTTGCTTTAACTGCATGCATCCCTTTAACCGGATTACGTGGTTTACCAACCGCGATACTATCTGCGAGTGTATCTTCTTCAGTTTCTTTTAACGGATGCCCTGTTTGAAATGCTTTAACAAATGGGTTACATCCGGTACTTTGAACACCCAATAATTTAGGTATTGTCTTAATTAATCCGAGCATTTTTAAATCATAAAATCCTTTATAAAGTCCGCCAATTGTACACCCGTCTCCAACAGAGACCACAACCCAATCGGGCATGGTATAATCTAAGTCTTCATATAGTTCATACGCCACCGTTTTTTTACCTTCAACCATATGCGGGTTAATTGCGGCGTTGCGGTTATACCACCCGTATCTATCAATCGCTGCTTTTGATAAGGTATAGGCATCTTTATAATCGCCATCGACTTGAAATACCGTGGCACCGTAAGCCATCATTTGTCTAAGTTTACCAAACGGTGCGCGTTTAGGTACAAAAATCACACTCTTTAAGCCAAGACGCGCAGCATGAGCAGCCAAACTTGAGGCAGCATTGCCTGTTGAACTACAACTAATGGTTTTATGGTTATATTCTATGGCTTTTAAAACCGCAACCACACTTGCTCTATCTTTTAACGAGGCGCTTGGATTCACACCTTCATCTTTGATATAAAGTGCTTTCATGCTAAGTTGTTTTTCTAACTGATGTGCTTTATAAAGCGGAGTCATCCCTACGCGTAAGGTGTTATTTATATGCGTTTTTTCTATACTCATTAACGGGATATATCTAAACATATCTTGTCGCGTTTGTGACTTGAAATATGAAGGGGTTATCACTTTTTTCATTGCCTCATAATCATAGATCACATCTAATACTCCGTCTTCACCGCACTCATCACATGTATAGCGCTCATCAGGGAGAAATAGTTTATCGCATGTAGTACATTGATACGCAACAACAAACGTCATGATTTATTCACCTCAAGATTAATAATTGCAAATTGTTCAACATCAAATAATCCTTGATCGGTTATTTTTAGCGCAGGAATCACGGGTAGTGCTAGAAATGCTAAGGTTATAAATGGATCAACAATGGATTCAGCAACCCCCATATCCCTGACGCTTTGTGTCATGGTTTTTAAACAGCGAGCTACCGCTGTATAGGGTTCAGTACTTATAATCCCAGCAACTTCTAAAGCCAGTGTATGTGCCACGGTATTTCCTTTGACAACCACAATCCCACCGTGAATATCGTTTAATTTTGATACAGCTGTTAGCATCGCTTGATCAGAATCACCAACAACGATAATATTATGCGAATCATGGGCAATACTCATGGCAATCGCACCGTTTTTCAACCCAAACCCTTTCAGTAAAGCAATACCCATTTGATTGGTATTACGGTGACGTTCAATAACGGCAATTTTTAATAAATCTGTTTTTGGGTTATGTTGATACTGTCCGTCTTTAATATCAACCTCAACTGTTTCTTTGGTCGTTGTAATATTATTTTTAACAATTCCAATGGCATAGACAGTGTTTGATTTTAATGGTAAGCGAAAATCAAGTTGCGACACATCAATATGAATTGTGTCACATAAGGCGGCCTCTTTATAAACCGTTGTTTCAAATAAAGGGCTATTGTCTTCTGCTACTTTTTCACCGTCTTTATAGACAACAAAAGGGTCAACTTTAGCTAATGATTTACTAAAGAAAAAGTCGGCTTTATAGCCTGGGGCAATCGCCCCTACATTATTTAACTTATAGGCAACACCCGTATTAATGGTTGCCATTTGAATGGCTCTAATCGCATCAATACCATAATCAATCGCAAGATTGACGTTATAATTAATATGCCCTTCACGGATAATGTCTTCTGGATGTTTATCATCCGTACAAAACAAAATACGGTGACTATTTTCATTGGTTATACCTGGGAGTAAATCACGGACATTGCGTGTTTGCGATCCTTCTCTTAAATGGACAAACATCCCGCGCTCTAACCGCGCGGTCATACATGCTTGGTTGGTACATTCATGGTCTGTTTTGACGCCAGCTGTACTATATGCATTTAACATCATCCCAGTAATATCAGGTGCATGACCATCAATCATTCTTTCTTGCATAATATTGAGTTTTGCAAAAATATCACTGTCTCCAGCAATCACACTAGGATAATCCATAACTTCTCCTAGTCCAAGTATTCCTGGAAGTGTTTTTAGCTTTGCGATATCATCTTTACTCACAGTAGCTCCTGCGTGTTCAAAGCGCGTTGCAGGAACACAAGAAGGTGCCATCATATACACGTTTAAGGGAATATTTTTGCTGAGTTCAAGCAAATACTCAATCCCTTTGACACCAGAAACATTGGCAATCTCATGTGGATCAGCAATGATACTCGTTGTGCCCTTAGGCACGATTACTTTTGCAAATTCTCCTGGGAGTAACATCGATGATTCTATATGTACATGACCATCAATAAATCCAGGAACCATGTATGCACCCTGCGCATCAATAACTGTCTTGGCTTGATAATCGCCAAAGCCAACAAAAATACCTTGGTGTATTGCTACAGAGGTTGACATAAGTTTGCCTGTAAATACATTTACTACTTGAGCATTTTTAACGACAATATCTACAGCCTTATCCCCTCTAGCATATGCCATTAATGATTGTTTATTCATATTATCACTTCCCTTACCTTAGCCTGTTTAAAAAATCATGAATAAGGTTTAAACTCACATGTTTACGGTACATTTTATTTGAACGTTGGTCTGTAATTGGTGAAATATGCGCGTCATAATAAGCCACAAACGCATCCCTTTTTTGATCAACAGCACGACGTGATATACCTCTTAAGAAGGTTTCGGCATCACGGTCTCTAATCACAGTTTTAGCAACAGCATTTAACGTGATACGTATATCTTTAATATGATCATCTTCGATGTTCGCAACACCAATAAAGCCAATCTTACTGATGGCGTCGGCTTTTCTTGTGCCGACTTTTTTTACTGTCACATGGGTAAATGTCTGATTATCTAAAATAATTTCGGTGATGAGTTCATTGGATTTTAAATCATGGTGTTTTACACCTTTAATAAACGTTTCTATAGGCACCGTACGTGTTGCTTTGTAAGAACGTATAACCACCTTGGCATCAAGTAAATAAAGGACCAATAAGGTATCCGCCGCAGGTGATGCATTGGCAATATTTCCTGCGATTGTTGCGGTATGACGTATGCCTGGTGAGGCAATATCTTGAATCATCGTTTTGAGTAATTCTGGGGTATCTTTATGGTGCATTACTGTTTCTAAGTCGGTCGATGCCCCGATACGCACAATAGTGGCTTCTTTTCTTACATATGATAGTTCTTCAATATTAAATACAAATAATAAGGGATGTTTAAAGGGGCGGGGCAGTCCACTCCAGATTCTGTTTTGAACCATTAAGTCTGTTCCCCCACTGATAATGGTATACGGTTCTTTATTAAGTGCACTGAGTGCTTCATCTATGGTTTTAGGAATCATCGCATCTACCATAACCCATCACCTCTATCAGCTGCACGTTTTACAGCATTGACAATCATATTGTATCCAGTACAGCGGCATAAGTTGCCTGACAAGCCATGACGAATATCACTTTCTGTGGGATGCGCATTTTTGCTTAGTAAACTATGTGTTGCGATAATCATTCCCGGGATACAGATGCCACATTGAACGCTACCTTCATGAACAAAGGCTTCTTCAATGACTTTAAACTGCTTTGTTGTTTTAAAGCCTTCTATGGTCATTATGTGTTTGCCTGCTATATTGCCTAAAGGCACCATACAGCTATTGACGATTTTACCGTCAATCAGTACACTGCATGCGCCGCATTCACCTTCGCCGCATCCTTCTTTAACCCCAGTCAACTTTAAGTCTTCACGTAATATATCTAATAGTCTTAAAGCAGGGTCTTTATCTACTCTCATCGGTTTATTATTTAATGTAAATTTAATGACCATCCTGCATCAACTCCATTATAAATTCTGGCGTGACGGGAATACGGTGAACTGGTTTATCAATTGCCATTTCAATCGCCAGTGCAACCGCTGGTGCACCACCAACTAAAGAAAGTTCTCCAACACCTTTTGCGCCGTATGGACCAAAGGCATACGGATTATCAAAAATAACGGTTTTTGTTTTCACTTGGTCTACAGCAGTGGGAATAATATAATCAGTCATATTTTTTTGTTGAATGATACCAGCTTTATGCTGCATCACTTCTAAATAGCCATAACCAATACCTTGTGTTATTCCGCCATCGGCTTGACCTAAAACTATATTTGTATCCAGGGCTTTACCGATATCATAAACACTCCAAATGCCTTCAAGCGTAACTTCGTAAGTAATTGGATTAACACTAACTTCACACACATTAACCCCCCATGAATAGGCAGGATAGGCATCGCCTTTAAACTTAGATTCATCATATTTAATATAGTCTGGTTGTTTATAAGATTCATAAACCGTCTGTGCTTTACCTGGTTCCCATGCATCTTTTAAGGATTGTGCAGCACGTGCACAAAGGCCACCAACAATCATCGCAGTACGGGAGGCTACGGTTGGACCAGAATCAGGCACATGATCCGTATCTGGTAAAGGGAAATGGACATGGTCAATCGGTATCTCCAAAACGTTCGCAACCACTTTTATTAAGGTTGTTTTAGCGCCTTGACCCATATCAACCGCAGCGATTTTTAAATAGATGTGATCGTCAGTGTCTTTTTCTAACTTTACTTTGGCTTTGATATGGGTTGATTCACCACTTCCAGTAAACCCACATCCATGTAAAAAATAACTCATTCCGATGCCTTTAAAATTGCCTCTTTCAAATTGTGCAACTTTATCATGGTAATTGCTTATTTGTGTTGCTTTATCAATCATTTTGGGTAAAATAATTGGATCTCTAAAAAGACCACTTGTTGAGGTTTTATCACCTTGTTTGGCTAAATGTTTATGTCTAAATCTAAATGGGTCAATACTTAATTGATGACTAAGGTGATGCATAAACATTTCTATTGCAAAAATCATTTGTGGTGCACCAAACCCTCTAAATGCCCCATTTGGTACGGTATGTGTTTTATAAACACCACCCGTTACATCTAAATGATCAAATGTATACGCGTTACTCACAGCGATTAACGCCCGTGATAAAACAACACCACTTAAGCCAATATACGCCCCACCATCTAAACTAACATGGGCTTTTATTGCAGTGATTTTACCTTTTTTAATACTCGCTTCTAAAGTAATATCTGCAGGATGGCGTTTAGTAGTCACCGCCATATCTTCTTCACGTTCATAAATTAGTTTAATTGGTTTGCCTATTTTTTCTACAGCCACCGCAAGTTGACAGGCCATCATTGAAGGAAATTCTTCTTTGCCACCAAATGCACCACCAACAATGGTTTGTTTAACTTGAACATAAGACGGTTCTACACCTAAGGCATCAATGACAGCGTTTTTTACATAATAAGGTGCTTGTATTGAACCCATCAGTGTGATTTTATCGTCTGTTTTATATCCAATAAAGCCTTGCGGTTCAATATAAGCTTGTTCTTGATAGCCACTATGAAAAGATTCACTTATAATTTTATCCGCTTCTTTAAATGCCTTTTTAGGATTACCTTTATCAAAATGGTAATGGATAACCTCATCACTATGATCAAACGTACATGGAAGCGGTTTATAGGTAATTTGAATTGCTTTAATGATGGATAGAATTACTGATTTTTCTTTTCCCACAACAAGTAAAATGGGTTCGCCAACATAATGCACCTCGTCTTTCGCAAATATGGGCCAATCATCATAAATCATTTTGACACTGTTCTTACCTGGAATATCATCTTTTGAAACAATAAAATATCCTTTGGGCACTTCAGGATATACAATCGTTTCAATCAATGCATGTGCTTCGGTACTGCGCACAGTTTTTGCATACAACATATCCTCTAATACATAATCATCTATATATTTTGCTTCTCCACGGATTTTCTCTTTAGCATCAAGTTTATCAATTGATTGACTAATATCCATTATACGCCGTCCATTTCGATGGCTTGTGTTGGGCATTTTGATACACATAACCCACATCTAAAACAAGCATCATTATCAAATGTGATTTTATCTTTAAAGGTAATCGCAAAATACGGACAAATTCTTTCACATAGCATACATTCAATACATTTTTCTTCAATTAGCGTAGGCACGTGACGTGCGTAGGCAACGTCTTTTTTTAGCGCAGTATTCATCACGTCTTTAACACTAGAAAATCCATGTTTTTTAAGTGCATTTGGTAAATCATCAATAATTTTCTTATAAAGGTCTTTCCCCTTTAAAAGTGCCGCAGATAACATTTGAACAGCACTCGCACCAGCAAGTAAAAACATGATAACATCGTCCGCTGTTTGAATACCCCCAACCCCAATAACGGTTAAATCTGGTTCTGCTTGTTTGATTTTATATACAGTAGCAAGGGCTAAATTCTTAATATCTGGTCCACTTGTCCAAACAAATCCTTGTTCATTACCGTACGTAATCGCACGTTTTTCAATGTCAATATGCATCGTTGGTCCAAGTGAATTAATAGCGACAATACCATTTGCGCCTGCTTCTTTAATTGCCCTTGCAAATCCTTCTACATCAGGAATATGTGGACTGATTTTCATATATATTGGTTTTTTCGTGTGCGACCGAATCGTTTTAACGGTATCTTTGATGACATCGATGTTTGACCCAACATAATGCGTTGACACTTCAAACGCATCTGCGTAAGTATCAAACATGGGTATTAAAACATCCATATCTGCTTGTGAATATCCGACACTTATAATCAGTGGGACTGTGTTATCTTTAAGAAATTTAGGTAAAAACGTGTCTTTCCAATCTTCTTTAGGAAATTCACTCCAAAGTTCACTATTCATAATATAGGTTTTATCTCCGTAAATACATGGTTTAGGAATATGCGCATCTTTAGTTGAGATCGTTTTACTTACAATGCCACCACACCCTAAATCACGTAGATAGATCATCTTTTTATCATCACCAACAAGCGGACCGGCCGCTGGCATGAGTGGATTTTTGAAAGTTAACCCATCAAACGTTGTTTTAAGCATGCTTCTTACCTTCTTTCTTAAGCCGCTTCCAAAGCATTTTCGCCACTGGTGCCGCTTCTTTATAAAGCATTGTTAAGGCATGTGAAACGTGATAATCTTTAACTAGAAATGCCCCATCTTTTAAGACATGTTGAGGTTTAAATTGATGAAACAATCCATAAAACAAATGGCCTAGGATATTGGTTTTATCAACTGGAGTTGCCGGTTCATAAGGTATAACTTGTATGTCTGCTTGATACCCTTTAGTGAACTTTCCTAAGCTTACATTAAAACGGCGTGATACATACTTGTAGGTATCTTCGATGATGGTTTTTAAATCATCTAGTGTAAACGCATTAGGGTCCATATCTTTTAGACGCATTGCATAAAGCATCGTTAAATATTCATACGTGATACCTGTAGATAGCCCATCATTACCGATAATTACTGGTATACCTGCTTGTTTAAGTGTTTTGTAAATAGGTAAGCCAACACCGTTATTCATATTTGATGAAGGATTTAATGCAACAACACACTCACGGTGTTTAAGTATCGCGATCTCATCATCATTTAAAAACAACCCATGGGTTATAATACTGTCTTTATTTAATAACCCATGACGATCTAAACGTTCAATAATCCGCTCATTATAGTTCTTAATGGCATCATCTTGGTCCATCTCGCTTTCAGCTACATGTATATGGATTGGGGCATCATGAAGCACTTTTTTTACTTTCTTCAAAGTCGCTTCACTTAAACTCATCGAAGCATGCAACCCAAATAACCCCTGTACATCCTGATTATGATGTTCTTTAATAAATGAAGCATTCTCGTTAATCGCTACATCAACATCGAAACGGTCGCTCACTTCAAAAGCAAAAATACCACGCATACCGACCGTATCACACACACTATTTTTAAGTGCATCGAGCGAGCCTTTAATGTCTTTTCCACTTGCGTGATGATCAATCACGGTAGTAACGCCATTTTTTATCATTTCAATGCCGTTTACTACGCCACTATAAAAGGTGTTTTTATTATCAAGTTCACGGTCAAGCTTCCACCACATTTGATCTAAGATGTCTTGAAAATTTGTTGGATGAAATGGCATAATCAATCCCCGTGCAAATGTAGAATATATATGCGTATGTCCAATCACAAAGCTTGGTATAACAAGAGCGCCATCGACATCGTGTATGTCATAATTATTATCGTTGAATGTTGTCATTGGTCCAATCGCTTGAATTTGATCATCGAAAACAATATATCCATGTTCGATATACTGACTGTAATCATATATTCTTGCATTAATAATCGCTTTCATCATCACAAACCACATCTTTCTATACACTGACCTATGTGTTTAATTTGTTGCCTGTTTTTTACCACCCATTGTCCTCTTATCATGGTATCGGTGATTAAACCGCTCCCTTTAAGCCCTAGATATAAGTCATAATCTGAGGCTGTGTGTGTTTCTTTTATAGGGTAATCATTCTTACGCAACATAAGCAATATATCTGCGTCATAGCCCACTTCGATCTGACCTTTATCTTTAATCTGATGTAGCTGAGCTACACGCCTTGTCATTTTTTCGATAATTTGATCACCAAAATGATGATGCATAACCAAAAAGCTATGTTCAATGCCGCCAATACCAAGTGGGATATCAATTAACCGTTTGCGGTTTTTATCTTTACTTAAAAAACTGCAGTGATCTGTTCCTATCGTATCGATATGTTCAATATTTTTAAACAGTTTTTCTTGTGCTTTTGTATCTCTTAATGGCGGTGCACATGCATAAAGATGTGCATCCTCATTTTGTAGGTTATTGTCTGTAAAAGAAAAATATTGCGGACAACTTTCAATAAAAAACTGTGTATTTAAAATCGACTTATGATATACCTTAAGCGCTTCTATCGTACGCCCAGAACTGGTGTGAACCATGTAAAGTCTTCCACCGGTTTCTTTTACAAGTGCTGCTAATTTTAAGGCTTCTGTAATTTCTGCTTCTTCTGGTCTGCTTTTTGGCAAATCTTTTACACGATATTGTGGATCTAGTGTAATCATGTCATCATTTTCTACATGGACTAAGAGTAAAAAGTCATATTTTTTAGTTAGTTTAAGTAAAGTTTTGATATCCTCAATTTGTGTTTGTCGGCCTGATTCAGAATAGGTTGTGAATACTTTTAATGTATGGATGTGAAGTGATTTCATGGTTTTCACAAACGTCTCTAATGATCCATTGGGATTTTTTAACGTCGCATGAAAAGCATAATCAACGACACTCTTTTTTGCGGCCTCACACCGTGTATGATACGCTTCAATCAGTTCATCTGCATTACGAACAGGATCTAAAAAATCAATAATTGTCGTAACCCCACCAAATGACCCAGATATAGAACCGTGATAAAAATCATCAACACTAGACATAGATCCTAAGTTAAGTTCAAAATGTACATGTGGGTCAATAATACCGGGTAACACATCTTTACCACGTGCATCTAAAACCTGGCTTGCGGGACGTTCTTGGTCGGTAATTAACGCAATCTTTTCACCCTCAATATAGATATGTTTATGGGTAAATTCGCCGTGATAATAAATACGTCCGTTTTTAATGGCTACATCATACATCAATATCCGTCCTTTTCACAGTTGACTTAATTAAGGTAACATCATCTAAATGGTAATGATTTATAATCTTATCAACTAAATCTTCTCTTACTGATAAGACAAGGTCAATGTCCTTAGATAATAACGTTTTAAGCAAATCATGAAACCCTTTATTTTCTAGTTCAAGCATTCCAATTTCATCAAGGTATAATGGCGTTACGCCTCTACGTGCTAAGGTAAGCATCGTCTCTTTAATCCACGCCATGGTTTCATCGCTAAAATAATAAGGACCTAACTTACAGCACACTTTAAAATCATCATCATAGAAAATATCACGTTTAATAAGTAATCGTTGTTCGTGGGTTGATAGTTGCATTGCATCATAACTATGAACCGTATCTTGAATCATATGTTTAATCGAAACAAATCCATCACCTATACCGCGTTTTTTATAGAGTTCAAGCATGGTGGTTGTTTTATTATCATTAATCTTCCCAATAACGATTGTGTTCATTGTCTACCTCCCGCATATGTTGGATGGATGTCTTATCATGATGGAGTGCTAGTATCTCTGAAGCAATCGAAATCGCGATGGCTTCAGGGCTTGATCCCCCTATGGCTAATCCTATTGGTGAATAGAAATGACTTAAATCTATGTCTTTACCAAACGTTTCATAAGTTTTTTCAAGATAATCTTTTAATTTCTCTTTAGAACATAACATTCCCATATATTTAGGTTTATACTTATGTTCAATAACTTTATTAATAACGTGATAATCGTGTGCATGATTTGGTGTACATACGACAATAAAGGCATCTTCTTTAATGGGATTTTTGTCTAAGTAGTCTGTAAAGGTGGTGTGTATTTTTTGGTCTGCGCCTGTAAAAGCATCAATAACTTCTTTACGCTCATCAATGACAATAAGATGAAAGTTTAGTGGTCTAAGCGTATTGACAAGTGCTTGACCTACATGACCAGCACCAAATATATAAATGGTATTATCTGCACCAATATATTCATAAAATAACGTAACAACACCGCCACATACCATCGGTAGTGTTTTAGTATTTTCAAGTAACTTTCCATCATTTAGTAAGTACCGTTCGGTACGATGTGTACGTTCTTTGAGTACTGTTTTACATAAGTTTCTCGCATGGTATTCAAGCGCCCCACCACCAACGGTTCCGTAAGCTTCACCGGTTTCACTAACAATCATTTTTTTGCCCACTTCAACCGGTCCTTGCCCTTCTTTTTCGATTGCGGTAACTACAACTGAAGGGATATTACGCGTTTTAAATGTGTGTATTTTTTGATAGATGTCCATATAAACCTCCTATGAATGAAAACAAGCCAAGACATAGAAAAAACGTCTTGGCTTGTGCTTATAAAAATACTGTTAAAAGAACAGCGAGGATAACCATACATGACCCATAGATGGGTTGTATTGGTTTATTAAAGCTAGGCGCACGGTGGATAATGCGCATGCTAAGGTAAACCCCAACTGCGATGAAGCCGCTAATTAGTCCGTGTAATACGATAAAAGTCAACACGGCATTAAAACTAGTTAAACTGTCATGTAAAAAGCCAGTAAACGCGTATTGAAGACCCATATAGCCTAAATATAATCCGCGCCACACCAAACTCGCACTAAGTATGGCAATAAAACTGGTACGTGGTGATTTTTTAACAATGTAAACCATGACACTCGCAAGTACAAGAGTTTCTATAATAATCGCGGCCATAGGATTAATTGTTTTCCAAGGAAATATCGGAAAGAATAGATTAATGCCTTTGATGGCTGCTGCGAGTAATCCAATCATGAATAACGACTGAATAGACCGGGTTTTTAGATATGCCATTGTTAATATAAGTGTGGCTATAGGAAACATCACAAAGCCACTAACAAGCGGTGGCATTAATTGCAACATATACCCTAATGTTGCTTCAATAATTCCCCATAATCCTCCAAAGAATAATACTGACCCTACTAGGTTTCGTGTTTTTTTGTTCATTGTTCATCCCTCTTTCTCTTTATATGATTTATGATTTTTTCACTAGTTATTGGTAATGATGTGATACGTACGCCTGTTGCATTATATATGGCATTGGCGATGGCAGCTGGTGGTGTGTCAATGCCGATTTCACCGACAGATTTTGCGCCATATGGACCACTGTCTTCATAACTTATCGCAAATTCTGTGGTTAAACTGGTAATATCTTTTGTGGTTGGTATCGTATAGTTTGTAAGGGTATTAGAAATCATTTTTCCCGTTTTTGTATAGTTAACATCTTCAAATAATGTCATGCCTATACCTTGGACAATCCCACCTTCTACTTGACCTTGTGCAAGTTTGGGATTAAGAGGAACCCCGCAATCTACAACACTAACATAATCAACAACATCAACTTCACCCGTTTTAAGATCAACATCAATAAGCGCAAACCCTGCCATAAACGGTGGCGGAGATTTTGTGCCTACATAACTTTCAGTAACAGTAAGTTGATGTTGGTCATCATTATAAGTAATTCGGTTTGCTAAATCTTTAAGTGATAACGTTATACCATCAATTGATGTAAATGTTAACCCATCAAAGGTAATATCATCTTTATCGACATGCATCACGGTTGCTGCTACATCAAGCAACATCGTTTTCATTTTGATGGCGGCTTTATATACAGCATTACCTGATACATAAGTTGTGCTTGATGCGTATGCACCAACATCAAATGGCGTTAAATCTGTATCTGAAGAATAGATAATTACTTTACCTAACGGAACCCCTAACGCATCTGCGGCGATTTGTGAGAGGACCGTATCTGAACCTTGTCCGATTTCTGTTGCACCAACGGTTAGATTATAAAAGCCATCATCATTTAACTTAATGGTCGCAGCCCCCATATCGATATACGGAATCCCTGACCCTTGCATGGCAAGTGCCATACCAACCGCGCGAACCGTATCTTCGTTTATTTTTTTATGGGGATAATACTTGTCCCATTTAATAAGTTCTTTTCCACGGTGTAAACAATACGGCAATTTACATGATTCCATCGTCATCGCGGTGCCTTCAGTTCCTTCACCCATGATTTCAAAGATTGGCGAGGTTTCACCCTCTTTTATCATATTTTTATCACGTAAAATGGTTGGATCGATATTAAGTTTTTCTGCAAGCATATCAATGATTGATTCTAAAGCGAAATTACCTTGAATTGCCCCGTATCCGCGGTAAGCTCCACTAGAAACACGGTTGGTATAAACCACATGTCCGTGGAACCGAACGGCATCAACTTTATTATATAGCGGCAACACTTTAGAGCCTGTAACCATAAAGACAGTTAACGCGTGCTCTCCATAAGCACCTGTATCACTTAAGACATAGCAATCAATAGCTTTAATGGTCCCATCTTTTGTGGCACCTATTTCCATATCTAAACGCATTGGGTGTCTTGTAAAACTTGATTCAAACACTTCTTCGCGGGTATAGACCAGTTTACTTGGTCTACCTGTTCGCATTGTAACCATTGCGACAAACATTTCACCATGAATATGTTGCTTTCCACCAAAACCGCCACCTACTCGCGGTTTAATAACACGAATTTTACTTAGCGGTATGTCTAATGCTTGTGAGATGATACGACGTGCATGAAACGGTGTTTGTGTAGATGAATAAATAACAAGTCGGTCATGTAAGTCAAGATGAGCGTTTGCACTATGCGGTTCCATCATGACATGGGCCTGTGCTTGCGTGTAAAAGGATTGTTTAACGCGAACATCACAGTTTTTTAGTCGCGTCTCAACATCGTCTACTTCCATGTGATAACTGGCTGCAATATTTTTATCTTTATCAAAGCCGATGGGAAACATCTCATGACTTTCTTTTTCTGAATGGATAATACTTTTATGATTCATGGCGGTTTCAAAATCTAATACTGGGTCTAAGATAGTATAAGTGACTGTGATTTTCTTTAATGCTTCTAACGCAATCGCTTCAGTTTCTGCGGCAACAACCGCAACTTCATCTCCGACATAGCGAACCATTTTATCGAGCACAAATTTATCATGTGGTGAAGGTTCTGGGTATCCTTGTCCCGCCCGTGTAAACGGTTTTCTTGGAACATCTTTGTAGGTTAAAATACAGGCAACACCGTCAATTTTCAAGGCATCGTCTGTTTCGATTTTAGTTATTTCTGCGAATGCATGGGGACTTCTCAACACTTTAATAATTAAACTATCAGGGTGAGCTAAATCATCAGTATAGGCCGGTCTTCCTAAGATAATACCAAGGCCATCAACGGACTTGGTTTTTTGATTAATGGTTGTCATTGGTATCACCTACATAGCGCTTAATCGCTTTAAATTGAGATTGATAGCCAGAACAACGACAAAGATTGCCAACAAAATAATCTCTAATCATGTCATCGGTCGGATTGGAATATTTTTTCTTAAAAGCAATTGCGGTTAACGCAATACCTGGATTACAAAAGCCACATTGATCTGCACCTTCATCACCATAGAAACTATAAAAATGACGAACTTCGTCTTGCATGCCTTCAACAGTAATAATAGTTTTACCTTCTAATCTTGCGGTATATACGCTACATGATAATACAGGATTACCATCTAATAACACCGTACATACCCCACAACTAGAATCACTACATCCTTGCTTAACACTTACTATATGGTGGTTTCTTAATGTTTCAAGTAATGACTCATCACTTGCGACAATAACGGTTTTGGGTTTGTGATTTAGGGTAAATGTAATTTGCATTATCGGTTCACCGCCTTTAGTGCACGCTCTAGATAAACCGCTGCCAGCGTTTTACGGTAACTCTCACTTGCAGTGGAGTTGGACCCGAGTACAACTTCTTTTAATAGATGCGTCTGAGCATGTTTTATGACAGACTCACTTAATGTTTTTTGATCACTTAAATAGGCACTCGTTTTTTGTGCTATCATGGCAATGCTTGGTCTTGATCCAATTGCAATTTTGTATACTTTATTGGTTTTGGTAACTGCGATATTCAGCTGTGAAAAACTAAGGGGTGATGGCGCACATTTTTTAAAAAAACCTTGCCCTTTATGACGGGCGATTATGATATGCGTTAAAATGTCATTCACTTGCCCTTTGGTTTCTAAAAACGATTCAAGGTCAATTGATTCGCCTTCATGAAAATGTAGTGTAACATCCATACATAAAAGGGGTGTGAGAATATCAGAAAATCCGTATCGTCCGATAATAGAGCCGCCAATGGTTGCCATATGTCTTAATTGTATTCCCATTATGTGATTGATTGCTTTTGGTAGTATCCCTTGATAAAGATTTTTTAGTGCCTCATGATCTTGAATGGTTTTAAGGGTAGTATACGCTCCTATTGTAATAGTCTCATCTTTGACATCAATATAATCAAGTGCTAAATCTGATAAATCAATGGCTTGATTAACATGCCGCTTAGAGCGTCTTAGCCACAATGCCCCACCTAAAATGACATTGTCTTTACTGTCGCGTTGCATCGCAAGTGCATCATCTAAACTCGAAGCTTTATAAACTGTTTCAATCCTCACATCAACTCACCCTTTCTTAACTGCTTAATATCAGTTGGTGTATCTATATCTATTAAAATACCTGTATCATTGACTTCGATATGATTGATGGTGTGTTTATCTCTAAAGGCTTTGAGATGACTTGTATCTGGTTCTTGTAAAAGTGCGGGAAATAATGATTTGTCAATATATAGTGGGTGTCCGCGGTGATTATTTATACTTGGTACTCTCAATAAACCAGACCCATCAAGAATTGCTTCAATGGTTGTTGGTTGGATTTTTGGCATATCACCAGGCATAATTAATACACTATCATCAGCAGTCTTTATTCCGGTTTTTACTGAGGTAAACATGCCTTTTTGGTAGGCTGTATTTTTTATCACTTTTACATGCGTGCGACCTGATAAATATGTATAAATTTCGTCATGATAATGGCCGGTAACCACAATAATGTCATTAACAAATGGTGTCAATAATGCTATGGCATGGTCAATAAGTGGTTTTCCCATATAAAAAAGCAACATCTTATTTTGTTTCATCCGCGTTGATAATCCGCCTGCTAAAATAATGCCTTGCATTATATACACCTCAAACCAAAAAAGCTTGAAAAATTGTATATGTTATCCCTATTTGTAGGGGAACAATTTAGCTTAGATAAAACATCATAGATGTTGCTTATTTCTTTTTATTATAGCATATAACATAGTGCATTTCTAGTTGATTTTATTGTTGATGGGGTATCTGGGTTAATGCATCAATAATATCACTAGCAATAAGGCTCATAGGGTTGGTGTTCTTACTTGCGATGTCGCCGCCTAAGCCATGCAAGACTAAGCCTTCTTTAACCGCGTCTATAACATTGTCAGTTTGGGCTATTCTACTCGCTAAGATACCCGTTAATACATCGCCACTTCCGGCGGTTGCCATGCCTGGGTTTCCGTATGTTGAAAATGCCATATGATTGTTTGTAACAATCACACTAACAGGCCCTTTCAAAAGTAATATTAGGTTGTATTTTTTAACAAAACTTTTAACATGATCTACCCAAGACTGATAAAAAGTGGCTTTATCAAGATCTAATAGTTGTAAAAGTTCTCCCAAATGCGGAGTTAAAACAACGGGTTTATCATGGGTTATATCGTCCTTAATTAGCGAATAATAGTATAACCCATCCGCATCAATAACCAAAGGAATCGATGTTTTTAATAGTGTTTTTAGTGTTTGTTTATGAGCATCATTATTTTTTCCTAAACCCATACCAAAGGCTAATGCATGGGTCTTTTCTAAAATATCTTGGATGTCGCCTGTTTTATAGTACGTATGCATGATTTCCATCGCTGGCATCACTCGGTATTTAAATGTAGCCTCATCATACGCAATCGTTACAAGTCCAGCCCCACTTCTTAACGCGGCAAGCGCAGATAAATTTGGAGCTCCCATCATGGTTTTTGAGCCACCAACAATAAGTACTGACCCATAATCATATTTATGCGAGTTGTGTTTGCGGTGCGCTAGTTTTGGCAAGATTGTACGAGATTCTAAAAGGGTGCTTTTGGATGATGTTATTTCAATACCAATATCCACCAATGTTTGCTTACCATGGTAATCTAAGGCATCGGTTAATAGGTTGCCGTATTTATATGATTGAATTATGTAGGTATGATTTGCCTGAACGGCAACACCTAAAATACGTCCTGAATAAGGATCGATACCAGAGGGAAAATCAAGACTTAAGACTGCTATAGATAGCGTATTTAATGTTGTAATTACATCATGAAAAATACCTTCAATATCACGTGATAAGCCAAGTCCAAACAATGCATCAATGACGATGTCTGCATCGCTTATTGATTGTTTAAATGCTTTGATATCCTCTTTAGCGTTAATCGTTTCATAAGTGTCATACCGCGTTAGTGCTTCTTTTGCTTCTTCCCGCATAGATTTAGGGTCGCCCACACAATAAAGTGATACGTGATAGCCATCTTCTTTTAGAAAATGTCCCATCATCATACCGTCACCGCCGTTATTACCTAGTCCAGCTAAAATGAGAATACGGGTTTCAGCATCTGAATAATCTTTGACAAATTGCGCTTTAAGTTTCTTTGCAGCACGTGTCATAAGTTCAAACGATGTGATATTTTCTTTCTTAGCTGTTATATCGTCATACGTTTGCATACATTGTGGACTGAGTACTGGGTTCATTGACATCACCTATTATTATATATTTGTCTCATATCTATTATATCATGCATTCAGTATAAAAAAAACGCATCATCAATTACTGATCATGCGTTGATACTTTTTAGCAATATCTTTGGTGACTGAGGTTAAACTATGTCGGCTATTTTGAATAATATAATCAATATGCACAGCTAAGTTTGGATTAAACGCACGCTTATCTAAAGCAATGCGGTTGTCAATGTCATTTGGCTTATCTCCGCGGGCAATCATGCGTTCTTTTCTTAATGATTCAAGTGTTTCAATATACATGATAACAACGTTGTCTCTGAGTGCATAATATAATGCATTGGCTCCAGGAATATCGACAATGACAACACGGTAAGGCAAGGCATCTTTGAATGCGGTTCCGTAATGGGTGTTATTATACACAGTCGTTTCTAAAAATTCGTGGTTCTTGGCTTTGTCTAAAAATGTTTGTTCATCAATAAAGTGATAATCGACACCATCAACTTCATTATGACGTTTGTTTCTTGTTGTATAGGTTATCATTTTTTTAAAGCCATAATGTTTGATTAATAGCTTTGCAATCTCAGTTTTTCCACTGGCACTAGCGCCGATTAAAACGAGCATAGCCTCACTCCTTTACCTTGTTAAATTATACAAAATTTTTGGCTAAAAAGAAAGGTAAAGGTCTGAATTATTTTATAAAATTTATGATAACAATCCATCATCGTGATGGGATTTAAGTGGGTAGGTTTCAATCGGTGTATAGATAAGTTCGCCTGCAACACGGTGGCTTAAAAATAAACTAATAGAACGAACCAAAAATGTTTCATGTATTGGTTGTTTGATTGGGGCGTCTTTAACCTGTCTTGCAAGGGTAATATGCGGGTTATAAGGACGATCGTCAAGAGAAAAATCTAACGATGATGCGAGGGCCTTTATACGGTCTTGCATGTCTTCTAGTTGATGTGTTTTGATGACATCAACATAGACAATATGCGACTTGCCCTTTTTAAATGTATCTGTATGAGATAATGTTAATTGACATGGTTCAAAAGAGGACACAAGCGTTTTAAGTGCGCGGTGCAGTGTTTCTTTTTTCGCTTCGCTTGTTTCTCCTAAATAGACAAGGGTGATATGGTAGTTTGAAGGCGATACTTTATTCCCTGTATCCATTGATTCAGTGGTTTTAGAAAGCGTGTTTTTTAGTTGGGATGGTAGGTTAATGCCAATAAAAATCCGCATCGGTTACGGCCACTCGATTATTTCGGTTGCGAGTTTAATGGTATCGTCACTCGATAGTGTTGCTTCAACAACAATCTCATATGATCCATTGGTTATATCTGTCATTGGTAGAGTAATATCCCAAACGCCTTCAATTGAATCAGCTTCTTTTTTATTGGTTGCAGATACAAGTACAGTATCTTCATCCATAAGCATAACATCAAACCGCTTGATGCTTTCTGTTGGGTCGTCGATGAAAAGTGTAACGGTAAGTTGTGACTCTTCTTTTTCAACATCTCTAATCGTTGCATTGGGTTCATTGTTACACGCGCTTAAACTAACGGTTAAGATAAACAGTAATGCTAATGCTTTAAGTTTAGTCTTCACTTGTAAATCCAAATGGTTGTGTGAGGGTAACATTTTTGTTCAGTTCATCTTTCCATATTTCAGCGCGTACATAACTTCCTTCAAAATGTCCATAGTAGAAACGAACCCCTTCGCCTACTTGAATACTTGTATTTAATGTATCATCGGTACCACTATACCAACGAATTGATTCGTAATCTTCAGCAATAATTTCGATATAGCGTTCTTCTTCGTTGACAATAATTTCGGTAATCATTGGGGCAGAATCATCAACTTGGTTTGTGTGTGATGTATAAAATGCACCTTGAATCATCGCTGCTTTAAAGGACTCTATCGTTAAGTCTTCAACTAAGAAATGACTAAATGACCAATTAATACGCGAATCACCATCTGCACCATGAAAATCATCATTGCCAAATCCCCAAATCGGTCGTTCAGGCATACTTTCTGTTAATAGACGATCCCATAAAGCACGATCATTTTCATAATTATCTTGGCGGTTGAACACTTCTATTCCTAAAAGCGATTCAAGTGGGTAGGTATTGAAAAAATTCATATACCATGAAGGTGAAAATTCATCGCCTGGCTGATAGGTACTATAGATTTTCCAGTACCTCCCTGGGTGGGCCATAAACATCATTCCACCATCTGCGATAATGCGGTCCATTGATGTGGTGATTGATGTATCTTCTTCATACATATAATCGGTAAACAAAGCAACCACATCATGCTCATGTTCACTAAATTCATTACCGGGAACTGCCAGCATATCGCCAGGGTCAACATCATTATATTTATCGTCAATCGATGAAAAATTCCAGTCATACGTATATGCATCGTGATCGGTCAGTGCCAAAATATCATACCCTAAAGCGCGGTAATATTCCACCACTTCATGAGGCATACTTGCACCATCTGAGTTCGTAGTATGGGTATGCAAGTTAGCTAAATGGTGTTCTGTCGCATTCCAATCAACAGTATCATACGGATTGAGCGTTAAGGTAGTTTTAAACGCCGGGGTTTCTTCTGAACATGCGCTTAGCATAAGCCCCGTTATTAATAGTGTTACCATAATTATTATCTTTTTCATCAGGTCACGTCCTTTATTATATTTAACACTAAATTATAGCATTTTTTAATCAATAATGAAATGGTTTCTCTTTTCTTTCCTAATCTTGTATAATAGTTATAGGAGGTGTTTTATTTGAAAGATTTAGTAAAAGCTTTTGATAATTTACCGTGGATTGTAAAACTCATTTTAGCATTACCAGGTATCGATGGAATTGCCTGGGGAATTTACCGTATTGCCAAAGGAATTTCAACAAATGATGGCATCATGATTATTGCAGGTATTGTTTGGCTCTTAGTCGGATGGGCTATTTTATGGATCATTGACATCATTACCTTAATTCTTTACAAGGATGTAACCGTATTTGCATAATAGAAAACGGCGCAAACGCGCCGTTTTTTTAATTTATTGCTATATATATTCTGAAAACATTAAATAGTACTAAAACAATAAATCCCAGTAATGTCCCAATACCAGAATATTTAGCATCTTTAGGATTATCTTCATGTTGTAATACCCAAATAATAAATCCAATCATAGGAATGGCAAAAGCAACGAAAAAAATAAAAATATTAAGTGGCAAGCGTTTTAAGCGATTTGGCTTAACTTCCCACTCATCACGGGTTTCTTTTCGTTGATATAAATCGTGATAAACTGAATTTTTCATTTTTTCTTGCTTATTAGGTTTTGTCATATATACATTCTGTTCGTTGTCCATCCCTATCAATCCTTAATATTTTAGGCTTTTTTTCCAAGTGGGGCAATATAGATTACAAAATAATCTTCGGTATTAAAATTAAATAAATCGTTCAGTTTTTCATCATCGTAAGCACCTATAGCAACTGTACCTGCATCCATATCTTCAGCAACTAAATAAAGATTTTGTACTGCGTGTCCAGCATCTAAAAATAAATAGCGATACCCGCGTTCTTTATACTTGCTTGTCATTCTAAAGACATCAGCTACATAAAAGAAAGTTACCGCAGATTCTGTGATCATCTTCTGTCCTAAACAAGCAGCTTCTAATTTAGCTGGCATGTCATTTGTATAATCGAGTTTTTGCAGTTTATGATGTAATGCATCATAAAGATATAATCCGTTTGTTAAACGTTTTACGTTGTTCACTAAAACAATAATGTGAAATGCATGCCTTGCACCCGCTGATGGTACCGTCCGTAAGGTAACTTTTTTTAATTGTTTGTGAACCCCTTGCATCGCCCAAAGGGCATAAGAAAGCTCAAGTAAAGATATCGGTTCATTGCTGTATTTTCGCAGACTCTTTCGTTTCGTAATACCTTGCTTGATGGTTAATTTTTTACCCTTAAAGCTATTGGGTTTAGGTAAGGTGAGTGGTTTT
Organism: uncultured Candidatus Izemoplasmatales bacterium; assembly: GCA_964643385.1. Taxonomy (GTDB): domain Bacteria; phylum Bacillota_I; class Bacilli_A; order Izemoplasmatales; family Izemoplasmataceae; genus SLQR01. Next base: position 29,287 of record CAZXSS010000003.1, read on the forward strand.
CCCCGTGTTGGTACAGCAAAGCTTGGTGCTTCGGTTTTTTTGCCACCGGTTTTACTAATTGTCCCTTTCATGGTTTCTTGTATGAATCTATTGCCTGCGCCAGAAGCCATAAAAACCCTCCTTTTTATTCGCCACTAAAGGCGATTTCATAATCACAAATACTTTCGTAAAATGATTGTTCATGGGAAACAAGAATCAGTGTCCCAGGATACGCGATTAACGCATCTTTTAAGGCATCTTTTGCGGCAGCGTCTAAATGGTTGGTTGGTTCATCCATAATTAAGACGTTGCCTTTTTGATGTCTTAGTAAGGCGAGCCGTACTTTTGTTTTCTCGCCACCACTTAATGAGTCTATTAATCTTGTGGCCATATCGTAATTGATTCCATGGTTTCCTAGTAAACTCATAATATCATGTTTTGTGAAATCAGGATAGTGATAATGGATAATTTCAAATGGTGTTAGGGTTTTATCTAAGTTTGAATCTTGTTCAAAATAGGCAATACGGGCAGTGTCAATCCATTCGTAAGACCCACTGATTGCTGGTATTTGATTGAGTATTGTTTTAACAAATGTCGATTTACCAATCCCATTTTTTCCGGTTATAACAACCTTTTCTTCTTTTCTAATGACCATATCAAGTGGTTCTATCAAGGAGTCAGTATAGCCAATCTCAAGATGTTTTGTTTTTAATACTTCTTGTCCTGTTGTTGTTCCAACAGGAAACCAAAATTTATAGGTTTTTGCTTGTTGTGGTCTATCAATTTTAGGTAATTTTTTTAACATTTTACGTCGACTTTGTGCGCGTTTTGTGGTTTTTGCTCGGGTAATATTTTTTTGAATAAACTCTTCGGTTTTTTTAATAAACTTTTGTTGTGACTTGTACGCTTTTTCATGTTGAACTTGTTCTAACTCACGCATCGCTAAATAAAACTCAAAATCGCCTTTGTAACGCTTTATCGTTTTATTTTCTATAGCAAAAACGGTTTGTGCGATGGCACGTAAAAACGATTCATCATGACTAACAACAATAAAGGCTTTTGGGTATTGGTTTAAAAATTTTACTAACCAAGCAATATGTTTTATATCTAAAAAGTTCGTTGGCTCATCAAGGAGTAATACATCAGCTTCCTCCATTAATAGTTTACCTAAAATGATTTTTGCGCGCATGCCACCTGATAAGTGCTTGATCGGTTCATCAAGCAGTTCAATTGGTAAGCCTAACCCGCTCATAATATCCCCGATTTTTGATTTTATGGCATAAAAATCACTATCTAACAGTTCTTCTTGTAAGCGTGCTGCTTTATGCATTAACTTATCTTGTTCTTTACCAGTTGTTAGGGCGCAACGTTCGTAACATGTTTCCATCGCTTGTTCTTTTTCAAAGAGCGTTGAGAACACATCGTAAAGGTAGGTTTTCACTTTCATACTACCCTTTATTTTTGCATATTGATCTAAATACCCAACGGTTTTTGTTGGTAACCATTCGACACTTCCAGCATCGGGTTTCATGTCGTGGTTTAAAAGTTTTAATAATGTCGATTTTCCTGACCCATTCGGTCCAACTAATACCGCATGCTCATTGTTAAAAAGACGCATTGATGCATCAAAATATAATTGTTCGTCCTGATATCCAAAACGGATGTTTTTAACTTCTAATAAATCCATGATTGTTTATGACTATGTCATTTCCTCCATTTATGTATAATATGTTCTATTGTTTATGTGTAAATATTACGGTTGTTTTCTTAATTATTTACTTTTATTTTTATCTTCTTGTTGGTTATTCGCATCTTTAGTATCATCGTTACTGGTTTTGTTTTCTTTAGTTGGTGCGGAATGTACAACCAGTTGTGGAAATGGTATTTCAATGTCATGTTCATTTAAAACTTCTTTTATACGTTGGCGAATCTTACGTTGAACTTCCCAGTGGTCATTAATGCTTTTCACCTCAGCAACAACACGAATGTTTACACTGCTATCTGCTAAATCGTGAACCCCTAAAATGCGGGGTGTTTCAAGTAATGCATCTAGTTCATCTCGAAGTTTAGGAAACGCGTTTTCTAAGATTGAAATGGTTTCAGCAACGTCTTCATCATAGGCAATACCGAAATCGACAACTGCAAGTGCTGTGGTTTTAGAAAAGTTCGATACAGGATCAATACTGCCGTTATTAAAGATACGTACTTCGCCTCTGAAATTTTTTACTTTTGTGGTTTTAAGTCCAATATCAATAACTTCGCCTTCAAACCCATCAATTAATACCCAATCACCGACATCATAGTGATGTTCAAAAACGATAAAAAAGCCACTAATAACATCATTAATAAAACTTTGTGCACCGAGTCCAATGACAAGTCCAGCAATACCTAACCCAGCTAAAGCTGGTACAACATTTACACCCCATATGGCTAAAATAATTAAAACCGTTACCACTGCAAATACGTACTTTGTAATGCTTAAAATGATTTTAGTAATGGTTTGTTTACGTCTATCTGCTTTACTTCTTCCACTGCTATAGCGATATAATGAAATTCGGATGATTTTATAAAGCATCACGATAACAAATAAGGTAACACCTGTTCCAATTAAACTGGGTATACTCGATGTAATGGCTGAAATGATTGTATCCCATTGGGTGCCAATAAACCCAATTAAATCAAAGCCCCATAACATTGAAACAACCATCGCACTAACAATGATTAGGGCAAATAGTGCCGTATAGATATAAATAATAACCTTATTCGTAATAGACTCTTTATGGCTTTCAATATATTTTCGGTCGAGAAAAAATACTGCAACAATAAAAAATGCTAAGACGGTAGTTAAGGCTATATTTTGAAACGTTGATAATGTTAGCATACAACCACATCCTATCTAATTGACTATATATAGTGTATCATATCTAGTCAATGCATTCATTAAAAATCAATGGTTTCACACAATTTTCATATCTTTAGAAGGTTTTTTTGTATAATAGTATTATAAAGGATGTGATAGTATGTTCATTGTTGGGTATTTATTACTTGCGGCAATCACAGGATGGGTTGCGAGTATATTAACAGATACAAGCGACCGCATGGGATGCGTTGCAAATACTGCTGCTGGTATGTTAGGTATGGCACTTGGAAGTGTGCTCACAAGGCTATTAACCGATCAAACATTGCGTGATTTAACGTTTTTAAACGGTGCACTTGTTAGTATTTTAGGTGCGGTTATTGTAATCATTATTTTACACGGCCTACCAAAGGCAAAAGAAAACAGGTAAATTACCTGTTTTTTATTGCTCATATTCTTCTAAAATTGCTTTTAATAGGGTGGGTCGATCTGTCATAATGCCATCAACACCCATCTCAATCAGTGTTCGCATCATCGCTTCATCATTGATGGTCCAGTAATGCAAGGCAATGTTATGTCGGTGTGCGGTCTTAATAAAATTATGTGTTAATAGATTATAGCGTCCTTCTTGTGGTGGAACTTGTAAAACAGCAATTGGATCGCGGAAAAAGTATGACAACCGTAACCGCTGGAAAATAAAGAAAGATTGAACTCCGTCTCGTGATGGGGACAGTTTAAGTGCTGGATAGGTGTCTTTATAGTCTACTAAAGCATCGTAAACTGTATCGTGAAATGAAGCAAGCACCATACGGTCAAACGTATTATAGGTTTCATCTAACGTATCCATTAGTGTAATAACTGCAGCGAGTGCTTCTAAGCCAATATCGCCTGGTTGTTTAATCTCAACATTAATTTTGTTGTTTGGGAATGCTTTTATCAATTCTTCTAATGTTGTGGCTAAAAAGACAGATTCATCTCGTGCTGTAACCCCTTCTGGATACGTAACATCTAGTGGTGTTACTGTTTTTCCTTGATACGTTTCATAAGGGGTTAGCATACCACTATCATTATAGCCATTTGACTCAGGAACGACAGTATTTTGATAGCCAAAATTAATATTATCATTCATTAAATCTGTATAGTTAATGCTATGGATGTCAGCTTGTTGTAAAGATGTTTTTCGGTCCAATGTGGTATCGTGTGATAAGATAATTACATCATCTTTGGTAATATTTACATCGGTTTCTAACATCACATTGGGATCGATACTGTAGGCATTATAATATGCTTCTAAAGTATTATCAGGAAACTCATGATTTCCCCCACCATGCGCTATAATAAGGGGTAGATCAGTTTGAATAAAAGGATTATCACCATCATAACTGTGAGGCCTTGGCAAGACTGTAAGTAGGAGATATATCGCAAAAACGCCCAAAAGAAAAAGCGTTAATTTTTTCTTTATGATTCTTGACATCCTAGGTCGCCTTTTCAGTCATAATACTAACAATTTCTTGGTCTGTTTCGCGCATACCATCTCTAGCTAGTCTAGTTATATTAAATAATGTATTTTCAATCCCCTTAGCAATAATTCCATCTCCACCTAAAAATTCTTCACCTTCAACCACCATGTGGTGTGCGAGAATCCCAGCTTCTACTGATGATGCTATCTTTGCGGCGCATGATGGCTTAGCCCCATCACATATGATGCCTGATACAATCGCAAGTGTATTGACGACAGTATGCTTAATCATATTTAAGTCCCCACCGTGTAAATAGGTAATTGCAGCACCACTTGATGCGCCTGCAAACACGGCACCACAATAGGCGGATAATTTTCCAATACCTGCTTTTTGGTGAATGGTTAATAGATTTGATAATACGAGTGCACGGTAAAGCGTGTCATCTGAAACTTGCAAATAAGCAGCGTACTTAATAACAGGTACGCTAGAGGTAATCCCTTGGTTTCCACTGCCTGAAACAATCGTGACAGGCAGTTTACTGCCGCTCATGCGCGCATCCGATGCGGCAGCTGCGTAGGCTTTGGCAATATGTTTAATATCATCGCCATAATGTTTTTTTATTACTGATCCTATATTCGCGCCATAATTATAATCAAGTCCTTCTTGCGCTATGGCCATGTTATTTTTAATTTGTGCATCTAACAATGCTTTGACGTCGTTTATATTAACGGCTTGCGCAAAGGCATAGATGGTATCAACGGTTAAAGCATCTTTATGATGGTCATTAACCGGAGCATCATGTACATAATCTTTTGCAAGTAAAATATCATCGTTTTTACGAATAAAAACAATGTTGGTATGATGGTTAATCATTCGAACTTGGGCAACATCAGCACCGGCATAAACAGTAACTTGGACATCAAAAATATACTCGCTATGAAGTCGCTTTACAGTAATATCAGTATGTGCTGCATACTCTTTTATGTCCGCTTGTTGTGCTTCAGTAACATCACTAATAACATCGAGTTGTTTAATAGATTTTCCCACAACAATCCCAGCACTAGCTGCAATATCGATCCCTTTTAAATGATTGGTATTAGGGACAACCACACTTTTGGCATTTTTAATGATATTTTCACTTACCTCAACAATTACTTTAGTAGGTAAATGGCCTAAAACCTCTTTGGCTTTAGCGGATGCTAAAGCAATTGCTATAGGCTCAGTACATCCTGTTGCACTCACGAGTTCTTTTTTCAGCACCTCTAGATAATGCGTGTATGTAAGATTGTTCAGTTTCATATCTAGACCTCCAAATTTATCGATTGTTGCTGCGAGATGCCCGGTATTTATTATTATGGAACATGCGGTCTATCATTAATACCATCGCGAGTAAAAACGCTTCGTGTTCGTCTTCATCGATAAGGATTTCGTATGCATCTCCAAAGGAAAATATTTTTTTATGCACATCGACAACTTCTTTATCATCTTTGGTAATGAAAAAATCGTAGGCCATATAATTTCCTGTAAGGTCTAAGTTCCCCATCGTGCTTTTAATGGTAACATTATGCTTAAAAAAGGCAAAATGTTTCTTAATCGTAGCAATGAGTTTGTCGCTTCTATCATATAAATAGTACTTAGGCATAATTGAGAATATTTTCTTTTTTAAAGTAAATATTTTTTCGTCGGTTTCACCATTATAAAAATCAACACTTCCTTTAAAAGAAAATCGTGCTTTTGCATAATATGCCACGTGGTCATCTGCGTTATAAATTTTATAACTGTCACGGAATGAGAAAATCTTTTCCTTCATATAAAATTGTTTCATACTTTGCCTCCTATGGTCTTTATATATTTAGTATAGCATGCCTTTAAGAATTAAGATAGATGTCACTCTAAATACGTTTGAATCATGTCTAAATCATTAAAATCCTCATACGGTATAAGAATGTCTGGATCATGAGATAGTTCGATAATTGAATTATCTGGACCGACAAATACAAGCGGGCTACTAACAACGATATGCGAACCATTTGGTAACACCATATCGCGTATTGCTGCAGCCCCGCCACCTGTAGGTTGACCGATTATGGTTGCTAAATCATAGGCATCTATATATGTTGTAAAGATATGGGATGCACTATATGAAAATTCTGATGTTTGAATATATAGGGTATATGGTAACTGTTCTATTGGTGAAATGATGATAAAGGTAGATTGTTCATTATGTAAGGTATTAACATATGAAAATGTAAACTCATCATCTGTAAATAAGCCTGAGGCACTCAGTAAGATACTTAATAATCCACCAGAATTACAAGACAGATCGATAATCACAGATTCGAGATGAGGAAATGTCTCTAACGTGTCAATCGCAGCTAAAAAATCGAGATAGGCATCTTCCATAAACTGATTAAATCTAACTCTAGCAAGTGTCCCGTCTTCTGATAAATCAATCAATGAGTCATACTCGCAATAATTGTCTTTAAGCCAAAGCTCACTTGCGTTTAGTTCACTGACCCTAGGACCGAGTTCATAGGTCTCACGGTCTATCACTTGGTCATCTTTGTAAAACCCGTGGTACCTTATGCCAGAATGTCTTTCATCTAAGGCGAGTATACTATCTACTATAGCATCATAATGGCCGTCGATATCTTCCTCTAAAAGTGCTGCTTCAAACGGATCTAATACGGCATAAAAATCATCGATTGCAAAATACTCATCTAAGCCATAAAATATCTCAAGTACCAGTGCCAAATAATGATAGGTTTGTGCTTTATAACTTGTTGGCATAGTAGATAGTGGGGTGTTTGGATAAACCAAGGTTAAGAAAGCTTCGTCTTGTAACATAAGCATATCATAGCCAATGAGCGCACTACCAGTATACGTAATATCATAATAAGGTCCTGAAAACAATTCATTTAACAATGCTAAGGGCGCATAAATGGTTTCGTCTTCTTTAATAAACTGCATGCCGTAATACCCTAAATCAAACGAGACGTCTTCACTTTCAGTTGTATCGATATATTGATAGGATACACTACATAACGCGCCGCAGTCATCAATCATCGAAAATGCTCGCCTGTACGCGCCGATTGAACTAAAAAAATCACTGTGATTAAAGTTCAGTGTGGTGTTTTTAAAGTCATAGGTTAAGGTATAGGTTTCTCCTCTAGTTAAGGTATAGGTTAAAAGATTATCTGCAAAAGTTTTTGTTAATTTATTTGCATGTGTTGTCTTAGAAACCAACGCCAAAAAATCATCAATAGATACATAAGGAATTCCGTTGTCGATTTGATAAATAGAAACTGTTGAACTACCCACATCAAAATACGGGCTAATATTTGAAAAGTCAACCGTTGATTCGGTAAAATCACTAGCGGTATACTGAGGCATGACCCTAAGTGTCTTATTATAGTGTTTTTCATATGCATTAATTGTTAAAACGACATCTAATGTAACCTCTTGCGGACCAAGTTCTGGATGTAATAACGCTAGTTTGTTATTGTTGATTTGTGCTTTTGTTTCATCTTCAACATGATATGTAATGGCGATATCATTAATAGATGATGGCAGAGATGTTCCTTTATATAAAGCCACATCTAGAACCTCTAGTGACTGAAATGCAGCATCAAGCTGACGATCATATTGTGCATCATTTGTATCATCTTTACACCCAAGTAATGTTAATAGGAAAGTACTTATGAGGATGATGATTGTGAGTTTTCTCATGTATTCACCTCCTGTAGCTGGATTTTTCTAGTTTCTAGTTTGTTTTATTTTATCAAAATTCATCATGAAACACCATGAAAACTCGATCAACGTTAAACAAAAACTAAAGATATTAAAACTGCATCCTCACTCATGGCTTTAATTAGCCACAGATAAGCATGCAGTATCGTTTTAAATATTTACTATTTATCGTTTTCCAACATCGTACGGTTCTCCAGCAGCTTTAGGTCCAACGGTTTGTGAACTAAAAATAACAAGCGCAATAATCGTTAAGACATATGGAATTGCCCGGAAGAACTCACCTGGTAGGGTTTCTAAAAGTGGTATATCTGAAGAGTATAATCTAAGAATTTGTGAGAATCCAAAGAATAATCCTGCAAGCATTAACCCAAGCGGTTTCCAACGACCAAAGATTAACGCTGCTAAGGCAATAAATCCTGTCCCATGAACACTACCCGCGGTAAACTGTGTACCTTGTGTTGTTACCATAATAGCGCCAGCAAGTCCAGCAAGTGCACCAGATAAAATAACACCTATATACCGCATTTTACGTACACTTACTCCCATACTATCTGAAGCATGTGGGTTTTCACCTGTTGAGCGTAAACGGAGACCAAAGGTTGTTTTATAGACAACAAACCAAACGACAAAGACTAAAATAAAGGTTAAGAATACTGGTGTAAAAATTCTTGTGAAGAAAATATCACCAATAATCGGAATGTCACTTAAGCCTGGAATGGTGGTTTTAATAAATCCGTTGTGGGTATCTGTACGTTGTTGCCCAAAAATAATCTGAGCAAAGAATACTGTAACACCAACAGCAAGCAAGTTAATCCCAGTACCAGAAATGACCTGGTCGGCATTTAAATCAACACTTAAATAGGCATGAATCACCGAAACCAATGCACCGATACATGTTCCGATTAAAATACCAATCCATGGTGCCCAGTTATACCCACCTGCAAATGATGGTTCTAACAAGGTCGTAACCGTCGCACCCGCAAAAGCACCAAATAACATAAGTCCTTCGAGGGCAATATTAACAACCCCACTACGTTCTGAGAATAACCCGCCGAGTCCAGCAATAATAATCGGCGTTGAATAAATAAGGGCTAAGGTTAACATCGCATATAAAGTTTCCATTATTTATCCTCCTCCGCTTCCACGCCTTGAGAAACACTTTCGCGTATTTTAGCACGGTTTATAAAACGTCTAATACCAGCTTGCATTGCCACAAATAAGACAATTGATGCAATGATGATACTGGCAATATCACGTGGAATACCACGTGCTTGCATTAATGGTTGCGACGCATTTAGCCCACCAAACAAGAGACCGGCTAACACAGTCCCAATTGCAGTTGTTCCACCAACAAGGGCAACTGCAATACCATCAAAGCCGTATCCTTCCATACCTGGTAAGACGCGGCCATAATCAAATGTCCCTAGGGCTAAAACAACCCCACCAAGACCCGCAAAGACACCAGCAATAACCATTGAAAGAATAACGTTACGTTCTACTTTCATGCCCGCATATTTAGATGCATGCGGATTATATCCTGCACTTTTAAGTTCAAAACCAAACGTGGTTTTATCAATAATTAACCAAAAAATGATAACGGCAATAATAACAATAAAGAATCCCCAGTGCATGCGAGAGTTATTGGTTAAATTCTCTAAAAATGGACTCGCAAGTGATGCCGATTCATGAACAGCAACCGTTCTAACATCATCGCTACCAGGCAATGTTTTAAATAAGTAGTTGGCAGTAAACAAGGCAATATAGTTCATCATAATAGTGACAACAACTTCATGTACATTGAACTTTGCCTTTAAGAACCCAGGAACAAATCCCCAAAGACCACCAAGTAGCGCACCAACTAAAACCGCAAACGGTAAATGGATAATCGCCGGTAAATCAAAGACAATCCCAACCATAACAGCACCAAAAGCACCCATCATTAACTGTCCCTCAGCACCAATGTTAAATAGACCTGTTCGAAACGCAAAGCCAACTGACAGTCCGGTTAAAATAATCGGCATGGATGATACTAAAAACTCACCGATATACCGAGGATTAAAAATGTCTTTACCAGTACCAATAAAACTTAAGTCTATCCCTGCTGTCCCGCGTAACAAGGCAGCAAATATATCAAAGGGATTACGACCGGTAATAATCATAATAAATGAGCCAAACAAGAATCCCATTAAAACCGCGGTAATCGGCACAACAAACGATGCATTATCTTCATCTGTAATGTAGCGTCTAAACCGTAATATGTTGCGTTTAAAAAACGATTTTACTTTCGGCATGGTACGTTTAAAAAACGCTTTGATTTTAGTCAGCATCGTTAGCACCTCGTTTCGATCCACTCATCATTAAGCCAAGTTCATTGGCATTGGTATCTTTAGTTTTAACTGTTCCAACAATTTCGCCTTCATAAATAACACCTATTTTGTCAGATACATTAAGCACTTCTTCTAACTCAAGTGACACAAGCAAAACCGCGCGACCCTTATCGCGTTCTTTTACAAGGCGATTATGGATATATTCAATCGCGCCAACATCTAACCCACGCGTTGGTTGAGAGGCAATTAAAATATCAGGTGAGCGGTCAACTTCTCTAGCAAGGATGGCTTTTTGTTGGTTTCCACCACTCATGCTTCTCGCTAGTGTACTTCCGCCTTCACCACTGCGAACATCAAATTCTTCAATTAGACGTTCAGCGTTTTCAGCTATCGCTTCATATTTAATAAACCCTCGTTTTTGATAATCGGGTTTATAGTATTCAATTAAAACAAAGTTTGAATCTAATCTAAAATCCAGTACAAGCCCGTATTTATGACGGTCTTCTGGAATATGTCCCATCCCCGCTTCAGTCCGCTTACGAATGGACTCATGGGTAATCTCTTTTCCATTAACGTATATCTCGCCACTATCAATATCACGCAACCCATATAGCGCTTCAACGAGTTCTGATTGTCCATTGCCATCAATCCCAGCGATACAATAAATCTCACCTGTACGGACTTTAAACGACACATCTTTGACAACTGGCAGATTGCGGATGTCAGAAACATTAAGGTTTTTAACTTCTAACACAACATCGCCCGGTTTAGCATCGTCTTTTTCAACTTCAAAACTTACAGGACGACCAACCATCATTTCAGCCAGTTTTGCTTCTGAGGTAGATTCAACATTGACAGTATCAATATATTTTCCACGTCGCAAAACAGTACACCGGTCAGCGACCTCCTTAATTTCTTTTAATTTATGCGTAATTAATACAATTGTTTTTCCTTCTTTAATTAACCCTCGCATAATATCCATAAGTTCACGGATTTCTTGTGGTGTTAATACCGCCGTAGGCTCATCAAAGATGAGTATCTCAGCATGGCGGTAAAGCATTTTTAATATTTCTACACGTTGTTGCGCACCAACGGTAATATCACGTATTTTTGCATATGGATCTACTTTTAATCCATATTGCTCAGACAGCTTTTTAATCTCTTTTGCTGCTTCGTTTATGTTTACACGGTTAAAAGATTTTTTTGGTTCAGCGCCTAGTATAATGTTTTCTGTAACCGTAAAATCATCAACCAATTTAAAGTGTTGATGCACCATACCAATCCCTAACTCATTAGCAACATTGGGATTATCTATCTTAACTTCTTCGCCTCGTACTTTTATATGACCTTCTTCAGCTTGGTACAACCCAAAAAGCACACTCATAAGCGTGCTTTTTCCAGCACCATTTTCTCCTAAAAGTGCATGGATTTCACCATCTAAGACCTTCAAGTCGACAGAATCATTGGCTTTTATACCGGGAAATTCTTTGGTAATCCCGATCATCTCAAATGCATATCCCATGATTGGCTCCTTTCTAGTGTTTTTTTATAGTATATCATAAAAATAGCAATATCAATATCTTAAACAGTGGTGTTTTATGATGCTTTATTTTAACATTTTTACATCAATATCGATATCCTATATACAATATAAACATATTTTTAGATACAATTACAAGGATTTTAGTATTTTTCATTATTAAACTTCAACCTGTTATACCTTGGAGATAATTGTGTTTAAATGACCCCTATACATTTTGTCTAAGAGCACTTATAATAGAGCCTAACAAAGGAGGATTTCATTATGTATAAAAGTAATACCTTACTCTTTATAGCACTATTTTTTACCAGTATAGCACTCATAAGTATTTGGAACTTTGAAGTAATCACTCAGTGGGGAAATGATACTATGCTTTGGTTTTGGATTGGGGCCATTTTTATCTATCTATGCCTTGGTATTGCGCTGAGCTTAATAATCGTAGCTTTCAAAAAACCTACGGTCAAACCACTAAATCTATACTTTGTGATAGGATTATTATTATTACTTCTATATACCTTTTTTATGACCACATTTGTACTATATGTATGGTAGGTTAAAGATTTTGCTTTTTAATCTTTCTACAACTGCGGGACACCTTATCGGTGTCTTTTTTTAAAAAAATTATACTACTATACTTATTGTAATATGTTTAACAGCGAATGTCTATTGTCAACACGTTATCAATAACTACCATTTATCACCATGTGTCTATAAAAAAATCAAGGACAATTGCTTGTCCTTGATTCATTATTGATAAATTATTGGTTTATTATTCTTGATTTTGGATACGTTCAGGTACTAAAGGTACATCAATATCACCATCAAGAATATCTTGTCGGTAGTTAGCAACTGCAACTAAAATATCTTCTGTTAAGTTAGGATTTTCTTCAGGAAGTCCAACACCATTATTTGTTAAATCAAACACGAGTGTTTCTCCGCCTGGGAAGTTTCCATCATATGTTAACTCAGCAACATCATACGCTGCAACGTCAACACGTTTAACCATAGAAGTTAATACAGCAGAATCATCATCTTCATTGAAAAAACCTTCTTCATATTGGTCTTTATCAACACCGATAACCCATACAACTTCACCTTCTGTTTGACGGTCTCTTGCTTCTTTAATGACACCATTTCCAGCTCCACCAGCTGCATGATAAATAACATGAGCGCCATCATCATATTGTTTTGAGGCTAAAGATTGTCCAAGACCAGCATCTTCAAAGTCACCAACATAATCAATAAGTACTGTCATGTCAGGATCAACAGCGTATACCCCAGCTTCAAATCCAGCTTCAAATTTTTGGATTAATGGGAAGTCTCCTCCACCAATATATCCAACAGTATCTTCTCCGGCAGCTTCTGCTGTAAGCGCTGCAGCAACACCAACTAAGAATGATCCTTGTTCTTCAGCAAATACTGCAGAAGCAACATTTTCAGCTTCAACAACCGTATCAATGATTAAGAAGTTTTGGTCTGGATAGTTTCCAGAAACATCAACTAATGCATCATAGAATAAGAATCCTGGCATAACAATTAGATCTAATTGCTCATCTGCAAATGCACTAATATTTGGAATATAGTCAGCATCTGAATCAGATTGTAAATAACGATAGTTATCTTCTGGTAAATCATATTCTTCCGCAAACTCTAGAACACCTTCCCATGTTCCTTGGTTAAATGATTTATCATCAATTCCACCTGTATCTGTAATAAGTCCAATTTCAAAATCTTCAGCGTCTTCGCCCCCACCGCATGCGGCAAGTGTAAACGCAAGTGCTAATGTAACAAGCAATGCAAAAACTTTTTTCATTCAAAAATCCTCCTTTTAATTTATAAATCAATTATAACCAATGTTAAAGCTAAAGTAAAGCATCAAGGGTAAAAACCGTGCATCGCTTGATAAGTTACAAAATCAAAAGCGCACTTACATAAAAGTGCGCTTTCATTACTTATATAATATTACGGATATTTATTCAATTGGTTCCTCAATATCTTGCGGTAATTGATAGTACATGTCTTCGCTCATATAAAGTAACAATAACCGTGTCATAGAGAACGTCGTATCATCTAATAAATCGATGTAATCTAAAAACTCAGTCCGTGAGACAGTACCATCTGCATAAATACTATTTAACTGTGAAAGCGTCACAACATCATCAAACACATCAACACCATCAATATACACAAAGGTTGCTTCAATATCATCAGCCGTTTTTGTAAATGTTGTTAATGTTGCATCGAATATACCAAGGGTTCGGGCATCATCCATAACCGTTTCTAACGTTACGGGAACCCCTTCTTGTAAATCTGGATTCATGCTTACATCAGTCATTATCATACGTATTTCATCAATAAACATATATTTAGCAAACTCTTCTAATGTTTGGTTTAAATCGGTAAATTCAGTTACATCGTCAATGGTTGCACTATCACGTATCGTAACCTCTAAGGTTGCTGTATATGGTGTGGTATTCCCTGTTGGATCAGTTAATATATTTAATAAATTACTTATATCCGCATCAAGCCACATAGTACCCTCATCTAATGGATCAACGGTAAAAGTTACGGGTATATCATCCATCATACTTAACATATTAAGTAACTCTATGTACGGATCAAAAGTTTCACATTCTGCACCATCACAATTTATCGGATCGACTTGTGGTAAGTCTAGATAATCAACTTGATCAAGCCATAACCATGCTTCTTCTAAGAATGATTGTGACACGCTTTCTAGCATGTCATAGGTGATATAAGCCTGCGTTTCAACAAGATAATCATCATCAATGGTTGGTTCATTGACAATCATATCAGGATCAGTTAGATAAGTTGATAATTCGGTATACTCATTAAAACGGTCTAGATCATTGAGTAAAATGTCATAGCTTAGTACTGCTGTAAGTGGGCCGTATTGATTAATAATCGTCTCATTAAAGAGTGATAATATCGCTTTAATTTCTGTCTCAGTCATCGTATCATAAAACTCCATATACGTTCCATCAACAATAGCCATCACCATGGCATTATAATCGAATGTTTCTGCTTGCGTTAAAAATAGTTCAATATCCAATGTTTCTATTGTTGTATAAAGGTCATCATAGTCAATACCATCCATCATCTCTATATCCGCTTGCATGGTTGGTAGCATGGCAAGGATAATGGCTTGAGCATACTCTGCATGTGTGTAATTTGGATCGTACTCAGCAACTAAGGTACTTAAAAATGGCATATTAAGATAATTCCCAATAATTAAAGCATCATCGGTAGTCATGCTATCTAATAATGCAAACAATCCATCCGTTGATAAGGTATCATAATATGTATCATAAGGAATGCCCGCGGTACGAAGGTCGGCTTCATACATTTCCATCATCGATAACATATCAGGCTCTATAATATTTTCAATACCGCCATCAATTAACAAATCAATATCAATATCATATACATGCGCTATGACAGCGTTTAAATCAAATGTAAATAACGTATCAAACAATAACTGTAGTTCAATATTTGCGTCTGCTTTATCAACACCTAGCATAGTAACAATATCATCTTCAACGGACTCTAAATCATCTAGTGCTGGGTCTTGAGCAACAACGACTGCACGTAAGAAATCGCTAAAAAGGTCTACTTCTAACATGTTTGTCATTGAATCACTAAACGTAAACTTGGCCCATCCTGATTCAATACCAAAGGTATCTAATAAATCAGCATCTACCATTGTTTCTAGTTGAGTATAGACATCGCTAATATCAACATATATCGTCATACTATTTCCTTGATAATCAGTAATCATCGATAATGATGCCATCTGAACATCATTGTCAAAGAATACATGGGTTTGTTGAATTATTACGCCTTCTGATGATTCTAAATAGCGTTCAGTAGTTTCTATTAAAACGGTATCCGTTTCTTCTGTTAAGGCATTATCATACTCAACAGTAAATACAGTTTCCACCTCATGGGCAACATCTAAATCCATGGCTTCCATGCGGTTGGCTAAAAACGTCAAGTCACCGTCATAAAGCTCGGTTAATGTAAGTGCAGCGGCTTCTTCTTCACTAATATTTGGATCACCATTGTCATTATCATCATCATTATCGTCATCATCAACAATAGGATTGTCATCAACAATATCATCCATATCATCTTCACCTAATCCGCAAGCACTAAGAGCTAGCACAAACAAACTTAATATCATAATACCAATTATCTTTTTCATGGTATCGCCTCCTATATCTAGATTTTAGCTTAATGAATGTATTTATAAAATTAAAACACAAGATATCTAACTAAAATACATATTTGGTCAATTATTAAAACAGGATACGAATAATCGCATCCTGTTCATCTTTTTAGATTTATTTTATTCATTTGAAGTTTCTTTTTGTGATACGACCACTTGTGGGAATGGAATTTCAATATCGTGTTTTGTTAAGTAGACAACAAGATCATGACGGATCTTCCGTTCTAATCCAAACTGATCACCAGGTCGTGTTTTTGCGATAATGCGCATATTAATACTTGAGTCTGCCAGTTCTGTAACGCCTAAAAAGGTCGCAGGTTCAGTTATCACATCATACCGTGATTCTAAATTCTCAACAAATTCAGGAATCAATGCATTAAATTTCTCTAAATCAGTTTCATACGCGACGCCAAAATCAACCACGGCCGTTGAATTATTGCGTGACCAATTAATGAGTTTATTAATTTGTCCGTTATTAATAATAAGCACAGATCCTAACCAATTTTTAACATGTGTTACGCGTAGATTCATATAAACAACATCGCCTCTAAATCCATCAATATCAACATCTTCACCAATATTATATGCATTATCAACAATAAGAAAGAACCCAGAAACAATATCAGATACTAAGTGTTGTGCACCAAATCCAATTGCTAATCCTAAAATACCTGCCGCTGCTAAAATTGGTGTAATCTCAAATCCTATTTCTGATATAATTGCTAAAATAGTAACAAACCAGATTAAAACTTTTAACGTGCTGACAGTTAAATTAGACAGTGTTGTTCCGCGAATATCACCTTTTCTTCTTTTAAATGTCCGCGTGACATATTTTTTCATTAATGCAACGACGATGGTTGCAGCTATTATCCATAAAAGCACCACTATGCCTGTAACAATAAGTCTTGCAAGGGCTTCATGAATATTAATATTAGTAAAAACATCTTCTAGATATATTCTAAGTGCAGTCATAAAAATCATCCTTTCAATATATTGACTATTTATTAAAATTATACCGTAAATTATATAAAAAAACCACTATCAAGCCTATTTTACCACACGAAAAAATTGTATTCATTTAAATATACGGTATACTTAAAGTAGCTTCATCATATTAATGAAAAGGATGATTACGATGACTAATAATCAAAGTACGACATTCTTTAAAACTTTACATGATGAAAAGCAACACCGGCTAGCGTATCCAAAGTCACACAGCCTATGGCACAGTATATTATTTAAAGGCGCAAGTTTTCTTCTTGCGTTATGTATTCCTGTGATTGGACTGTGTATGCATATCGTTTATAAAGATGATCGCCCTAAAGATGCCATTTATCCATTAGTAGGCACAGTCATATCATTAAGTATGATTTTGATGTTT
Organism: uncultured Candidatus Izemoplasmatales bacterium; assembly: GCA_964643385.1. Taxonomy (GTDB): domain Bacteria; phylum Bacillota_I; class Bacilli_A; order Izemoplasmatales; family Izemoplasmataceae; genus SLQR01. The sequence continues at coordinate 46,830 of CAZXSS010000003.1, forward strand.
ACTACCGTACTCATTATCTCTCAAGCCTACCATTTCAACGGTATCCCTGCACTTCAGCAATCATTGCCTGAATGGTTCAATGATTTCTTAAATCCCAAACCTCGTGAACTCCCTATTTTTACTTTTTAAATTTTATTCCAATAAAAAGCCTTTATTACATGTTAATATAGTATAAAGATGTGATGGAGGTATGCAGATGAGATCACTTATTGCCAAACCCTTAATACTACTATTATTGGTGCTCACCGTTTTTTCTGTGAGCTTTTTTGTATGGCATAATCGTGATGAATCGACATTATTATCTTATAAAGTTAGTTCCGTTGAAGAAGCTGAAGTGTTAAGTGAAACGCATGACCTTATGCTGCATCATGTTAGTCCTTCTGGTATTGCAACGTTTGAAACTGATGAAGATTATCATCATCTACTAACCCAGGGATTCGCTGTCAACCAAATTTCCACCACACAATCTCCCCCTTTTAGCACTACATCAGACACGTTTTTAAACGATCAATATGCGCTTGATATGATGGACACATATGAAGCGTGGGACCTTGTCACTGGGGATGCTTCTGTTATGGTAGCCATCATTGATACGGGTATTGATATTAATCATATAGAATTCCAAGGGCGGTTATCTCCGCTTTCTTATAACGCCACAACAGAACAAGTTGGCCTATCACATGTACTTGATGACCAAGATCATGGGACGCGTGTTGCTGGTGTCATTGCCGCAAATAAAGATAATAATGAAGGTATTGCTGGAATTGCTCAAAATGTCGAACTATTAATTATTAAAGCCAATGAAGATGGAGAAGACGCCTTTTATGATAACGTTCTAGCGGAATCAATTTATTATGCGGTAGATCAAGGGGCTGATATCATTAATATGTCCCTTGGTGGTCCATATGAGAATCAAACGGTTCAAGATGCGATAAATTACGCGCATCAAAACGAGGTAATTGTTGTAGCTGCGGCTGGTAATGATGGCACAGATGAACCCCAATACCCTGCTGCTTATGATCATGTTGTTGCGGTTTCTTCTGTTGATGAAGATGGACAGATATCTGAATTTTCCAACTATGGTGATTTTATTGATATAACTGCCCCTGGTGGTGAGATTGTAACGACTGTAATGAATGACTCGTACAAGTTTGTCTCTGGGACATCGTTTGCGGCACCACAAATCACAGGTGTCTTAGCTTTAATAAAAAGTCTCGACACATCACAAAGTTATACAGATATTTTAAATGGCCTCTATGGTGGCGCAACGGATTTAAATGATCCTTTATATTATGGTGTTGGCTTGGCTAATACCTATCAGTCAGTCAAACTAGATTATGTCAAACTGACATTTGATACTGACTATGACTCTGTTGAACCTATATTTCATCCTAAAGATACAACGATTTCAGACTTGCCAACATTAACTGCCCAAGATAAATTGTTTTTAGGCTGGTACCTCGACAGTGATTTTACAACCCCATTTGAATCAGACACAATACTTAATAATGACACAACCCTTTATGCAAAATGGGTTGATGAAACATATACCATTACCTTTTTAGATGAAACATCCGTGCTTAATGAAACCACCTACGATTACGAAGAAACACCAACCTTATATGAGCCAATCAAAGACGACCATCGCTTTCTTGGATGGTATCTTGATGATGCTTTCGCAATAGAATATACACCAGAACCAATCACAAAAGATATGACCCTTTATGCAAAGTTTGAACCCGTTGTTTATCATACAGTTACCATCATGAGTGATGATCAGACATTGAATACTTACGAGGTTATCGATGAAACACCCTTAGATAACCCTAGCGAAAACAAACCGCATCATACGTTTGACGGGTATTATAAAGACCAAGCATTGACGAATCCCTTTGATACAAACACTGTCATCACACAAGATATGACACTTTATGCTAAGTTTACACCGAATACGTATACGATTACATACATTAAAGATGATGCAGTCATCGACGAACAAGACGTCACATATAATCAGGATTTTACATTGCGTGAGGTCACTGATAACACACGATACTTCATTGGTTGGTATCTTGATGATACCTTTAACACAGCCTATGAAAAACTAGACACGCTCACTGAAGACGTTACACTTTATGCGTATTTTGTAAGTGATGCACATGAGATTACACTGCATATAGATGACCGAGTTGAAACCCTATATGTTTTACCAAATGACCCTGTCGACTTACCGACACCAAAAAAAGCTGGTCATGTATTTGTTGATTGGTATATCGATAGCGACTTAACTACAGTATTCGATGACACAACCCATACACAAGACATTACACTTTATGCACAGTTTGCAAAAGAACATTATACTGTAACATTCTATGATTATGATAATGAAACGATTTTTCAAGAATTAACGGTACCTTATAATGATCCATTGCCTGAAGTATCCGCACCAATAAAGCCTTCTAATACCCATTTCACCTATACCTTTACTGGCTGGGACACCGAGATTGACACTGTCACATCAAATATGTCAATTTATCCAACATTTGAAAAGACATTTATCGCAGAAAGTGTCTCATTAGCACCCGGTATCGATACCGTTGATACGCGCGAAGCATGGACAGATGCTGGGCTTATCTATGATGAAGCTATACTGAATATTGATACAACGATTCCTAATATGTCAATGCCAGGAACGTATGTCATTCATTACACACTATACGATGATGATGGTGAATACGGCACGTTATATCGATATGTTACCCTACGTGACGCTCAACCACCACTCGAGTTAACACTTAAAAAAGGCGTTACATCCCTATTTGAGGGTGATACCTTTACAGATCCTGGCGTTGAGTATTCCCGCGGATCCTTAACGGTAGAAAGTACTGTAAATACTGATGTTTCAGGAGTATATACGATAACTTATATTTTAAGCGATGACACACAGACCATAAAAAAAATACGGTATGTGCATGTCTTTGATACACTTGATACCGCTCTATCATTACCTCCACTTTATTACACACGCAAAAAGGAGGCGACTTTATGAAACGTTTATTAATTATACTCACTAGTGTAATCTTCCTGCTTCTTACAAGCTGTGACAATAGAGATCCTAATTCCCTGACAATGACATTAAAACCAAGTGTTGATACCATTGAAGTAGGCAAAGCCTATATTAATCCCCACGTTGATGTAACCTTAGGGAATGCTTCATATCCATACAAGATAACCGAAAACACTTTAGATGTAACGCAAGTTGGTCGCTATCACATTACATATAAAGCGGAGTATGGTGGGGTTGTAAGAGAAATCACTAAAACGATTGATGTTATTGAACAACCTAGATTAACCCTTTCATTAAACCCAGGTACAGACACAATCCACGTTGGTGATGACTATATTGATCCTGGTGTGACTATAGCCAAAAGCAGCGATCAACCCGTAGAACTCATTACATCCAATCCAGTAGATACAACAACCGAAGGTACTTATATCATCGAATATACTGCTATAGACGAAGATGATAATACCACGACCATTACACGCTATGTTACCGTCTTGCCCTAAGTCATGTAATTTATGAAAAAAACGACTTCCACTACTGCTTTTTATACCTTTAATCGCCGTTTTTTAGTACTTGTAACAGTAGTCCATGTACTGTAATATTTGTCGCTTATGATAATACGATCTTAAAAGAAATTACCATCGATGATGGACGCGTCAATACGCTACGGATTCTGTTTAGATATGGATACACGTTTAAACCATAAGTTTATGATTTAAATTTCATAGAGTGTGTTGAAAACAATCTATAACCCAATAATTTTGAAAGTTGTTCTATAAATTAAAAAGTGTTGCCTAAGCAACACTTTTTTTATAATTC
>CAZXSS010000004.1:0-47964 GCA_964643385.1 uncultured Candidatus Izemoplasmatales bacterium
GCATTGTGACCACCAAATCCAAGTGAATTTGATAGTGCAACGGTAATATTTTTTTCTTTACCTTTATTTACAGTATAATCTAAATCACATTCTGGGTCAAAGGTTTGATAGTTAATTGTCGGTGGGATAAAGCTATCTTTTAAGGCAAGTATAGAAAATAAAGCTTCTAAGGCACCACTTGCTCCTAAGAGGTGTCCAGTCATCGACTTGGTTGAACTAATTGAAATATTTTTAGCATGTGATTCAAAGAGTCGACGAATCGCTAATGTTTCTGTTTTATCATTGAGTGGTGTCGATGTTCCATGGGCATTTATATAGCCAACATCTTCTAAGGTTAACCCTGCATCAAGTACCGCTTGATGCATACAATTTTTTGCGCCTTCACCTAGTGGGTCTGGACTGGTTATATGGTTAGCATCGCACGTAGCACCATAACCAACAATTTCAGCATAAATATGAGCATTCCTTTTTTGTGCATGTTCTAATGTTTCTAATACTAATGTGGCGGCACCTTCACCCATAACAAACCCAGAACGGTTCAAATCAAATGGTGTTGATGCTTTATTTGGATCATCTTCGTTACTTAAGGCTTGCATAACTTTAAAGCCACTTAATCCTAGTTCAGTAATTGATGCTTCGCTTCCACCAGCAATCGCAAAATCTAAATACCCATCGCGTATACTTCTAAAGGCATCACCTATCGTATTTGTAGCACTTGCACAGGCAGTGACACTCGCAGTTGCCATTCCTTTAAATCCGTATTTGATTGCGATTGTTCCTGGTGCGATATTAATAATAGACATTGGAATAAAGAACGGAGAAATTCGGTTATGTCCTTTGGCAACAGCTTTGTCTTCTTGTTCTGCAATCGTTTCTAACCCACCAATTCCACTTGAATAATATACACCAACGCGGGTTTTATCAACCTTGTCTAAATCCAGTTTAGAATCTTCGATAGCTTCATCACTCGCAATAACAGCAAGTTGTGTAAAGCGGTCCATACGTCTTATTTGTTTTTTACCAAAATACGCTAAAAAATCAAAGTCTTTGATTTCTCCAGCAATTTTCACATCGATGTTTTTAGTATCAAATCTTTTAATATAATCAATCCCGTTACGCCCAGATTTTGCACCTGTCCAGGTTGATTCAACATTATTCCCAAGTGGATTAATTGTTCCTAATCCAGTAATTACAACTCGGCGTTTCATTATAGCATCCCTCCATTAACATGAATGACTTGTCCGGTAATATATGAGGCATCATCACTAGCTAAAAATAGTACGCTTTTCGCAATATCTGTAACATTCCCAAGGCGATTTAGCGGAATTTGTGATAAATATGCCTCTTTGATTGTAGGCGCTAAGTCGTTTGTCATTTGGGTTTCGATAAATCCTGGGGCAACTGCATTTACAGTCACTTGTTTTTTACCGAACTCTTTAGCTAGTGATTTTGTCATTCCAACAATCCCAGCTTTACTTGCAACATAGTTCGTTTGTCCAGGGTTACCAATTGCACCGACAACACTAGAAATATTAATGATGCGACCTTGACGTGCTTTAAGCATTGGTCTAGATACATGTTTTATCATGTTCCAAGTTCCTTTTAGATTAACATCAATAACAGCATCAAAATCTTCTTCTGTCATTCTCAACATTAACTGGTCTTTAGTAATCCCTGAATTATTAACAAGTATATCAATTCCACCATAGGTATCAGTTGTAGCTTTTACCATGTCAGCTGTAGCCTTGAAATCAGCAATATTACATTGGTAGATCATCGCTTTTCCATTGCTATTATTTATAGCTTCAGCAACCGATTCTGCCCCTTCTTTATTGTGGTTATAATTGACAATTACATTTGCGCCTTCTTCACCAAAAGATTGGGCAATGCTTGCCCCAATACCACCTGATGCACCAGTTACAATAACGGTTTTGTTTTCAAATCGCATTTATGTCAGCTCCTTTAGTGAATCTACTACAGTTTTAAACGATTCAACATCGTAAATCGCATACACGGTTTGTGTTTTATCAATTTTTTTGATGAGCGAGGCCATACCATCGTCTGGACCAATGGTTATAAATAGATCAAATTGATCCTCAATCATGTTAAAAATCATTGAATCGAACTTTACAGGTTCTGTGACTTGACGTGCCATATGTTCTTTTAAGTTACCTTTCGCTTTACGTCCTGTGGTATTTAAATATAGCGCTTTTTGAGGGGCTTTCACTTCTTGTGATTGTAAAAAATTAGTAAAGCTCTCTCTTGCAGGTTGCATGTATGGCGTATGGAAAGCACCACTGGTATTAAGTGGTATCACACGTTTAATACCGTAATTTTTTGCGATAGATGCGGCGTGGTCTATTGCATCGATACTACCTCCTGCAACAGTTTGTTTTGGCGTGTTAAAGTTTGCCAAATAAAAATTATCTATTTCATTCGCTAGAGCAATAGCTGCTTCTTGGTCCCCAATGAGAGCACACATTTTACTGTCTGTTTGTTCGGAAGCTGCTTGCATATATTTAGCACGTGCTTTAATAACGTTAAGTCCTAAATGAAAATCAAATACACCACTATCGTAGTAAGCAGCATATTCTCCTAATGATAATCCACATGACCCTTCACTTTGGATGTTATATGATTTTAACAACTCAACAATACCTGTTTCAAAAGCAAAGATAGTTGGTTGAGCATGTATCGTTTCATCTAATTGTTTTTGACCTTTAAACATTATATTAATCAAGTCATTTTTTAATACGGTTTGAGCTTGATCTAAATGCTGTTTAAAAACATCATATGTTGTGTAAAAATCTTGTCCCATACCTTGTTTTTGAGCACCTTGTCCGGCAAATATAAATGCTATTTTCATATATGATTCTCCTTGTAGGTTCGACTTTGTAAAAACATATCATCTAAAATCCTTTGAACTGGTTTAATATGTCGTACTAATCCTGCAATTTGACCTGCCATGAATGACCCTGTATCCATGTCTCCGTCATTTACCGCACGTCGTAATGATCCTAATGTTAATTTTTCTAGCGTTTCGATTGGCATACCTTGTTTTGTATATTCTAAATACGTGGTTGCCATTTTATTTTTAAGAACGCGAACTGGTGCTTGGGTAGTACGACCAGTAACAATAGTACTGGTATCTTTTGCTTTAATAATCTTTTGTTTATAGTTCATATGAATTGGACACACATCACTAGCAAGGAGTACGGTGCCGATTTGAACACCTTTAGCGCCCAACATAAAAGCCGCATCAACCCCGCGGTAATCCGCAATACCACCAGCTGCAATCACCGGGACATTAACTGCATCTACTACTTGCGGTACCAAGGTAAATGTTGTTAATTCTCCGACATGACCACCAGCTTCAGTACCTTCGACAATGACCGCATCTGCACCATTTCTTACAACGCGTTTTGCAAGTGCGACACTTGGAACTACAGGAATAACTGTTATCCCTGCATCTTTCCATTTTTTCATATAGATACCAGGATTACCTGCCCCAGTAGTTACAATTTTAACATCCATATCAATAATAACATCGCTCATTGCATCTGCATAGGGACTCATTAACATGATGTTAACTCCAAAAGGCTTATTTGTGAGTGCTTTTGTTTTAATGATTTCTGATTTCAATGTTTCAAGATCCCAGCTTCCACTGCCGAGTAAACCTAAGCCTCCTGCATTAGATACCGCTGAACATAAAACATGGTTTGCGATGTGAGCCATCCCCCCTTGAATAACAGGGTATTTAATGTTTAGTAACTGCGTTATATCTTTTATCATAATCTAATCAGTGCTCCACCCCAAGTTAATCCGCCACCAAAAGCAACCGTTGCAAACAAGTCACCTTTTTTGAGCTCTTGTTTTTTTATGGCTTCATCAATAGCCAAAGGGACACTTGCTGCTGATGTATTTCCATAGTTTTGAATATTCATATACATTTTTTCCATAGGGAATTTTAATGTTTTTGCAGCTTTTTCTATTATACGTTTATTTGCTTGATGGGCAACAATTAGATTCACCTCGTCAATATTTGTATTTGTGTCTTCTAACAGTGTATTTACCGTATTTGGTAAAACAGTTGTCGCAAATTTGAAAACATCCGTTCCTTTCATGGTGATATAGGGACGTTTTGTATCTTCTGTTTTAAATGCTTTTTTAAGCGGATAGCCTTCCATTCTAAGTAATCCTTGTTGGTCACCATCCGCGTAAGTGACAACGTGTTTTATATTATCCATATCACTTTTTCCGATAACCATGGCCCCAGCTCCATCCGCAAAAAGTACACAGGTATTACGGTCTTCAAAATCTGTATATTTTGTTAGAGTTTCCGCACCGATAATGAGCGCGTTATGGTAACTTCCACTTTTAATCATCTTATCTGCAATGTTTAATGCATATATAAACCCTGTACACGCGGCGTTAATATCAAAGGCAGTAATAGCATTTAACCCAAGGCGTTTTTGTATGAGTTGGCTAACGCCTGGAAATGGGAAATCTCCTGTGACAGTCGCAACAATAAGCAGATCGATATCATGTTTATCTATATCCGCATCTTCAATAGCTTTTAGTGCAGCTTTATACGCTAAATCAGAGGTGTTTTCATCCACAGTCATATGACGTGACTCAATGCCTGTTCGTGATGTAATCCATTCATCTGAAGTTTCCACAAGGCGTTCTAAATCTTTATTAGTCACGATATTATTAGGGACATACGCTCCGGTTCCTATTATTTTTGTATAAATCATTTCACCACTCCTTGTAAGTGTTCATAATTAAAGCGTTGGAAAAATCCAATTTTGCGATATTTTGTGTAGCGTTCTGTTTTAATTTCATAATGACTGCGTGTTTGATAATAGAGTAGCGTTTGATAGAGTTTTTCTTTTAATGTTATAAATACTTGTTCTTTGTTACGGTGTGCTCCACCAAGTGGTTCTTTAATAATATCATCGATAATATCAAGTTCTAGTAAGTCATAACTTGTTAATTTCATTGCTGTTGCGGCTTCTTTTGCACGTTTTGCATCTTTCCATAAAATTGATGCATATCCTTCAGGAGATAAAATAGAGTAAATACTATTTTCTAGCATAAAGACTTTATTACCCATACCAATTGCTAGTGCTCCACCGCTTCCACCTTCACCAATCAAAACCGCAATAATAGGAACTTCTAAATCACTCATCATAAAGAGGTTTTTTGCAATCGCTTCTCCTTGACCACGTGATTCTGCACCTAATCCAGGATACGCACCTGGCGTATCAATAAATGTAATAATAGGGCGATGAAATTTTTCCGCTTGTTTCATAAGACGATATGCTTTACGGTAACCTTCAGGATGCGACATGCCAAAATTACATACGATATTATCGTCTGTACACTTTCCTTTTTTGTTTCCAATAATAGTGATAGGGAATCCGTTGATTCTACCAATACCACCAATCATTGCGTAATCATCTTCATAATTGCGATCCCCGTGTAACTCGATAAACTCATCACAAATAGCGTCAATATAATCTTGACTGGTTGGTCTTGCTTGATGACGTGCTAAAAGTACACGATCCCAAGCATCTAATTGCTGCATCATTTTACTTTTATAGGTGTCGATTTCTTTCAAAATGGATTGACGCGCTTCTGAATCAGTAATTTTATCTAACTGTTTTTCAAGTGCTTGTAATTCTTTTTCTTTTTCTAATATGTCCATTAAAGCACCCCTCTTCTATGATGCAGGGATAATATTTGATGTAAGGTCTCTTTCATTTTATGTCTTGTAACAACTTTATCAACCATACCCTTTTCAAGTAAAAATTCTGAACGTTGAAATCCTTCAGGAAGTTTTTGTTTGATTGTTTGTTCGATTACTCTTGGGCCTGCAAAGCCAATAAGAGCATTTGGTTCTGCTAAGATAATATCTCCTAAAGAAGCAAATGAGGCAGTAACCCCTCCGGTTGTTGGATGGGTTAAAACGGTTATATAGAGTAACCCTTGGTTATGCATCTTTTTAACTACCCCACTGGTTTTAGCCATTTGCATTAAGCTATAAATACCTTCTTGCATGCGGGCACCACCAGATGTAGTAAAAATGATTAAAGGGAGTTTCTTATAAAGTGCATATTCAGCGCTTTTTGTTACTTTCTCGCCGACAACACTTCCCATACTACCCATCATAAAATAACTATCCATAACTCCTATTACCGCTGGTTGTCCTTTAATCTCACCATAGCCATAAATATAGGCTTCATCTAGATCTGTTTTTTCTTTATAAGATTTGATTTTTTGTTCATATCCATCTTGAAATAATGGATTTAAGGTAATATATCCTAATCCCTTTTCAACAAACGTATGTGGATCAACAGTCATCATAATTCGGTCGATGGCACGCAAGCGAAAATGGTTATTACATTGTGGACAGACAAAAAGATTTTCGATAATCTTTTTTTGCGGAAACGTTTGATGACATGATGCGCATTTTTCATATAATCCTTTAGGGACATCTGTATGTTTTGATTGATGTGTAGCCTTATTTCGATACGCTTTTAGATTGATTTTTAATTGTTTACGTTCTTGAAAAACAGATTTTAATATCTCACGTTTCATATGCGAGTAGTCCTTCTAAATGTTTTTCAATAAAGCGCGTATCAAAATCACCTTTTACAAAATCAGGATGCATTAAAATCATCATTAAAAACATTTGATTGGTCATAATACCAGAAACAATTAGTTCTTCTAGCGCAGCTCGCATTTTTCTTATCGCATCTAATCGTGATGTTCCATGAACAATCATTTTACCAATCATCGAATCATAAAACGGTGTGATTTCATAATCAGAATAAATCATTGAATCAAACCGCAACCCTAATCCTTGAGGTATATGTAGTAAATCTACCGTCCCTGGACTTGGTCTAAATCCACGTAATGGATCTTCCGCATTGATGCGCACTTCAATCGCATGACCTTGTTGTTTGATGTCTTTTTGTTTATGTTTTAAATGCTTGCCACTAGCAATACGAATTTGCTCACGGACAATATCTACACCTGTAATCATTTCAGAAATTGGGTGTTCTACTTGGATACGAGTATTCATTTCAATAAAATAAAATTCATTTTGACTAACTACGAATTCGATGGTTCCTGCATTTTCATAGCCAACATATTTTGCGGCTTTTATCGAGGCTTCATGCATTGCGTTTTTTAACGCGTTAGTCATTGCTGAAGGGGCCTCTTCTATTACTTTTTGGTTTCGTCTTTGTACACTGCAATCACGTTCAAAAAGGTGAATAACTTCACCGTATTTATCTGCGAGTATCTGAACTTCTATATGTTTGGGGTTTTCAATAAGTTTTTCGATATAAACCCCACCATATCCAAAAGCATTTTCTGCTTCTTGCCTTGCGGCATGAAAAGCTTGTGTAAATTCATCACGATGATGAACAATACGCATACCGCGTCCTCCACCACCCGAACTTGCTTTTATAAGGAGTGGACATCCTATCGATTCCATCACCTTTTTACCCTCTTCTAGTGATACTTCGCCTTCACTACCTGGAACTACGGGAACACCAGCTTCAATCATCATCGATTTTGCTTTAGCTTTATCACCCATAGCCGCAATAATTTTCGCATTTGGGCCAACAAAAATAATGCCGCACGTTTCACACAAAGCAGCGAATTCTGCATTTTCACTTAAAAAACCAAAGCCAGGATGAATCGCTTCTGCGCCTGTTAAAACTGCCGCACTAATAATATTTTCCATATTTAAATACGAATCTTTAGCACTCTTAGATCCAATGCATATTGCTTGATCAGCTAATTGGACATGTAAACTTTCGTAATCTGCCTGACTATAAACCGCAACCGTTTCTATACCCATTTGTTTACATGCTCTAATAATGCGAACCGCTATTTCTCCACGGTTCGCAATGAGTAGTTTTTGAATCATTGTTTAATCTCCATAATGACTTGATCAAACATAACCATATCACTATCGCTTAGATGTATTTTTGTAATCGTTCCACTTACCGGTGCGGTAATTTCATTCATGACTTTCATTGCCTCAATAATACAAAGGGTTTGTCCTTCTTTTACAGTCTGTCCTACACGAACAAAAGGTGACTGATCAGGTGCTGGAGATTCATAGTACGTTCCGACTAATGGGGCTTTGACAGGGGTCCCACTTGAAACCTCTTCTTTTTGTTCAGCTGGTTTGTCTTCTTTTGGTGTTGGATTACTTACAACAACGTTTTCTTTAACAACCTCAGTTCTCGGTTTTTCTAATTCTATCATGACATCATCACGCTCAATTTTTAATCTACCTAGTGATGATGATTCAAAAATCTTAATTAAGTTTTTCAGTTCTTTATTGGTCATAGACTACCTCCAAATTTTACTTATACCATTTTAGTTGACCTTTTCAATATAGGTAACAACATCTTGAACTGTACGTAATTTTTGGGCTTCATCATCATTTACAGTAATATCAAATGCATCTTCAAGAGCCATAATCATTTCAACCACGTCTAAAGAATCAGCACCTAAATCATCAATGATATGTGCGTCTTTTGTTACTTTGTCTTCATCAACGCCCAACTCTTCTACTAAAATTGCTTTCACTTTTTCAAACATATTTACACCTCCTTAGAAGCCATTATACCTATTCAAATAATGATTGTCAATCTATTTTGATATTCAAAATATTCGATTATAGAAACATATTGGTAGGCATACATATGAAGCGACTTTTATATGAATATAGCAACATGTTTTTTAAGCAATAAAAAAGGCCATCATATCCATATCTAGGAACATGATAGCCTGCGTAATTATCTGCTTTTTAACTTAAAATTGACGTTTTGGCATGGAATGTTAATCACAGTATTATTTTTTTCTAAAACACATACAAAATCGCGATTGATATCAATTAATTCATACCAAGTATTCTCATAGTCACACATGTGATTTCTAAAATCAATATATGACCTAAAGGGTTCGTATAATGTTTGATTTGTTAATCTATTGTAAAAATGCACAAATTGTTCGACTAGATTTTTTTTGTCGACTGTTTTGGTTAAAACATCCTTAATACTGATTTCATTATCATTGTCTATTCTAGTACTATTAACATTTATTCCTATTCCAATGATAGTTGAGGGTGTAGACAGATGCACTGTTTTCTCGATAAGAATTCCAGCGATTTTTTGATTATTAACATAAATATCATTAGGTAACTTTATGGTAGCTTCAATATTGAGATTACGTAACGTATCGACGACACTAACTGCTGCGCGCATGAGGTCCATAAAGGTTTCTTCAAGCGTCTCATGATAGATACTTAGCGCTATATCTTCATCTTTCTGTGAATGCCATATATTCGCACGACGTCCGCGACCTTTAGTTTGATGAAATGTATAAACAAGTAATCCATTAGGTTTTTGATTCATGTCTAATGTTTTTAGATATGAATTTGTCGATGCAACAGTATTTAAATATTTTATATGTTGAATTTTCATAATATCACCTGTACCTAGTGTAGCGTAGTTCACAAATTTGTGCAATGAAAAAGGTGCTTGCGCACCTTTATGTTACTTAAGCTTTGAATCAATAAACCATAATTGCTTATCATATCCAGCAACATGATCTTCCAGCATGCCTACGGTTACAAAGTCTCCGTTTTCATCTGCTAAATTGCGGATATTTGTGGCGAGGGTTCTTAACTTTTCAAGTTCTTCTTTAACAATTGCAAATACTTCAGGAATTTGGTAATCTCTAAGTTCGATTTCTTCTACTTTTGTCGCTTCTAAATATGATGTCATTGAGGCAAGTGGGTATTCCCCTAACATTTTTAAGCGTTCTGCAACCTCATCATATTTTTCAAAGAAATCATCATATTGCCCTTCAAGATATACATGGACTTGTTCGAAACGTTCTCCAACAACATTCCAATGTAAGTTGTGATACTTGACGTTTAAGACAGCTAAGTCTGCAACGTATTGGTTCATAAGATTTTTTTGTTCTTTGTTCATAATATTACCTCCTTAGTTTTCATATTTATTATATCATATTGAGGGGGTTTCTCAAGCAGTATGCCTTATAAAAAAACAAGCAACCATGCGATCTAACGCTTGGATGCTTGTGCTTTTTTTATGTTTTTCTTGAGTTCTCTTTCTGCTTTTAAAAAATCCATGGTTCGACGTCTATTTTCATCGAGTCTTTCTTCTCTAACTTTATTTAGGTGTTCCAGCGCACTATCTTTTTCAAGGCCAACGTGCGCTTCTTGAGCAATGACAGTAATAAAGTTTTCTTGTTGTTCTAAGACGCCATTAATAATCACCGTAAAAACGTGATCATTTCCTTTAACCATTTTTAAATAGCCTACATCGATTGTTGAGATAATCGGTGCGTGGTCTTTTAAGATTGCGAAATCGCCATTATTTTTAGAGCTCACTACAATATAGTCGACTTCTTCATTGTACAATACCCCGCTTGGGGTAATGACAGTTAGTTGCATCTAATCACCTACTCCATAGATTCGGCTTTTTTTATTACATCGTCGATACTTCCTGTTAAACGGAACGCATCTTCTGGTAAATCATCATATTTTCCTTCTAAAATACCTTTAAATCCTCTGATGGTTTCATCAATTGGGACATATGATCCTTTTTGTCCAGTAAACTGTTCAGCAACATGGAAGTTTTGTGATAAGAACAAACGAATACGTCTGGCTCTATGTACGACAAGTTTATCGTCTTCACTGAGTTCATCCATTCCCAAAATCGCGATAATATCTTGAAGCTCATTATAGCGTTGGATAGTGCGTTGAACTTCACGAGCAATATCATAGTGTTCTTTTCCGACGACTTCTGGTTCTAAGGCTCTTGAGGTTGAAGCCAATGGGTCAACTGCAGGATAAATCCCTTCTTCAGAGATTTTACGGCTTAAGTTTGTGGTTGCATCTAGATGGGTAAATGTCGTTGCTGGAGCGGGGTCTGTATAATCATCGGCTGGAACATACACTGCTTGAATAGAGGTAATTGATCCTTCTTTGGTAGAAGTGATTCGCTCTTGTAATTTACCCATTTCGGTTGCTAAAGTTGGTTGATATCCAACCGCTGAAGGCATCCGACCTAAAAGTGCAGAAACTTCACTACCCGCTTGGGTAAACCTAAAGATATTATCAATAAAGAATAGAACATCCTGTTTGGCTTCATCACGGAAATATTCAGCCATTGTTAGTCCAGTTAGACCAACACGCATACGTGCCCCAGGTGGTTCATTCATTTGTCCAAATACCATGGCAGTTTTATTAATAACGCCTGACTCAGTCATTTCATGATAGAGATCATTTCCTTCGCGGGTACGTTCACCAACTCCAGCAAAGACACTAATACCACC
Source organism: uncultured Candidatus Izemoplasmatales bacterium (assembly GCA_964643385.1). GTDB lineage: Bacteria > Bacillota_I > Bacilli_A > Izemoplasmatales > Izemoplasmataceae > SLQR01. The sequence continues at coordinate 11,395 of CAZXSS010000004.1, forward strand.
ATGTTCTTGAGCAATATTATTAATAAGCTCTTGAATTAAAACAGTTTTTCCTACACCAGCACCACCAAAGAGTCCAATTTTCCCCCCTTTAATGTATGGAGCTAATAGATCGACAACTTTAATTCCTGTTTCTAATATTTCGGTTTCACTACTTATTTCATCAAGTTTAGGTGCGGTTCTATGAATTGGCATTCGTTTAGTATCTTTATCTACTGGATCTTTTTCATCGATTTCGTTTCCTAAAACATTAAAGATTCTTCCCAATGTGCTTTTTCCTACTGGAACACTAATTGGTTGCCCTGTATCAACTACATCCATACCGCGTCTAACCCCATCGGTAGAATCCATGGCAATCGTTCTTACAATGTTATCACCTAAGTGTAACGACACCTCAAGTGTTAGTTGAATATCGTGGACACGTTTTTTATCATCTGTATTATCAATCGTAAGCGCGTGGTTGATTTCAGGAAGTTCGGATTCGAACTTAACGTCTACAACGGCACCCATTACTTGTATTACTTTACCTTTGTTCATCGTCTTTCCTCCTTAATTAACCGCATTGGCGCCACCAATGATATCTGTAAGTTCAATTGTAATGGCATTTTGTCTTGCACGGTTGTAATGCAGTTTTAAGTCTTTTATTAAGTCTTTTGCATTGTCTGTGGCACTTTTCATAGCAGTCATGCGTGCGGCATGTTCGCTTGCTTTTGCTTCTAAAATCATACCGTATAATAGGTTTACTAAAACCATAGGCAATAGTTGATTTAAAACAGTTGAGGCACTCGGTTCAAAATGGTATATGCGTTTATATTTTAAGTCTTCTTCAACGCCGTGAATATAAGGACTACTATCTAACGGCAATAAGGTCTCATATCGAACTTCTTGATTTAGGGTATTGATAAATTTATTATAAAAGACAACTACACGGTCATATTCACCCTTTAAATAACCTTTTATAAACATATCACTGATCTCTTGAAAGTCTAAAAATTGAATATCATCACGAACTTGGATGACTTTATCATTTATTTGTGTGTAGCCTTTGCGTTTAGCAAAGCTATAGGCTTTAAATCCAAGTGTAGCAAGTACAAACTCATCATTTGTCTCATGATTCTCATGGATATATTTTTCAAATGCTTTAAACATACTCGCATTATAAGGGCCTGCTAATCCGCGATCACTTGATATAAGAATATAGACAGTTTTTTCAACTTCTCGTGATTCAAACATTGGATGATCGACATCGACATCGCTATCTAAAACACGTGACAAACTATCTGTAAGGCGTTTTGTGAGTGGTCTAAAGTTCACAATATTGCGTTCTGCTTTTTTAAGTTTTGATGCACTAACCATATGCATTGCTTTGGTTATTTGACTGGTTTTGTCAGTCGCGTTTATGCGTTGTTTTATTTCACGCATTGAACTCATAAAACCACCTCCTTAAGCAAATGATTTTTTAAATGCTTCAATGACTTCATTCATGTCATTAGTATCTGGTAATGTTTTTTCTTTACGAATATGGTCTAATAGTGCTTGACCTTTATCATCTTTGTCGCAATAATCATATAATTCTTCTTCAAAGCGTTTGATGTCTTCGATTTTTATATCATCTAAATATCCTTTGGTTAATGAATAGATAATCATAACTTGTTTTTCAACATCTATTGTTTCATGCAAGCCTTGTTTTAAGACTTCTACAGTGCGTTTACCACGTTCAAGTTTACGTTTAGTAGACTCATCTAAATCTGACCCAAATTGGGTAAACGCTTCTAGCTCACGATAACTTGCTAAATCAAGACGTAATGTTCCTGAAACTTTTTTAATCGCTTTAATTTGTGCACTCCCACCAACACGCGACACACTTAATCCCGCGTTGATTGCTGGACGAACACCAGTATAGAATAAATCACTTTGTAAGAATATTTGTCCATCGGTAATACTAATAACATTGGTTGGGATATAGGCCGAAATGTCGCCTTCTTGTGTTTCAATGATAGGTAAAGCGGTAATTGACCCGCCACCAAGTTTATCATTTAATTTAGCTGCGCGTTCTAGTAAACGAGAATGTAAATAGAAGACATCACCAGGGTAAGCTTCACGTCCTGGTGGTCGACGTAATAATAGACTTAATTCACGGTACGCAATCGCATGTTTGGTTAAGTCATCAAAGACAACTAACACACTTTTACCATCAAACATAAATTCTTCACCGATACTAATACCAGCATATGGTGCTAAATATAATAACGGTGCAGGTTCACTCGCACTCGCACTAACAATAATTGTATGATCCATTGCGCCTTGATTCTTTAATGATTTAATGACGCCAGCGACAGTTGATTCTTTTTGTCCAATTGCAACGTAGATACAAATAACGTCTTTTCCTTTTTGGTTGATAATTGTATCAATTGCAATTGATGTCTTACCAGTTTGACGGTCACCAATAATCAATTCGCGTTGTCCTCGGCCAATAGGTACCAAAGCATCCAATACTTTAATTCCTGTTTGTAGAGGTTCATCAACGGATTTACGACTCATAACGCCAGTAGCTTTTCGCTCTAGTGGACGTGTTTTATCGGATTTAATCTCACCACGACCATCAATAGGTTGTCCAAGTGGGTTAACGGCTCTACCAATTAAACCTTCACCAACAGGAACTTCTAAAATACGACCTGTTGTTTTAACTTGGTCGCCTTCTTTGATGGCGGTTGATTCATCAAGTATGATGGCACCTACATGATCTTTTTCTAAGTTTAAGGCCATACCATATACATTGCCTGAGAATTCAAGTAACTCACCGCTCATAGCCTCATCAAGACCATGAACAAGTGCGATACCATCACCAACACTAATGACGGTTCCGATGTGTTCGGTTTTTATATCTTTACTGTAGGCTTTAATTTGTTCTTTAATTAAAGCGCTAATTTCTACGGGATTTATTTTGCTCATACTTTCACCTGCCTACGATTTAAGTTGTGACTTAAGTTGCTTAAGTGTATAGTCAACAGTATCATTTAATACCATACCGTTATATTCAATTTTCAATCCACCAATCATTGATGAATCCGTATGTGTTTCAACAATGATTGTTTTATGGAATTTTTTATTGTATGTATTTTTAATGTCTTTAATGTGTTCTTTTGACAATGGGTTCGCTGAGAACACATGTAGACGCATCACATCAGATTCATCCTCTATGAACGTTCTAAAGTCTTCATAGATAGATATGATGGTTTCCATACGATTATTCGTAACAATTACTTTTAAAAAATCTTTAAATATATCAGGATAATCAGTATCATTGATAACATCTATTTGATCTTTTTGTTTAATACTTGGATGAAGAAAAAATGTTTTAACATCATCAGTAAATGCCTTAATGAAAGTTTCAAAACTTTTTTTAGTTATTTCGATAGCATCACGTTCTAAAGAAAGTTCAAAAAGCGCGACGGCGTATTGTTCGCTAACCGCGCTCATTGTTTTTGCGCCTCTTTAATGGCATTGTCAATTAGAGTATTATATGTCTTTTCGTCAATTTCTTTAGCGATGACTTTTTCTGCGAGTAAACTCGCAATATCAACAATCTCATCACGTAATGCTTGACGTGCACTTTCGATATCTTGTTCTAAATCTTTTTGGGCATTTTTCTTTATTGTCGATGCTTCATCTTTAGCTTTTGAAATGATATCACGCCTCGTATCTTCGCCACGACTCTTCGCGTCTTCTAATATATCACGTGCTTCTTGTTTCATTTCATTAAACGTTTCTTCTGCTTCTTTTTTTAACATTTTAGCTTCTTCATTTTTTTCTGTGGCTTCTGTTAGTTCTTTGTCCATGATTGCTTTTCGCTCATCTATGAAGGTAGTTACTTTGTCCCAGAAGAAATACTTAACCACTAAAATCAATAAGATTGTTGCAACGATTTGAATAACCATCTCTAAAACATCGACACCTAGTGCGATCTCGACTAGTTTTTGTACGGCTTCAGATAAGTTTTGCATGGTGTTGCCTCCAATCTACTAGATAACAAAAATTAATACGATAGCAATAAGTAATGCATATAGTCCAGTTGTTTCAGCCATTGCTTGTCCAATAAGCATTGTTGATGTAATCTTACCTTGTGCTTCAGGTTGGCGACCGACAGCTTCAACTGCTTTACCAGCAGCATATCCTTGTCCAATACCAGGTCCAAGACCAGCAATCATAGCGATTCCTGCACCAAGTAGTGCCATCCCATTAACAAAGAACTCATTGTATTCAGCTAAAAATAACATAAATGTTTCCTCCTCGATTTTTTAGTAATTTATTTTAACTTCCGTCTTTAGGCTGCTTCTTCTTCAACGATTGGTTCTTCAATAGCCATCGACAGGAATACCGTTAACAACATAAAATAAACAAATGCTTGAATCAGTCCAAATCCAATATTAAAAATTGGATGGAGTACCGCGGTTGTAATCACTGTATTTCCAACCCCTGAAACCCAAGAGCCGATATTACCTAACCTATCGCCAAGCATATTCAACATTTGAAATACCACAACCATCATGATACTACCACTAATTAGGTTTCCAAATAAACGCAATCCCATAGCAAGCGGTGTTGATATCTCACTAATTAGATTCAGTGGTAATAACATCACATTTGGTGAACTTAAATCTTTGATTCTATTTTTAGGGCGTCTTGCAATAAGCCCTGCGAGTTGAATTGTTAAAAAGGCAAATATACTAAATGCAAGGGCAATACTAATGTTTGCTAGGGGATTCGCTAATCCAAATAGTGCCGATGTATTGGCCAGTGCTAAGTAAAGTAATATAGTCATTAAAATTGGTGTATATTTTCGCCAATTTTTTCCATAGAATTCCTTAATAAAGTTGTTCAGTGTATCGACAAACATAATCATAATAAAAATAATGCCTTTAGGCGTTGAACGCGGGTCTAATTTTGATGTTTTTCTTCCAATAATACTTAAAAACACGATTAAAAAGACCGTGATTATTAAAGACGATTTTAAGCTCGGAGACAAATTTGTATAAAAGTCAATCATTCTCGTTCCACTCCTTTACGCTGAACAAAGAAATTTATCATCATCACTATTTTGAATGTGGCATATCCAAGAAATAGCGGAAAAATATGATATATATTTTCATTTTGTAAATAAATAAAAACAGCAATCATCGTATAAAAGAAATAGCGAAATACATAATTTTTAATGGTACGTACTTTTAGCTGTGACGGATCAATACGCGCTGTTTTCATTGTGGTTTTATAGTTATGACTCATTAACATAACACTCGTCACAGCACCTAGAAAATAGGCGATAGCATAATCAAAATTTAAACTAAAATAAAAGATAAGTGAACCTATTATAATCATAAACCAAACATAAAAAAATGTTTGCACATATACTTTCTCAGTCATTATCATTCACTCCCAAGCGGTATATACGACGAATAAAATTAATCACCGCTGCCATGGCACCAAATACCATAAAGGTGATTAATAATAACCCATCTAGTCCAAAGATATAATCTAGTCCATAGCCGATTAATCCGCCAATAAGAATACTCGCGATGGCTTCGTAAATAAAACTCGTTGTTAAAGCTAACAATTTATATATAAACTGCCGATCACTAGCTTCTTTTCTATCTTTTTCAGATGGTTTATCGTCAGTTTTTTTCATTACTTTGTACCAAACAAACGATCGCCACAATCCCCAAGTCCAGGAACAATATAACCGTGGTCATTAAGGCCCTCATCTAGCGCAGCTAAATAAATGTCAACATCTGGATGTGCTGTTTTAAGAACATCTACACCTTCTGGGCAGCCAACAATACCAACATAGCGAATATCTTTAGCTCCACTAGCTTTTAGTGAATCAATCGCAGCAACAACACTTCCTCCAGTGGCAAGCATAGGGTCTACAAGCAATACTGTCGCTTCTGTAATCTCTTTTGGATATTTTACATAATAGCTATGGGGTTTCAGTGTTTGTTCATCGCGGTATAAACCGATATGCCCAACTTTCGCTGTAGGTATCATCATATGGATGCCATCAACCATGCCTAATCCTGCTCTTAAGATAGGCACTATAACAACTGCTTTAGATAATGTTTTTGCTTGCATTTTCTTAAGCGGTGTTTCAACTTCAATATCCTTTGTGGCTAAATCACGTGTGATTTCATACGCCATCAATCCACTTAACTCATTTACATTTTCTCTAAATATCTTTGAGTCAGTATTCTTATCACGTATTTTTGCCATCTTATGGTCAATAAGCGGATGATTTAAAATTACTAATTTTCCCATGCTAGCCCTCTATTCTTCGATTTTTGATACACGACGTTCATGGCGTTCAACACCAGAAAATTCAGTATGTAACCATATATCTACAATGGCCCGGGCGATTTCATCACCAATAATTCTTGCACCCATCGCAAGAACATTTGAGTTATTATGAAGTCGTGTAACTTTTGCAGTATATAAATCGTGGACTAAAGCCGAACGAATACCCTTGGTTTTATTTGCTTGGATACTCATGCCAATTCCTGTCCCACAAATTAAAATCCCGCGATCAGCTTTCCCTTCACTTACAGCGTGAGAAACAGCTTTAGCAGGCTCATTATAATCACAACTTTCGCCACTATTGGTCCCATAATCAGTGTATTCAATCTTATGCTCTTTCAGGTAGTCGATAATTTTCTCTTTTAAGTCAAATCCACCATGGTCAGCTCCAATTGCTACTTTCATAATCTCACTCCTATAGTTTATTTCATTACAATTATATCAAAAGATGGTCATATTACAACCTTTTTATACTTACATATTATGACAATTGATAACGTTTACACTATTTGAAAATATATTGCCGTTAACCGTTTTAAAGAATGCGGCTTCATTGAATGTAAATATTGACTTCTTCTTAAAAATACATATTAAATAATCATAAATATGTTGTCAAATTTTACTACTAACATCCATTGAAAGTTGTGTTAGCAAAATGTCTTTCACAGGCTGGTATGTTTTTCTATGAATAGCGCACGCTCCAAGCTCAACGAGTTTTTGTTTATGATATTTCGTCGGATAGCCTTTATGTCTTTCAAATCCATAACCAGGATACGTCTTTGAACTTTCAATCATATATCGATCTCGTTCTACTTTAGCGAGTATACTTGCTGCAGCTATACTAGCACTTTTTTGATCGCCTTTGATGATGGCTTCATGTTTATATGCTTTTCCTAAAGGCATGGCATCAGTTAAAATGAAATCTGCTTTTAAAGATAGCCCACGAACGGCATCAATCATGCCTTTTTTGCTCGCTTGATAACAGTTAAGTGTATCAACATCTTTAGGACTTAAAAAGACAACCTTGTATGCAATAGCACGTCTAACAATTTGATCATATAAATCGTTTCTTGTTTTTTCATTTAATGCTTTAGAATCATACAACGAGTCAATAGGATCATCAGGATTTAAAATCACTGAAGCACATACCAAAGGTCCAGCCATAGGACCACGGCCTGCTTCATCACAACCAGCTATATGTTTATATCCTTGCTTGATATATTTCAGTTCAAAATCATACATGTTTATCCATCCACTCGATCTAAAGTAATTGGTCCAAAATATTGATGACGAAAATCATATAAGAAAATATCAATGACCCGTTCATAATCGATTTCGCCACCTTTTTTTAAGCACCCTCTGCGTTTGCCAATTGCATCAAATATTTCAATCATGTCGTCTGTATCAACAGATATATCATAGCGTGCTTCGAACCGATCTTTATAATAGGTTTTTAATAATTTGAACCCATATATTACAACATCATCTAAAGCGACTACACTATCTTTTAACGACCCTAGTAAGACCAATTTTTTGGCAACGTCTTGGTCCTCAAACTTTGGCCATAAAATACCTGGTGTATCTAATAATTCTAAATCCTCATGAATTCGAATCATTTGTAGGTGTTTTGTTATCCCCGCCACGTCACCAACATTGGTAGCGCGTTTATTGACTAGCTGATTAATCAGTGTACTCTTACCAACATTAGGGATACCTAATATCATCGCACGGATTGGACGCTTCTTAATCCCTCTTTTAGCTGCTTTTGCAAAATTATCTTCCATAATTTCTTTGGTTGCTTGAACAACTTTTTTTACATCTAATCCTTTTAACGAATTAATGGCAATAGCCTTGTATCCTTGTTCTTTAAAATGATTGATCCACGCGTTTACATGATGGCGTTCTGCCAAATCTGATTTGTTCAGTAAAATTAACCTAGGTTTCTTTATTGTAATTTCTCTAATCATTGGGTTTTGACTTGAATAGGGTGCGCGTGCATCTAATAACTCATAAACCACATCAACAAGATGGAGACGTTCTTTAATTAATCGCTTTGTTTTTGCCATATGGCCAGGATACCATTGTATTAATGTCATATTATTCCACCTCTCCTATAGCGTCGAATGGTCTTATTCGGTAAAAAACTCTACCGTATAAATCGGCCATCTTAAATGGACCTAACTCACGTGAGTCCGTTGACTGAGCACGGTTATCTCCCAGTAGTAACACTTCGTCATCATCAAGAATAAACTCACATGGGTCTTCTGGCATGTCTGTTGTTGGGCATGTATCTGAACTATCTTCAATAAAGTGTTCATCAATTTGCTCCATGACAGTTGATCCTTTACGTTGAATATATAGTTGATTGTTTTCATACCTTACGGTTTCTCCAGGCAATCCAATAATACGTTTTACGTAGTAGGTTTCACTATCGACTTTCGCCACAACAATATCGAACCGTTCGTAGTTAACATCATAATGCCATACAAGTAAGTCATCACCAGGTCTTAAGTTTGGTAACATACTATCACTATTTTCAGCTGCGACCGATGTCAATGAGATGAAGAAGGTATTCATAATAACAAAAATCATGAATAATGTGGTAACAAATGCAACTAAATCCATGCGCTCTGCATGTTTTTTCACAGCTTCTTGATTATCTTCTTCGGTAAAATCTGTAGTATCACTGAAGCGGAATACGGTATATAAAGTATATATTAACAGAAAGACCATGACCCCAATAAACAAGATTGAGTTCACGATGATATCAAAGTCCTGATAGCGTGAAAATACAAACGGTAAAACAGCAACGATTAACAAGCCAAAAAGTGCAACTTTAATACGCCGTTGCAACTTTTTATATTGTATTTCAGCATTATGAATATCTTTTAAATCACGAACATTTGTTTCTGCGAAATAATCATCTAGTTTAATATCATCTGTCATGCTTTCACCTAATTTTTTTAAGTATAGCTTCCAACTCATCTTTATTTACTAATACCTCACGTGCTTTTGAACCGAGGTTTTCTGAAACAACACCGATGCTTTCCAATGACTCAACGATACTTTGTGCACGGTTGAAACCAACACCAAATTGTTTACTTATCTTATTTATGCTTGCCTCTTGTAAGTCAACAACAAATCGTGCTACATCATAGAAATACTCATCGCGTTCTAGATTTTGTGTCACGTTTTGAATCAATGATTCTTGATCGAATAAATAATCGGGTTTTAACTGTTCACGAATATATTCTGTCACGCGTTCAATATCTTCATCTGATACATATGCACCTTGAAGGCGTACTTTACCTTGTCCATTTGTAACGAACAGCATATCCCCTTTACCGAGTAATTTATCTGCACCACTTGAATCAATAATGGTTTGTGAATCTACATGGCTAGCAACACTAAAGGCAATACGGGTTGGAATATTTGATTTGATTGTACCTTTAATAACATCGGTTGATGGGCGTTGTGTCGCAATGATTAAGTGAATACCACAGGCTCTTGCTTTTTGTGTTAATCGCTTAATCGCATCTTCTACATGTTGACTTGATACCATCATAAGATCTGATAACTCATCTACAACGATAACGATATATGGCATTTTATCTTCTTCAGATTCTACAGAGTTGTTGTATGAATCAATATCACGAGATCGGGTTTCTGAGAACATATTAAACCTGCGATCCATTTCTTCTACTAACCATTTTAAGGCTGCGGTTGCAGCTTTCGAATCGGTTATTACTGGTGTAATTAAATGTGGGATATCATTGTAATTTGTAAGTTCAACCATTTTCGGATCGACCAAAATTAACTTCAACTCATCTGGTCGGTATTTTAACAATAAACTCATCAATAATGTATTAATACACACACTTTTCCCGCTTCCGGTAGCTCCAGCAATAAGACCGTGTGGCATGGATTTAATTGATGCGTAAACTGGCTTACCATCGATATCTAAGCCTAAACCAATGGTTAAGGGTTGCGCAGCATGATTAAATTTCGAATGATTAATAATGTCTGCAAAATGTACAGTTTGTTTTTCTTCATTCGGTACTTCTATACCGACCGTTGATTTTCCAGGAATTGGGGCTTCGATTCGAATTTCTGTTGCTGCAAGTGCCATTTTAATGTTATCAGCAATTCCCGTGACTTTTTTTACATTAACCCCTTTATCGAGCCTAATCTCATAGCGGGTAACTGTCGGTCCCTGAGTATGCTTGAGGACGGTAGCGCCAACTTGGAACTCTTCAAAGGTTTTATTTAAAATATTAATTTGTTTTTCTATCGATGCAGTTAAATCTGGTGGTGTTTCTTGAGGTTTAGTGATTAATGATTTAGGTGGTAATTGATAGCCTTTTGTCCTTTTTGTGTCAGATTTAACATAGGTGGGTTGTTGAGACGCCGCTTGGATAGGTTTTGGCTCTGATTCTTGTGGTGCTTGTTCTTGTGTTGATTGTATGGTTTCTGTTGTTTTTGGTTTTGGTTCTGGTTCGGTTTTTTGTGACTCGTTTTCTTGTAATGGTGTATTATCTACTTTTGCTATATTTTCATCTTCATGAACTGGTAGAGGATGTTGTGTTGGTTCTTCTGTTTTTACAAAAGAAGCCTTTACGATTTTCTTACGGTTGGACTGTGACTCTAACGCTTCTTGTAAGTTCTTTCCTCTAATAAGGTCAAATTCTGGATACTCGGTACCGTATTTTTTTATTCGCTCTTCTTTAGTTAATTTTGGTTTGGTACGAAAAGAATCCAACGTATCCAAATCACGTTTTACATTGGTCATAATAGGGATAACGACTTCATCTTTAACGTTCTTACCAAAAATTGGAGAAACAAATTGGTTATGCTCGAATTTCTTTCGTTTTGCCTCTTCTAATATTTCATACACTTGAAAAGGTGTTTCATCCGGTGTTCGCATTTTCGGTGGAACAATTTTCTTTTTTCGTCTAAAGAAAGACATATTATAAGCACCCCTTCTTAGTAAGTGACATTTCTATAAATGTTTGGACATCAATAAACGTCTTTCGTTGTTTATTAACATACCGAGCACATATTTCTTCATTATTATATAACAAAAAACTGGGAACACCGTAAACGTTAAGTGCTTTTGCAAGTTCAGGAATATCACCACGATCAACATGGTAGAACGTTATTTGTGGATACATAGATTCTAATCGCGGCATGAATGTATCAGCATAATGACAATCAGGACACCATTCGCTGTAAAATATGACCAATGAAAGTCCATCTTTCAAAACGAGTTGTTCATAATTGGTGATATCTTTAATTGTCTTCATCGTCTTCATCACCAGCTTCTAAAGATTTCAGCGCTTCATCGACAAAGTCCATTTCAATTTCTTTATCAAATAATTTTTTAGAATATACTTTAATTGTTTCTTCCCCGACGACCCCAATGATTATCAAGGCAATCTTATTTTCTATATATCCAACACTTTTATTAATGACAATTTTTCTAAACCAGTAAGCTGGATTCATTAGATTTATTGCACCAAGTGTATATTTTACCGACTTCTTAACGACTTTGTTTTTTGCAGCTTTAACAATTTTATTTTGATCAAATGACCGTTTTGCTTCGTACATTCTTACGAGTTTAGTCACACGAATATTCCGTGTGTTTTTAAGAATAGGTTGGTTCAAAATACCGTCAATACGTTCTGTAATATAATGGTTGAGTGCCAACATTTCATCTACACTTAACTCTAGCATAGGATATTTTGATTTGGGAAAGTAGTATTTTGCAATTTCTTCTATCAGTTCATAAGAGAGACTGAAGGTTAATTTTCCAATAGAATCTCCTTTACGTTTCATTTTTTTAAACGTTTCTTGTTTATCGATAACAATTTGTTTTAATTCTTCTTCATCAACTTCATTGTCCGGTTTTCTAAACAGTGATACATCAATATTTTTCCCGCGGACAAAGAAATAAATATATACAATTGTAAAAAGTAGAAATCCAGAAAAGATTCCTAAGAGAAAGTTTATTAATCCAGCGAGACTTATATCCATAACAACACCTCTTGTTTATTATATCATATATCTGCTTATATCCCTTATCTAAAAAGTATAAATTATTTGCCTAAACATAGGTTTTATGCGATAATACACTGAGGTGATTATTATGAAAAAATATCTCATTGCACTTGATTTAGATGGAACCCTTTTATATGATTGGGAAACTTTACGAGATAATACAACAAACTATTTAAAAAAACTTAAAGCAAAAGGCCATAAACTCGTTATAGCAACAGGACGTCCTTACCGTAGTAGCGAACCTTACTATACAAAACTAGGACTTGATACGCCACTAATAAATTATAATGGTGGACTTATTTCTTGGCCAGGGAACAACGATTTTGAAGAGGTAGTTCATACCGTAAAAAGAGATGTTATTTTAGATATATTTAAACACAATAAAGACTATATCTACAATGCATTTTGTGAAATTAGAGATGATATCTATCTTCTAGAAAAACGTGATGATATTATGAGCTTGCTTCACTATTTTAACGGTGCTAAACTTCATGTAGGACCCTTCGATGAAACATTACCGAGTGACCCACATGGGTTAATCGTTGTCGCACACAAACATCAAGGACAACATATTGAAGCATACGTTGAAAAACACCATAAAGGGGAAGTATTAGTAAGAAACTGGGGCGATGAATATCGCTTTATTATTGAACTTTATACTCCAAAAACAAACAAAGGCGCAGCATTAAGTCACGTTGCTAAGACATTAGGTTTCAACCGTGAGGATGTTATTGCTTTTGGCGATGGTCATAACGATATCGAAATGCTAGAATATGCTGGCATTGGTGTTGCGATGAAAAACGGACATGAGGATTTACTTAAGGTTGCAGACGTTATTAGTCCTTATAAAAATACTGAACATGCGATAGAAAAATTTCTCGATACGTTTTTAAATACATCAAAAAAATAAAAATAAGACATCCAATTGGATGCCTTATTTTTTTGTATTAAATGGGTCATCGTCTTGTTCGAAAAAGTCATCGTACTCTTTAAAGAAATCATCGTAATCATCTTGTTGGACTGCTTCGCGTTTTTGATTAATCATTTGTGTTTGAGGCGCATCATGTTTTGGTTTGGCAACGGCATCTTCATATATACGGTGTCGTAAATGGTGTCTTTGATTGCCGCCGCTTTGATGCATGCTAAAAGTACTAATTATTGTCACTATAATAACAATTCCGATAATAATGAAAAACATTATAGGTATAAGCATACTATCACCTTTTTTCAGTTTTGATGATTACGTATCATTGGTTCATCATTTCTATTTTTTTGAATTAAAATCATCATCTTGTTCAAAGAAATCATCATAAGCTTCAAATCCATCTTTCTCTTGCGCTTCTTCTTTCTTTAAAGAACTTGTTTTTGACTCATTTGACACTTTATCATTATTTTGTAATCTATGGTGCTTTTTTTTAGAATTTTCTATGCGTCTTTGGTAATTATCATCATTAATTAAGCTATTAAATTGATGATTAGATCCATTTCTTGAAGAAGAGATATTAGGTCCTGAAAAATTCTCTGTATCACCAGAATCTAATAAAGTAATTACAAGCCCAATAATGAGTGCTCCTACAAATACTATTATTCCTACTGCCATATACTTATTCCTCCCGCTTCCTCATGATTAATGTATTATATTTTATTGCTTCATATCATAGAATGATTAATAGATGGGTCTTTGGATTAGTATTCACTTAAAAGCAACTGGTTGGATGGAAAAATGGCTTTTTAAAATAAACATCATATTCTTTGAACAAGCCATCGTCATCGTTTTCATTTACTTGAGATTATTTAGATTATATTGTGATTATGACACGTCTTGACTTACATGTTTTTTTTCATAATCTACATTTTCATCGGAAAATATTTGGTGTTTCAACACTTTTTTTACGCGCTTTTAATGATTATCACAATGGATATCATGACCGAATCGGTTATAACGATTCCTCTTACTCATATCTATGGTGTGTCATTGCTCACGAATCAGAGTCCAACACCTAAAACAATACACAAGATTACTAATAAAACGATTGCTTCTATTTTATTATACCCTATTTAAAATCTGAATCCGCCTTTGTTTTTCCCTTTGCCTTTTTTGCGTTTTTGTGGTGTGTTATTCATATTTTGCATGGCTGTCTTTGGATCCATATTTTTAGGGTCCATACCAGCCATTTTTTTAAACATCTGTTTTTGTTGTTCTAAATTATCAATAAGTTTATTGACATCTGCAACTTTGCGTCCAGATCCATTGGCAATTCTTCTGCGCCGGCTACTGCTACGCTTTATTAAGTTTGGCTTTTTTCGTTCGTCTTTTGTCATCGAGTTAATTATTGCTTCGATATAAACCATTTGTTTTTCATCGACATTGGCATTTTTTGCGATCTTATTTATTCCTGGAATTAATTTCATTATACCACCAAGAGACCCCATACGCTTAATCATTTTTAATTGTTTTAAAAAGTCATTGTAGTTATATTTACCTGATGTCATTTTTTCCATCATATTTAGCATATCATCTTCATCGACATTATCGGTAACTTTATCAATAAGTGTTAAAACATCTCCCATACCAAGGATTCTACTAGCCATTCGTTCCGGATGAAAGACATCAAAGGCATCAAGTTTTTCCCCAAGTCCCATAAATTTGATTGGGACATTGGTAACTTGTCTTAATGATAGGGCCGCACCCCCACGGGTGTCCCCATCAAGTTTAGTGATAATACTCCCAGTCACATTTAATGATTCATGGAAGTGTTTAGCGACACTTACAGCATCTTGTCCTGTCATGGCATCCAATACTAATAGTATCTCATCTGGGTTAATTGTTGCTTTAATACTGAGAAGTTCATCCATCATTTTTTCATCGATGTGTAATCGTCCAGCAGTATCAAAAATAACTAAATTGCATTTATGTTCTTTTGCATAGTCTAATGCGTGTTTGGCAATATTTTCAGGTTTTTCTTCAATACCTTCTTCATAAACATCAATATCTAGTTGTTTTCCAAGGGTTACAAGTTGTTCAACTGCCGCAGGACGATACACGTCTAATGCGACGAGGAGTGGCTTCATATCTTGCTTTTTACGAAGGTAAAGTGCAAGTTTTCCTGCAGTCGTAGTTTTCCCAGATCCTTGCAATCCTGCTAACATGACAGTTGTGGTGCCTTCTGACTTAATCGCAAAAGTACTCGTGTCTCCACCAAGCATATCTGTTAGTGCATCATTTACAACTTTGACTACTTGTTGAGAAGGATTGAGACCTTTTAATATTTTTTCATCTAACGCTTTTTCTTTCACATCTTTTGTGAATTGTTTAACGACTTTGAAGTTGACATCGGCTTCTAATAAGCTCAATCGAACCTCACGCATCATCTCTTCAATATCTTTTTCCGTAAGTCGTGCTTTTCCAGTCACACGTCTTAAGGCCATCTGCATGCGATCTGATAATTGTTCAAACGCCATGGTTATACCACCTTTTTAAGTTCATTAATCAATTTGTTTCTTGTATTTATATCGTGTGTTTCGGTCAATTTATCTAGTAACATCTTGCGTTTCTTTGATAACGTTAATAGCTGTAGTTTATCTTCATAATCATAAAGTTTTTGTACTGTTCGCTTAATTTGATCATGGACTGCATTACGGCTGATGTGTTCAAGTTCTGCAATTTCTGCAAGACTATAGTCATCTTGAAAATAATACGTCATTATAAGTCGCTGTTTATTTGTTAGAAGGGGATGGTAGTGCATATACAGTTCATTGATTTCAATAACTTCTGATATGGTATTCATTATACGATATCAGAGAATAATCCATAGATGTATTCTTCGATGTCAAAATATTCAATGTCTTCCATTTTTTCCCCAAGTCCAACGAGTTTTATTGGAATGCCCAGTGTTTCTTTTACAGCTAGTGCAATGCCACCTTTAGCGGTTCCATCTAATTTAGTAAGTACTACCCCAGTCAACTCGGTAACCTCATTAAATATTTTCGCTTGGCTTAATCCATTTTGACCTGTGGTTGCATCAATAACAAGTAAGGTCTCATGGGGTGCATTGTTAATTTCACGATTAATTACCTTATGAATCTTTTCGAGTTCTTTCATAAGATTTTTTTTATTTTGTAATCGTCCCGCTGTATCACATAATAATACATCAATATCTTGAGCTTTTGCGGCCTGAATTGCATCAAACATGACACTTGATGGGTCGCTACCTGCGGGTTTTTCAAAAAACGCGCAGCCAACCCGTTCACTCCAAATTCGTAATTGATTAATCGCACCAGCTCTAAATGTATCTCCAGCAACCATCATTACTTTTATGCCTTTTTGTTTTAAAAGGTATGCAACTTTACCTATTGACGTTGTTTTTCCAACGCCATTGACGCCAACAAAAAGCAAAACCGATAAATCATGATCAATATCTAAGTTTGTATCAACAATCTCTTCTTGAACATATCGTTTAAACATCTCTTCAACAATGATTTCTTTTAAATCCTCAGCATCTTCAATGTCATTGACTTCTACTGTTTCTCGTAAATGATTTACGAAGGACAAAACAATGTCAACACCCATATCAGCCATAATAAAAATCTCCTCTAAATCTTCGAAGAGTGTTTCATCTATTTTGGTACCGCTTTGTAGTAGGTCATCAAGTTGATTAAACACGTTTTCTCGTGTTTTTTCCATACCTAAACGGTATTTTTGAGCTTGTTCTTTTTGACGCTTGCTTTTAAATAAATTTTTTATAAATCCCATATTATCACCATCTATCTATAATCATAAAGTATTATAACACATCCAAGGTAGAAAAAAGAATAATGCTTATGTTTTTCACTATAAAAATAAAAAATACTACCTAAGTAGTATTCATTCTCCCTATATAAAGGGAAAATCCGCCTCGCGGCGGATTAAGGAAGGGGATGTGTGAATAAATAAATTATTCACCATGCTATGTAAGGGATAAGTTCACGACTTCTCAGTCGCACATTTATAATAGCATAGGTTTTTATTCGTGTCAATGTTTTTGAATAAGCTTTTTTTGTAGTGCAATTTTGATGAATTATCCTGCATTAATCTGTTTTTATATAACCACATTCTTTTGTATTATCGCATTGAATAGTTCCATCATCTGTCTCTACCATTAAATCGCCACATTTTGGACAATGTTCACCTGTTGGTTTACCCGATAATATGTTTTTACATTTCGGAAAATTATCGCAAGCGTAGAAACGATTCCCTTTATTTTTACCGCGTTTGGCAATTCGTTCAACAATGTGACCCTTTCCACATTTTGGACAAACAATATCTGTTTTTTCGGTTTCTGGTTGATTTTCTTCTTCTTCGTTAGGTTTAATATATTTACATTCTGGAAAACCACTGCACGCTTCAAACGTTCCATAACGAGATTGTCTATATACCATAGGTTTCCCACATTTTGGACACATTTCTCCTGTTGTTTTAGGCGCAATTTTTTCCATTTTTTCATTGGCTTCTTCAACCATTGGAATAAAGTCATTATAAAATGACGCTACAACATGTGTTTGTTCTTCTTTGTCTTGTGCAATATCATCCAACGTTGATTCCATTTTCGCTGTATAATCTACATTAATTATATTTCCGAAATACTCATCGAGTTTCTCGATGGTGAGTTTTCCTTGATCGGTAGGGATAAATTTTTTCTCTTGTAAATCAACGTATTTACGTTTTTTCAATGTTGTGACGGTTTGTGAATAAGTACTCGGTCTACCGATGCCTAACTCTTCCATCTCTTTGATAAGCTTAGCTTCTGTATACCTCGCAGGTGGTTGCGTAAAGTGTTGGCTTTTTTCTAAACTTTTTGCCGTTATCGTATCACCAATATTGAGATCTGGTAATTCACTAACCGTATAACTTTCATAATCGCCATACGCTTTTAAATACCCATCAAAAACAAGCTCTTGTGCCCGTGCTTTAAACATCGTATTTTTTTGGGTCAGTTTTACTGTTGTTGATTGAAACTGTGCTGATTTCATAAGAGATGCAATGGCGCGGAAGTAAATCATTCTGTATAATTTATACTCATCTTTATTTAAGTATTTTTTTAAGGTATCTGGATGATGTTGAACATTGGTAGGTCTTATGGCTTCATGGGCATCTTGACTGTTTTTGGATACTACTTTAACGCGTCTTGATCCAACGTAACCTTCTCCATATGTTGTATGAATATATTGTTTAGCTGGCGCAATAAATGCTCCACTTAAACGGGTTGAGTCTGTACGCATATAGGTAATTAGCCCTACCGTCTCATCCCCAATGTCAATACCTTCGTATAGCCGTTGGGCTATCATCATGGTTCGTTGTCCATTGAAATTGAGTTTGTTTGAAGCTTCTTGTTGCAATGTTGAAGTAATAAATGGTGCTTTTGATGAGCGATTACGGGTGCGTTTTTTAACAGAATCAATAGTGAAATCCTTTGACAATGTCTCAAGCAAAGCATCTGTTTGCGCTTCATTTTCAAGCTTAGCTTTATGTTTATCAATCGTTGCTAGTTCTGCTTCAAATGCATCGAACAAGGCTCTAACTTTCCAGTACTCCTCTTCTTGGAAGGCATCGATTTCTTTTTCACGTTCGACGATGATTTTTAAGGCTGCACTTTGGACGCGTCCGGCAGATTTTGATTTAATTTTGTTTTGTAATAACTTGCTTAATTTAAATCCTATAATACGGTCTAATATACGCCGTGTTTCTTGTGAAGATACAAGATGTTCATCAATACATCTAGGATGTTCAAAAGCATTTTGAACTGCATCTTTAGTAACCTCATTAAAGATAACACGATGTGTTTGCTCATCTTTAAGATCTAAGACTTCTTTTAAGTGCCAACTGATAGCTTCTCCTTCTCTATCGGGGTCAGTTGCAAGATAGACTTGGTCTGCTTTTTTGCTGGCTTTTTTTAAGTCTTTAACAATTTTCTCTTTGTTCTTTATAATATCGTATTTAGGTTTAAAGTCATTTTCTATATCTAAACCTAGTCCGCCAACATTAGATATTGAAAGATCACGAATATGCCCTTTTGAGGACAATACTTCATAATCTTCACCTAAATATTGTTTAATGGTTTTTGATTTACTTGGTGATTCAACAATTACGAGTTTTGACATAGTATAACCTCCAGTCTTCCGTTATTATGCCATAAGAAATAAAAGGGTGTCAAGAAGACACACCTTTTATATATATAAGATATATATATAATATTTTTTTATGCTTTTTTCAAGATAAATGTCATGCGGTCTTTTCCTTGCATGTCTTTCTTATGAATAATACGAACATGTTTTAAATATTTCTTTATCAGTTTTTGAATTGCTTTAGTTTTGTCATATGCGTGTTCTAAAGCAATAATATATCGGTCATTTAAAACACTTTCTGCATCTTTTAATAATACTCGATAAAAATCAAGTCCATCAATGCCACCAAATAAGGCAAGGTGAGGTTCATGTTCTTTGACTAATGGTTCAACGTACTCTTCTGATGGGATGTAGGGTGGGTTTGATACCAATATATCAAACTTTTTCCCTTTAACTGGCTCCAATACCGATCCCTCATAGAATGTAACGTCGCTATCTAAAACTTTATTGTTTTCTTTCGCTACATCAAGGGCTTCTTTACTAATATCTGTTCCATAGGCATTAATATTTTCATCTTCTAGACTTAATGTTATGGCTAAACACCCTGAGCCTGTTCCTACATCTAGGAGGTTGACGGTTTCGTCTTTAAAATATTCTTGTTTTAAATCAAGTATGTGGCCTACAAGTTCTTCCGTTTCAAACCGGGGAATAAGGACTTTATCAGATACGATGAAATGATGCCCATAAAAATATTCTTTTCCCGTGATATATTGTACTGGTTTATGACGGATGATGTAATCATCAACAGAATGTCTAAACGCCTTATAGACAGCATTATCCATAGGTTCGTTCATCGATTGGATTAAATCGGCACTACTTTTGTTTGTATGAAATAACATTAACAATTTAATCGCACTTGGTTCTTTATCATTATCAAGTGCATAATGTTCATTTATTTTTAATGCTTCACGATAAGTCGGCATAATATTCTCCTTAAGACGCATCCTCTACATGGGATAGCTTGCGTTTCATTTCTTCTTCTATTAAAGCGTCAATGATAGGCTCTAATTTACCTTCCATAACGCGATCAAGTTGTTGGATAGTAAATCCAATACGATGGTCTGTGATACGATTTTGAGGATAATTATAGGTTCTAATTTTTTCGCTACGATCACCAGTACCAATTTTACTACGGCGTTCTTCGCCTTCTTTTTCCATACGTTCTTGCATGATTCGATCATGAAGTCTAGCACGCATAACTTTCAATGCAGTCGCTTTATTTTCGTGTTGGCTTTTTCCATCTTGACATGACACGATGATGCCTGTTGGTTCATGGGTTATACGGACCGCAGAATCCGTCGTATTAACACTTTGACCTCCTGCACCACTAGATCGGAATGTATCAATTCGTAAATCAGCCATATTTAACTCTACTTCAACATCTTCAGCTTCTGGTAAGACTAAAACCGTTGCGGTTGATGTATGTACTCGGCCTTGAGATTCTGTTTGTGGCACGCGTTGCACACGATGGGCTCCGGATTCATATTTTAAATATGCATAAACATGGTCTCCAGATACAGTAAACTCAACTAAACTAATACCGCCAGCTTCATTTTCTGTATATGAGATAATATCCATATTCCATCCTTGGTGTTCCGCAAACTTACTGTACATACGGTATAAGTCATAGGCAAAGATATTCGCTTCATCGCCACCCGCTGCACCACGTATTTCAACAATAACATTCTTCTCATCATTAGGATCTTTTGGGATAAGCAAGCGATGTAGTTTTTCTTCAAGTTTTTTTAATAACGCTTTACTCTCTTCTAATTCCATCTCTGCCATTTCACGAATTTCTGGATCTTCTTCTTTAGTCATTTCTTTTAAATCAGAAATCGTATCTTCAGTCTCTAGAAACTTATCGTAGGTTTCAACTGTTTCTTCTAAATCACTACGTTCTTTAGAGAGTTTGGTCAATTTTTTGATGTCTTGTGTGACTTCAGGGTCACTTAATTGTGCATTAATTTCTTGATAACGCTTCTTGATTGCTTCTAAACGATCTATCATATATATCACTCCGGACCTATTATATTACAGTGCTTGATAATTTTCAACTTTTGCTAATCCACCATGTTTATTTAGATATAGGATGTATCCTATAAAGATAATTAATACTGCACTTCCTTTAAATAAAGAACTAATCGATAATGACCACCAAATACCGTGCACACTTGGAACCATTATGGTTGTTAACCAAAATGCCAGTGGTATTCTTAAGGCATTCCCAAAGATTTGTATGGCACTTGGTATCTTCGTTTTCCCTAGACCATTAAATGCCCCTGCAGTAACTAGGTCTAGAATCATAAATAATTGTGAGATACTTATAATCTTTAGGTAACCGATTCCTATCTTAAGGGTGTCTTCATTATCAATGAACAACCTAAATAGCGGTCTTGCTCCAAAAAACAAGAGGGCATTAATTGCCAATCCATAAGGCACTAATAATGCCATACTTGTGAGATAACCTTTTTTGACACGCCCAAATTGATTCGCACCAACATTTTGTCCCACAAAACTTGCAAGCGCGACTTGAAATCCTGAAGCTACCATCCAACTGAGTGCTTCTATCTGGCTACCGATTCTATGAACGCTCATAACTGCTTCGCCGTATTGTGCAACCATAACACCAATACCAATGGATATAACTGTCATTACCATACTTTGGATTCCAACTGGAAGGCCTAATTTTATAATATCTTTAATTTTATTTAAAGCATAATACGTTCTAAGTTTTATAACAGCTGGACGATGGTGTGATAAATATATAGCTACGTATATCATTAATGTTACAAATTGGGAAATACCTGTTGCTAAAGCAGCTCCGCTAACCCCTAAGCCGAACACTAAAATAAACAATGGGTCTAATATCATATTTAAAACTAGTCCAACTGCCATAACATAAAACGTATTAATCGTTTTTCCTAGTCCATCATAAACTCCATTAAATAAATTGACTAAAAAGTAGGCAAATCCAAAACTCGTAACAATCCTTAAATACCGTTCTGCTTCTAAAACGACAGTAGGATTATCAATATTAAATATACTAACAAAAAAGCGATTAAAGAAAATTCCAAATATCATATATAAAGCAGCCAACATAAGCATTAAAATAAAACCATTTGTTGCGTATTTATTTACGCTTTCTTCATCATTACGACCGGCAGACTGACTAACGCGTATACTAACACCAATTTTAACAATATATATTAATCCAAACCCAAACCATGGTAAAAATCCTGCGGTCCCAACAGCCGCCACAGCCTCTTCTGCGCTTTGTCCTAATTGTTCTACACGAGCAACCCAAAACATATCGGTTAAACTGTAAGCTAATTGGACTAAACTAGCTAGTAACATTGGAACAGCAACAATAAATATTTTCTTAATTATACTGCCTTTTGTTAAATCTATTTTAACCTTCATAGGTTTATTTCGTCTGCCGTTTTTAAACATGATTTCACCTCAAATATATAATCCTTTGCTATTATATCATACCCCATAAAAAAAGACACACAAAAGTGTGTCTAATCTTCGATGTCCATAATATCATCATTATAAACCTCAGCGTTTGAGGCTCGGCGTTTCGTAGCAAACTTACTATATTGCATTTTAAATAATAATTTAAGGCCTTCTGTGTTAATTGCACCAGACCGGTTTTTTGAGATAATGATATCAACTTCGCCTGTTTTCTTTTCTTTATCTTGTTCATAATAATCTTGTCTATATAAGAACATAATAACATCCGCATCTTGCTCAATTGATCCTGATTCTCTTAAATCGGCAAGCACTGGTCGTTTATCTGTCCGCTGCTCAACACCACGTGATAATTGTGATAACGCAATAACAGGAACTTTAAGTTCTCTTGCCATTTCTTTAAGTACACGAGATATTTCTGAAACCTCTTGAACACGGTTCGTTTGATTACGAGATCCTGATAAAAGTTGTAAATAGTCAATAACAACGAGATCGAGTTTGTTTTCTTGCGCTAACTTACGACATTTTTGTCTTAAATCTGTAACTTTTACCGTTCCTGAATCATCAAATAGTATATTTAAATTTGATAGTTTATTGCTCGCTACACTAATTTGTTGCCATTCAGAAGGGCTCAGTTCTCCTGTTCTTAAATGGCTACTTTTTACGTTGGCTTCACTAGATAAAATCCGTCCAACAAGTTGTTCGACCCCCATCTCAAGTGAGAAGAATGCAACATATGGGCGATGTTTTAATTTAGCTACATTTGTTGCAATATTTAGAGCAAACGCACTTTTCCCCATCGAAGGACGTGCGGCAATGATATAAAGTTCTGTTGGTTGTAATCCAAAAATGTAGTTATTAACTTCCTCAAAACCAGTATCCAATCCAAGTAATTTCCCTTTTTGGTTTTTTGCTTCTTCGGTTTTAGTAATAACATCTTGGGTTGCATCTTTAAGTGTAATAAAATCTGATGTACGGCGCTTACTTGCAACATCGAAAACGCGCTTTTCAGCTAAATCAATAAATTCATTTGTATCTTTTGCATGGAATCCTTGTTCCGCAATTTCCTTGGTAACATCAATCATTTTTCTTACAACAGAACGATCTTTAATAATATTTATATAGTGTTCTAAGTTGACAATTGAAGGCGTTGTATCAGATAACCCTAAAATGTAATCTGGTCCTCCGGCATCTGCGAGGAGTTCTTTCGTTTCAAGCCGGTTAATCAATGTCGTGTAATCAATATCAACATTCTCTTTAAATAAATCAATGATTGCAGCGAATATTTTCTTATGTCTTGGTGAATAGAAGTCATCGCTATCAAGCTGATCTACAATCATTTTGATGGTGTTGCTATCTATAAATACTGCACCTAATACGTTCTGCTCCGCATCTAAACTATGCGGTAAGACTTTTTCTTCCATCTACGCTTCTAAAACTAGAAGTTCGAACGTTGCGGTAACGTCTTTGTGAATTTTAACATCAATTTGATATGTCCCGAGTGCAGTGATCGGTTGATCAAGTTGGATTTTTCGTTTGTCTATTTCAATACCGTGTTGTTCTTTGAAGGCATCAGCAATTTGTTTTGTATTTATTTTGCCATAAAGTTTACCATTTTCACCAATTTTTACATAGACTTTGACAGCCCTAAAATCAATACGTTGTTTTAATTTTTTTGCTTCTTCTAACTCTTGTTCTGCTTCTTGAACTTTTTTATCTTTTTCCTCTTCGATAATTTGCATGTTCTCAGAAGTTGCTTCAATTGCCTGTTTACTGGTTAATAAATAGTTACCATACCCTGGTGCAACATCAATAACTTCACCTTTTTTGCCTTTGTTTTTAACATCTTTTTTAAGAATTACTTTCATTGGTTTTTCCTCCTGCACTGTATTTTCTAAAATTTCTATAAGTTGTGATTTTACGTCGTCTAAATCGTGTGATTCTAATTGTGCTCCGGCATTGTTTAAATGGCCACCGCCACCAAATTTTTCCATGATGGTTTGAACATTAAAGCCTTCGAGACTTCTAGCACTTATTCCGATATTTTGTGAGTCTAGTTGACCGATTGCAAATGCAGCAACCGTATTATCAATTTCTAATAAATCATCAGCCACTTGTGCGAGTAAAATACGATCTGTATCAATGTTTTCTGGTACAACAACGATTGAAAACCGTTTTTTGATTACTTCTGCAAGAGTTAATAACCGTGATTTTATTTGAATTTCTTGTAATGATTCGCGTAATATTGTTTTAATTTTGTATGTATCTGCGCCAAATTTTCTTAGTACCGCTGCGGCTTCAAATGTTCTTGCGCCTGTGCGATACATAAAGTTATTGGTATCAACAATAATACCAGATAGCATTATAGTCGCTTCAAATGGATTTACATCAATCGTTTTTTGAAAAACATCCATCATTTCGACAATAAGTTCACTCGTACTTGAAGCGTACGGTTCTATATAGTGTAAACGACTTTCTTCAATAAAGTCTGTTAGCTTACGATGATGGTCAATAATAATACGGTTTGGTATTTTATTTAAAATGCGTTCATCGATAAGTTGCCCGTATGAATGGTGGTCAACTAAGACAAGGACACTTGATCGAGTAACCATCGATAAGGCTTCATCAACAGATATAAAATGTTCTAAGAAAGTAACATACTCATACTCCATAAGTTGCAAGATTTTTTTTACTGTCTTATCTAAGGCATTAAAATTAAGAACGATATACGCCTTTTTCTTCAATGCTTCAGCAATTTTTAGTATCCCAATCGCACTACCTAAAGCATCAGTATCTGGGTGGTGATGGGGCATGATAAAAATATCATCATTTTCTTCAAAAAGCGTTGCAATTTTTTGAGCATTGATACGACTAGATACACGGGTTCTTTTTTCTTGGGTGTTGGTATTTCCACCAAAGTATTTAGGTGGTTCCCCTTGAACGTTAACAACGATTTGATCGCCACCACGACTCAGTGATAAATCGAGTGACTCTTCAGCGAGTTCACCCAATTCATTAAGTGCTAAATTAGCACAAGCAAATCCCCCAGATAATGTGACAATTAAATCATTTTCTCTAGAAATATCTTGAATTGTTTCAATAATTTTAAACTGTTGTTTTAATAAAATATTAAGGTTTTTTCGATGTAAGAACACAATGATTTTAGATGATGATACAGGCACAATATAAAACCCATTCATCTCTGCCCAATCATCTAGAGCACCAAGGTATTTTCCTTGTATAGAACTTTTCTCTTGAACATCTAATACTGTGATGGCTTCTTCCAAATTATCTAAATGTAAAATGCCAATACTATTTGTTTGATTATAATAATGTTGTTTGATTTCTTCACGTTCTGTTACTTTGAAAAAATAGATGGCATTAAGATTTTCATCATACGTAATATCATATTTATGTTCATAAATTTTCATGGTAAATGTTTGTTTTGCATCCCCAAGTTGGATCTTGTCTTTTATCGGTTTATATATCATATCTAAATTGCGAGATTCTAATAAGTTCTCGAATATTTTTTTTGCTTCGCCATTGGCCCATACAATATCAAATTGTTCATTAATTAAAATGATGCCCACGGGAATATGTGTCGATAATTTGGCTTCGATTTTTTGTTTATTATGAATGATGTTTTCTTTTTCTTTTAGTTTTAAGGTTAATGCTGCAATACGTCGTTTTTTATGTGTTAAATAACGGACCATAAAGTACGCATTGAACACAAAAACGACGGCCAATAAGCCGATGGTGATAAATAGTGCTTGGGTCTCTCTAAAGATGATAAGTAAAAGAATAAATAGGAACCCTATGGCGATAAATAGGCTGTTAAAAACTTTGTCCATTGTGTCACCTCTTTTATAAATCATTTGCTTAAAATATTATACCACACGTTGCAATTTATAAAAAGCGCATACGCATAATCATTGTTATTATTGACAATCGAAGATAATTTCTGTACAATAGCAAAGTATTACGCAGTTCGTAACCATCCTGCGATACCAAAACTAGGAGGAAAAAAATGACAAATGAATTATTATGGTTTATTTTTGCGTTAGTCAATTTTATCTTAATTGCTATCGCATACAAGTTATTTGGGAAGACTGGATTATTTGCCTGGATTGCATTTAGTAGTATACTTGCGAATATCCAAGTTGTTAAGTTTATTACCTTATTTGGCTTAACTGCAACATTAGGAAACATTATGTATGGAACCATATTTTTGGCTACAGACACATTAAGTGAAAAATATGGATTAAAAGAAGCGAAAAGATCTGTATACATTGGATTTTTCACGCTAATTTCTATGGTAATTATCATGCAAATTGCCTTATTATTTATTGAAACTGGTGATGGAGTTGTGCAATCAGCACTCGAAACAATATTTGTACTAATGCCAAGAATTGCACTTGGTAGTCTTACAGCTTATATCATTAGTCAATTACTCGATGTCCACTTATTTCAAAAGATTAAAGAACGCTTTAATAGTGATAACTTACTCTTTGTAAGAAATATTGGCTCGACAATGACAAGTCAGTTAGTAGATACTTTAATCTTTGTCCCTATTGCTTTTTTAGGCGCCGTGCCATCCGAAGTATTAGTTGAGATTATATTAACAACCTATGTAATTAAACTACTTGTCGCTTTACTTGATACACCGTTTATTTATTTAATGAAAAAAATAAAACCATTAACAGATGGTATGTAAAAAACTCAGTTCAAACGAACTGAGTTTTTTTATTCGTCCCATGATAATAATCGTTGCTCTCCCTGTAATTCCCTAATATGTGATACATCTTGAGAAACTTCAAGAATACCTTCGTAATTATCATTGTCATCATATATGGCATAGTAGGTGATATATAAAAAATGGTCTTTAAATGTAATCCAAAATTCAGCAAAATCTTTTTCCTTGTTTTTAAATGCCGTAACAATACGTTTCACAGTATCGACACTTTTAGGTGGGTGACAGTGTTCGACAAGTCGTCCGATAATAGAAGGGTTTCTAGGAAAATGACGGTTTTTTGTTTGATTGAAATAACGTACTTTGTCGTTTTTATCAACGAATGTGATGTCAACTGGTAAATGATTATGCATAAGTTTTAGTTGTTTTAAGTTGAGCTCACCGGTTTTTACTTTGAATGTTCCATCTAACGATTCAATTGTGTCTTCTTGTTTTTTATCTAGTGGTGGTGCTTCAGTAAATGTATAACCGTACTCTTTGCTTTCTTCATACATTTCATCTAAAGCTTTATCGTCAAGGACTTTAACAGCTACCGGATATAGAATGATTTTTTCCTTCTGAATGATACCATATATTAAGTAATAATAGGTACCAATCAGTTCTTTTAAGGCTTTATCCTGAATCGGATCTTCATTTAAATACGCTAAAATCTGTTTAATTTGTGCGCGCGCATCATCGTGAAGTGACCACATGGTTTCGAGCGGTTTTGTTGATGGTAAGCGATCTTCTAATTTCGGAAAAATAATATTCTCTTTTTTTATAAACTTTTTATCGAGTTCTAAACATTTTTCGAATCCTTTTCTTAATGCTTGGCGGTTGTATGTTAAATCATTTTCTTGAATGAGAGGCTTTATGCTTTCTAAGTGTTCAATAATTACATCGTTTTCTTTGAGTAATCCTTGTATAAAAGGATGATGATGTGTTGTAAGTTCATGTCTTTTTAATCCTTTGTAAAAGACATTGACAAATTTGTTTGCTTGTTCTTTTATCGCTTCAATAGATTGATTCGTGTCTTGTTTATATGCGTCGACATAAAATATGTCAATGGGCTCAACATTATCAAGCAGGTCTCGATACGAATCTACAAGAGCTTTTTTGTCCGATGTATCATTGAGTTTTTTCATAAATGTACTTAATCGTTTTATCTTTTCATTATCTTTATTAAGTGCTTCCACAGTATCACCTCAACCTTTATTATAACAAAAAAATACGCCTGAAGGCGTATTTTTATTATTAGTCTTTTACAAATGGAATGAGTGCCATATGGCGGGCACGTTTAATTGCAACACTTAATTCTTTTTGGTAACCAGCTTTTGTGCCAGTAACACGTTTAGGTAAAATTTTACCTCGATCAGAAATAAAGCGTCTTAGTAAATCGACATCTTTATAATCGATGTATTTAATTTTATTTTGTGTAAAGAAGCATACTTTTTTGCGTCTTTTACGAAAATTTCCTCTTGCCATTGTTATTCCTCCTTTTTAAAATGGTAAATCGTCTTCAGAAATCAAATCATCTGCGTGATTTGTTTCTGGTTTAGGTTGAGATTTAGGTTTTGATGGGGATGATGATTGTGAATAATCATTATTGTTTTGGTGGTTTTCATTAACAGATTTAGGTTCAAGAAATTGGACTGAATCGCACACAACTTCTGTAACATATCTGCGATTTCCATCTTGGTCATCGTAAGTTCTTGTTTGAATACGTCCTTCGACACCAACTAAACTACCTTTAGATACGAATTTTTCAACGTTTTCTGCTTGTCGTCTCCAAACCACACATTGAATAAAATCAGCCTCACGTTCACCACTTTGGTTAGCGTATTGGCGGTTCACAGCAAGTGTGAATGAAGTAACTGGAATATCGTTAGCTGTTCGTCTAAGTTCTGGGTCTTTAGTTAAGCGGCCTACTAATACTGTACGATTAATCATGAAATCACCTTTCTTATCTTACGTCTTTAAGAATCAAATAACGTAAAATGTTTTCTTTTAAACGAATAATGCGGTCAAATTCAGCACGATCTTCTTCTGTTGCAGTAACATCTAATACTACGTAGTATCCTTTGCGATGTTTTTGAATTTCGTATGCTAAATCACGTGTTCCCCATTCATCCACTTTACGAATTTCAGAGTTTCCGTTTGTAAATACACTATGAAGTGAATCAATCAGCGCTTTACGTTCGTCTTCTGAAACGGTAGGACGAATAATGTACATAATTTCGTATTTAGTCATTGTTTTTCCTCCTTTTGGTCTATTGGCTGCCTAGCAGCAAGGATGAGTTTTAAACTCACGGTGTATAATTATATCACAAGGCTTTTCAAAAGTAAACCTAAAGCCTTGTGGATTTTAGTCTTTGAGTAAGTCCAATAATGTCTCATGCATTTTAGGGGAAATTTTGTGGTCAGTATCAAATGTTTTAAAGATAATGTTTAGTTCTGGATGGTCCAAATAAAACTGTTCACTTTGCTTAGTGGGAATGATTGTATCATGTTTTCCATTTAACATAATGAGTCGGTTAAATGTCATCTTCTTTGTATGTTTACTGGGGTCCATTGCCTCTATATCTTTACGAATGGTTTCGCTTTCTGGATATTCATTACGTTTTTCTTCTGGAAACGTATAATCTGCAGCTTCTAAAAATAAGGGGCTGCTAATTAACGCAACTGCAGTATTAATAGAATCTGATATCGTTGTAATATAATGCGCCATTAGTCCACCCATGGAAATACCGATGATATCAAATTGTGCGTAAGATTCTTGGAAGTGGTCATGATAAATATCCACTAAATCCTGCGCAGTATGTTTTACAACTTCCATAGTTTCTAGGGTACTATGGTCTTCGTCTTTTGAGGCAAACGGTTCTTCACTTCTACTACCGTGTTTATAGGCATCAATAGCAACTACATGATAGCCTATCTTTACAAGAGATACACCGAGTAGGTTCATCGATTTTTCTTTATTACCATAAATCCCGTGTTGTAAAAATACTAATTTATGTGCTTTTTTGCTTGTGTATTCTAGGGCGTCAATGGCGTTATAAGTGTTTTTATGAATGATTGTCTTCATGCATAAGCGCCTGTAACACGAGATAGAGTCCGTAAGTGGTTGCTTTTTGTCTAATCATATACCGATCACCTGCGAATACTTTATTGTATGTATGTGTTTTGCCTTGATAATAAATACCAAAATATACGGTTCCTACAGGTTTTAATGCTGTTCCCCCACTAGGTCCAGCGACACCTGAAATACTTAAAGTTATATCAGAATCGGTACGTTGCGCGAGTTGGTACGCAAGTTCATAAACACACTGATCGCTCACTGCACCAAATTTTTCGATGATCATTTGGTTGATACCCAGCTGTTTGATTTTAGCTTCATTTGAATATAAAACATAGGACTCTTTAAAAACTTTAGATACATCAGGTACATTCACAAGACGCGCAGCAGCAAGTCCTGCAGTACAAGATTCAGCAAAACTGATGGTTTTACCTCGTGCGATTAGTGTATCAACTATACGTTCTTCTATTGTTTGATCATATGGACCTACTATATACGTATAAAAGGTCTTCTTAAACTCATTAAGCGCTTTTTCAAGACTATCTGGGTTGAGAGAAGTAAAGATGTATTGAATTGATCCTAAGCCTGCATAAGGTGCAATATTGACATCATCATACTTATCAGAGATATGCATTAAGTTCTCTTCAATATCTGATTCACCTACACCGGCTATTAAATAGCCTGATTGGTAGATTTTTTTATCTGTGCGTTCTTTTAAGTACGCTTTAACATAAGCGAACATTGGTTTAAGTTCGCTTGGTGGTCCAGGTAGCAATACAATAATTTTACCCTTTGTTTTAATGATTGTACCGGGCGCTGTTCCATTATGATTTTCTAAGATGATTGCTTCTTTTGGAAAATACGCTTGTTTTTCATTAACATCTTTCATTGGTCTATTACTGCGTTCAAAATAACTTTTAATTTTTTGGTAACTCGCTTCGTGTTTAACAAGTGGAAGTTCGTAAAATGAACACACGCTTTCTTTGGTTATATCATCATGTGTAGGACCGAGTCCGCCAGTAAAGATAATTAGCTTGTCTTCAGTCTCACGAAGGGCTTGATGTATCATAGTCTTATCATCTTGAATACATGATGCTTTAGTAACATCAATGCCTAATTCACGTAGTGTTTTTGCCAAAAAAATAAGATTCGTATTTGTGGTTTTTCCAATTAATAACTCGTTTCCAACTGAAATAATTGTTGCGTTCATATTTATCACCTATTCACATTATATCATAAAGCAGTATGAAAAAAGATGTTCTTTTTAGAACACCTTTAGTTTGTTAATTGAGCGAGACCACTTAATATGACCATCAAAATAAGTATGAATGAAATTATAAATGCAGTCGTAATCATTTTATTGGTATGTTTTTGATAAAACGCTGCTTTGTCTTCGACTTTGGTAAGCTTAATATAAAAAGCAGTAAGAAAATAAAATAAGAAAACAAATAAGAATACTAAGAAGATGAACCCGACAATTAAAATTGGTGTGGTTTGAATGATGTTTGCAAGTGTCGATTGATCATCCTCAACTGACAATAAGTTTTGATTGGTAATCAATCCACCAATGATAATTGCAGCTATAAGCACACCGACAATAATATAATGTTCAAACACACCGCCCTCTTTAAATGTAAACATTTTTCTAGGAACAATGGTTTTGGTTTTAAAGTATTGTAAAAATATACTGATGAAGAATGTGATGAAAAAAAGTAAAAATGCGTATGAAATATAATCAATAATAATCATTTTAGTCCCTCCTATACATTAAATCTAAATAATATAATATCGCCGTCTTGGACAATATAGTGTTTACCTTCTGAAGCCATTTTCCCAGCTTCTTTAGCTTTCGCCATGGATCCGTAGGTAATAAGGTCATCGTATTTTAATGTTTCTGCTCGGATGAACCCTTTTTGAAAGTCAGTATGAATAATACCAGCACATTCTGGCGCTGTCATGCCTGCTTTAAATGTCCAAGCTCGCACTTCTTGAGGACCTGCAGTAAAGAATGTTTTTAACCCAAGCAACGTATAACTTTTTTGTATTAATCGGTCTAATCCTGATGATTCTAAGTTTAACTCTTCAAGATACATAGCTTTATCCTCATCATCTAAATCAGATAATTCCGCTTCTATTTTTGCACTAATTAAGATGACATCACTGTTTTCTTTTTTTGCATAATCAATCAATGCTTGCGTATGTGGATTAACGATATTTTCTATTAAATCCTCTTCGGCAATATTAGCAACATAAAGTGCCTTTTTTTGGGTTAGAAACCCGTAACTACGAATTTGTTTTTCTTCATCGTCAGTTAAGTCTAATTGCCGTATAGGTTTGTTGTCAAGTAAGTGTTCATGAATTCGCTTTAAAATATCAAATTCGAAAACCATTTCTTTTTCAACTTTGAGTTTGGCTTTCTTTTCTATCTTAGGTAAACGCTTTTCAACAATTTCTAAGTCTGCAAATATGAGCTCGATATCTATGGTTTCAATATCTCTAACAGGATCTATTGTTCCGTCTACATGGGTCACGTTAGGGTCTTCAAAACAACGGACCACGTGAATAATCGCATCTACTTCTCTTATATGTGACAAAAATTGATTGCCTAACCCTTCCCCTTTGCTTGCGCCTTTAACTAAACCAGCTATGTCAGTAAATTCAAAGGTTGTTGGGACAATTTTTTTAGGTTGTACAATCTCTGCAATGGTATCAAGACGTTTGTCAGGGACTAACACAACACCTACATTTGGTTCGATGGTTGCGAATGGATAATTTGCGGCAAGTGCGCCGGCTTTTGTAATGGCATTGAATAGTGTGGACTTTCCCACATTAGGTAATCCCACAATTCCAGCTGTTAATGGCATAAATATTCCTCCTTGTTACGCTTTTACCATTTTATGATAAACCAATGAAAAATACAAGGATTATTCTTCTTTACTCAGTGCTTTGTTCTTCTGGTCTCACATCGAGTGTTGCAACACTTGTTTCATATGTTACATCATCTCTAATATAGCGTATAATTACACGGTCTCCAACACGTGAATTGATAATATATTCAAGAAGATTGTTGAAATTATATACTTCCATAAATTCTGTATCATTTTCGTATTTAAACCCAGTAATAATATCGCCAACTTGTAAATCAGTATTTTCCGCAACGCCACCTTCAACCAATGTTTCTACACATGCACCACGTTCTTGCCCACAACCGCTATAATATACTTGCGAAGAAATACCTAAGAAAGGTCGAATAACCTCGCCAATATCTTCTATTTCATTAATTGCGCGTTCTACCGTATTAGATGGTATGGCAAATCCAATGTTGGCAGCTTGTGCTTGATCTATTTTCATATGATTAATTCCAATGAGTTTTCCGTTTATATCGAGCAATGCACCACCGCTATTGCCAGGGCTAATAGAGGCATCATGTTGTATGACTGTAGAGCTGAACTCGCCCGAACTCATAAAACGACTCGTTCCTGAAACAATACCCATCGTTGCGGTACCATAATAGGTAAATCCTAATGGGTTCCCAACCGCAAAGACAAGCTCACCAAGTGACAATTGATAAGAATCCGCGAACTCTATTGGTGTAAAGTTTCTTTCTGATGTGAAGGTTAACACTGCTACGTCTAATGAAGCATCACTACCTAAAAACGTAATATCTTCAAATGGAATATCAAATAAAAGTCCGTTCTTTTCATAGACTATTTCAAGGCTTTCATAATCTTCAATCACGTGATGGTTCGTTACGACATAGTATGTGTGCGGTTGACCTTCTAAAGGATTCATATCTTGTTTATAGATCACACCCGATCCCGAAGATCCGTTTTCAGCTTGAATATTTCTCACACCAACCATACTTTCACGTGTTGTTTCAAGGATATGAGTAATCATGTCTTCAACATTCGATGCATCATAAACTGCTTCATACCGATCTTCTGGTAAGAGAGAAACAATCAATGCCTCAATTTCGTTTTCCGTAAGCTCAGTTGGGACATATGATGTCACGATTGTGATGATTTCTTCTTCTGAAAGTGTTGAAGGAATTAATGACTCAATAAGCGTTGTTAAATCTTCTTCACTCATGTAATATGATTCTCTTTCGTCAATGGCATCTTCTATAAGTGCTTCAATTTCTTCTTGTGTGAGTGTCTCATCTTCAGCTGGTGTTTGATCTGTTGTATCTGCATCCTCAAAAGCAAAATCACATCCGGAAAGTGTAAATACAAATAGTAAAATTAACAGTATCTTTTTCATTCTTTATCATCCTTTATGTTGAATAATTTTAACGCATTATCAGTTGTTGCTTGAGCTACCTTTTCTATCGACAATGACTTAATACGGGCAATTTCTCTCGCAATTAGGGGGATATAACTAGAGTCGTTTTGTTTTCCTCTATATGGATGTGGGGTTAAATAAGGTGCATCTGTTTCTATGAGTAATTTATCTAAAGGCACCATCTTGGCTACTTCTTTGGGTGTTTTTGCATTTTTGAATGTGACAGGTCCGCCAAGTGATATGTGCAGGCCGAGCTTTAAGAACCTTTCAGCCATCTCAGCAGACCCACTGTAACAATGCATAATCCCTTTGACAGGGGCATATTCTTCAAGTAAATTAAATGTTTTTTCAGAGGCATCGCGCATATGTATAATCAGTGGTAAATTATATTTTTTTGATAGTTCTATTTGCGTCCTAAATACATCTAACTGCGCTTTTTCATTGTCTTTATCCCAATAAAAATCAAGTCCACATTCGCCAATTGCTACGACTTTGTCGTGTTTTAAGTACGTCTTAAGTACATTAAAATCATCAGCCGTAATAGATTTTGCTTCTGTTGGATGAAATCCAACAGTTGCATATATATTAGGATATTTTTCTGCGATTTCGATGGCACGTTTATTGGTTTGTTCATCAAATCCAATAACAATCATGTGACTGACTTGTTGCTTATGTGCTTTTTGAATATAAAAATCAAGGTTTTCGTATAGTGCATCACTATTTAAATGAACATGACTATCAATATACATGGTATCAACTCCTATAGTCTATTATACATGTTTTTTTGTACTTTGTTAAAAGAAGTGATACATGGTTTTATGCAACAAAAAAAAGAGGCCATTGAATAGCCTCTTTAAATGTTGTGATTAGTATTATTTGCTAATTTTAGCTACAACACCAGCACCAACGGTACGTCCACCCTCACGAATCGAGAATTTAGTTCCTTGTTCTAGTGCGATTGGTGCGATAAGTTCTACTTTCATTTCTACATTGTCGCCAGGCATAACCATTTCTACACCTTCTGGTAATTCGATAACACCAGTAACGTCTGTCGTACGGAAATAGAATTGTGGGCGATAGTTAGAGAAGAACGGAGTATGACGTCCACCCTCTTCTTTACTTAAGATATAAACTTCACCAACAAAGTTAGTGTGTGGTGTAACACTTCCTGGTTTAGCAAGAACTTGACCACGTTGAATATCGTCGCGAGTTACCCCACGAAGAAGTGCTCCAATGTTATCTCCAGCTTCTGCTTGGTCTAATAATTTACGGAACATTTCAACACCCGTAACAACTGTTTTGCGTGTTGGTTTGATACCAACAAGTTCAACTTCGTCTTGAACTTTAACAGTACCACGGTCTACACGTCCTGTCGCAACAGTTCCGCGTCCTGTGATGCTGAATACGTCCTCAACTGGCATTAAGAATGGTTTGTCAGTTTCACGTGGTGGTG
>CAZXSS010000005.1:0-6061 GCA_964643385.1 uncultured Candidatus Izemoplasmatales bacterium
TTTTTATGGAAAAAGTGTTAGCATTCTTTCATGTTCGTGAAAGAAAATCAACGTTGAAAACAGAACTACTTGCAGGACTCACTACCTTTTTAGCAATGGCCTATATCATCCCAGTAAATACAATGATATTAGGTGATTCAGGTGCAGGAATACCAAATGGTGGTGTATTCTTTGCAACTATTATGGCTAGTGTCATTGCAGCAATCATTATGGGAATGATTGCGAATTATCCCGTAGCTTTAGCACCAGGAATGGGTGTCAATGCATTCTTTGCCTATGTTGTTGTTGGATATTACGGTTTATCTTGGCAAGCCGCACTTGCAGCAGTATTAATATCAGGGGTATTATTTTTAATTATTTCACTTTCTGGAATAAGAAAACAAGTTATTAATGCTATCCCGGCAGGTTTAAAATATGCCGTTGGTGCTGGTATTGGATTCTTCATTACTTTTATTGGTTTAACTACAGCAGGTATTGTTGTTGGAAACCCAGATACTTATGTATCACTTGGTGATTTTTCTCATCCAGCTGTGTTACTTGGAATATTTGGTATTATTTTAGTTATTGTTTTATATGCAATGGGAAATAAGTTTTCTCTTATCATAGCAATTATTGTTACTGCTATTGTGGGACTTATATTAAATGCACTTGGTGTTGAACACATGCCGGCATACGAAGCTCCAGAAGCGTTACCGCTTTGGCAAGACATCAAAGCAACATTTGGACAAGCTTTTGTTGGTATTCCAGATCTTTTTAAAGCACCAGAAGCAATTTTCATTATTTTTACATTCTTGTTTGTTGATTTCTTTGATACTGCAGGGACCCTTATTGGTGTTGGAAACCGAGCGGGATTGATTGATGAAAATGGTGAATTAATTGACGGAAATAAAGCATTGTTAGCTGACTCATGTGGAACAATTGCTGGTTCTATATTGGGTACGAGTACAGTAACAAGCTATGTTGAATCCACAACAGGTATTGAACAAGGCGGAAGAACGGGAATTACTGCTATTACCGTGGGCGTATTATTCTTATTTTCACTTATATTTTATCCTTTCCTAAGTATTTTTACAGGTGTATATGATGCTGACCTAGCCGTTAACTTCTCACCAGTAACAGCAATGGCTTTAGTTATGGTAGGAGCCTTAATGATTACACAACTAAAAGATATTGACTGGAATGATAAGGCCATTGTTATTCCTGCGTTCTTGACAATAGCATTTATGGTTTTTGCTTATTCAATCGCAGAAGGGATAGCCGTTGGTTTCATTTTTTATCCAATTATAATGGTTGCATCTAAACGTGGTAAAGAAGTGCATCCTGTAATGTATGGATTGTGGTTCTTCTTTGTTCTATTCTTTATTTTAAACGTGATATATTAGTTCAGTAAATTAAGATTAATAAAAGAGATTAGTTTGACGCTAATCTCTTTTTAATTATGGACATGTAAGGGCTTTTATTTGTAATAATAGTGTGCTACACTAAATATACAAAAGTTTTTCTATTAGAGGTGATTATATGAAGTTATTATGGGAATATGATATGGTTGTGAGAACGATTAAACGCATGACGCATGAAATTATTGAGCGTGAAGCTGACCTTGATAACATGATTCTATTGGGTATTGAAAAAAGCGGCGTATTAATTGCACAAATGATTCATGATAATTTATTAAAATTTGAAAGCCTCGATGTACCAATATATGGACTTGATATTTCTGCACATCGTGATGATATGAAGAAAAAGGATGGAACGAAACTAAATCTCGATGTCACGAACAAACATGTTATTTTAGTTGATGATGTTTTATATACCGGTAGAACAGCGCGTGCTGCGATGGACTCGGTTATTGATTTAGGAAGACCATCAACTATTCAATTAGCCGTATTGATTGATCGAGGACATAGAGAACTACCAATTAGAGCAGATTATATTGGAAAAAATATCCCCACACGGTTTGATGAAAGCGTTGTGGTTAATTTAAAGGATAAAGAAGGCGTTTTTTTAACGACTAAGTAGGAGGATTACAATGAATGCGATTAAGAACCAAGATCTTGAATTATATGAAGCAATGAAAAATGAAATGGATCGCCAAGAAAATCATCTTGAACTTATTGCAAGTGAGAACTTTACGAGTAAAGCTGTTTTAGAAGCACAAGGAAGTATCCTTACCAATAAGTATGCAGAAGGGTATCCCAAGAAACGCTATTACGGTGGATGCGAGTATGTCGATGTAGTTGAAAATTTAGCACGTGAACGATTAAAAAAATTATTTAATGTAAAGTATGTTAATGTCCAACCACATTCTGGGTCGACAGCTAATATGGGAGCGTACCGTGCAGTTGTAAAACATGGCGATAAAATTTTAGGAATGAGTTTAGACCATGGCGGACATTTAACCCACGGCCATCCTTTAAATTTTAGTGGCGTTGATTATACATTCCATAGTTATGGGGTTGATAAAGAAACAGAAATGATTGATTATGACGAGGTATTGCGTATTGCTAAAGAGGTTAAACCAGCATTGATAGTCGCTGGCGCTAGTGCGTATTCAAGAGAGATTGATTTTAAGAAGTTTCGTTCTATTGCAGATGAAGTTGGCGCAAAGCTTATGGTAGACATGGCACATATTGCTGGATTAGTTGCTGCGGGAATCCATAATAACCCTTGTGAAGTTGCCGATGTTGTAACCTCTACGACACATAAAACCTTACGTGGGCCACGAGGCGGAATTATTTTAACAAATGATTTTGATATTTATAAAAAAATTAACCGTGTCGTGTTTCCTGGTATTCAAGGCGGACCATTAATGCATGTTATTGCTGGAAAAGCAGCTGCCTTTTTAGAAGCCTCTAAAATTGAATTTAAAGCCTACCAGCATCAAGTGGTCAAAAACGCTAAAGCTTTAGCAAAATCACTTATGGAGTTAGGATTCAAAATTGTTAGCAACGGAACAGATAATCATCTAATGTTGGTAGAGGTTAAATCACTTACAAAACTTACTGGAAAAGAGGCGGAAGAGTTATTAGGAAAAGTGAACATAACATGTAATAAAAATACCGTACCTAATGACCCTGAAAAGCCTTTTATTACAAGTGGTATACGGCTTGGTACATCAGCCTTAACAAGTCGTCATTTTACTGAAGAAGACATGGAACATATCGGTAAATTAATCTATGATACTTTGATGAATCCAACAAATGATTTTGTTTTAGATGAGGTTAAAAAACAAGTACTTGAATTAACGAATAAATATCCTCTATATAAATAACTAAAAGCCACATTTGTGGCTTTTTTACTATTAAAACGTTTACATCTTGCAACATTGCCTGGGATATGTTGTATAATGATAAATGAGCATCACATAAGATGCAAAACAACATGTTTGAAAAAGCTCATTTTTTGAACATGTTGTTTTATTAAAAGGGAGAGAATTATGAATAAAGAAGATGTATTAAAAAAAGCGTCACAGGCGGATGTAAAATATGTACGTTTATGCTTTACCGATATCCATGGACTAATAAAAAATGTTGAAATACCAGCAAGTAAATTAGAAGATGCTTTAGACAACAATGTTATGATTGATGGGTCGAGTATCGATGGATTCTCGCGTCTACAAGAATCCGATATGTACTTACATCCTGATTATGACACGTTCTTAGTACTATCATGGGAAAATACTGAGTATGGAAAAGTTGCAATGCTTATATGTGATGTTTATATGCCGAACGGACAACCTTTTGAAGGTGACCCAAGGTTTATTCTTAAACGAAATCTAAAAGTCATGAAAGAGATGGGATTTGGAAAATTCAATATAGGGTTAGAACCAGAATTTTTCTTACTTAAGAAAGACCGAGATGGGAACATTACGTTAGAATCAAATGATCACGGAGGATATTTCGATCTATCTCCAGTTGATGGTGCTGAGCACTGTCGTCGCGATATTGTTTTAGAATTAGAAAAACTTGGATTTAATATGGAAGCTTCACACCATGAAGTTGCCCCTGGACAACATGAAATTAACTTTGAATATGATGATGCAGTTGAAGCTTGTGATCGTTTACAAATGTTTAAACTTGTAGTCAAAAACGTTGCAAAAAGACACGGATTACATGCCACATTTATGCCTAAACCAAAAGAGTCTGTCAATGGATCAGGGATGCACACAAATTGCTCTTTAACTGATCAAGATGGCAATAATACCTTTTATGATGCAGAGGATAAATTAGGATTAAGTGAAATATGCTATCATTGGATTGGTGGAATTATGGAACACGCAAGAGGATTTACAGCGATTACAAATCCAATTGTAAACTCATATAAACGTCTAGTTCCTGGATATGAAGCACCGTGTTATAACTCATGGAGTGATATTAACCGCTCAACAATGATACGTATTCCAGCTTCGCGGGGAAAGCAAACACGTACAGAAATCCGTAGTGTTGATTCAGCAACGAATCCTTATCTTGCGATGAGTGTTATTTTAGCAAGCGGATTAGATGGTATCAAAAATAAAATACAGTGCGTTGATCCAGTATATATAAATCTTTATGAACTTGATCGAGAAAGCCGTGAATCAATGGGAATTAAGAATTTACCTGAAAACCTAAAGGATGCAATAAAAGCACTGCGTAAAGATGACATAGTTCAAGAAGCATTAGGAAAGCATACATATCAAAAGTTTTTGGACGCTAAACATGACGAATGGGACCGCTTTAGAATGAGTGTCACTGAGTGGGAAATTAAAACATACCTTAATAATCTATAAAAATAGAGGCGAATTTTCGCCTCTTATTTATTTTGCTTCGTCAATGAGTTTTTTAAGGTCTGCTTTGTTGAAGTGGTATGTTTCAGTACAAAAATGACATACAGTATCTATTTTTCCATCTTCTTCAAGTAATGTCGTAAGTTCTTTTTCTCCTAAAGATATTAACCCTCGTTCGAACTTATCTCTGCTACAATTGCAAGCATAGTTTAAATCCAAATGCTGCAGGATTTGATGATCATCACCGGCGATGGTTTGAATCATATCTTCAGGTGTCATCCCCTTTTCAAGCATTGTTGTTACTGGCGGGAGGGAAGATAGTTTTTTTTCAATTATATCAATTGTTTCATCATCACATCCAGGCATACGTTGTAAGATAAACCCACCTGCGTATAATATAGAATTGTCTTCTTTAACTTTAACACCTAAACTAACAGCTGATGGTATTTGTTCGCTTGCTGTAAAGTAGTAGGCAAAGTCTTCTGCTATTTCACCTGTTTGTATTTGAGCTGTACTCGTAAAATTATCTCTAACTTTTACGTCTTTAGTTACATGGATAAATCCATTTCCAACTGCTTGACCAACGTTTAGTTTACCACTATCGTACTGTAGCATGACATGTGGATTGCCTACATAGCCACGGACTTCACCATTTGCATTTGTCGTGGCCACCATTCCACCAATTGGACCGTCGCTCTCTACTCTGATAGTAAGTTCTTGGTCGTCTTTATACATAGCACCCATAATAATGCTTGCAGTAAGTAATCGACCTAGTGCTGCTGCGCTTGTAGGCCATAAACCATGTATTTTTTGTGCATGACTCGTTAAGCTTGTTGTTGATGCCGCATATAGACGAACATGTCCATCAAAGGCATACGCTTTTACTAAATAATCTTTCATTTTTATCACCGGAAGTATTATAGCATATTTCACACTTTAATTAAAACAATTGAATTTATTGAGTTTTTATGGCAAAATAGTGTCAGTTTTAAGGAGTGATTAAATGATGAAAATTGGTAACTATACCGTTAAAAATAAAGTGATTGTTGCCCCATTAGCGGGAATATCAAACAACGCATTTCGAGCAATTGTTAGTAAGTTTGAACCCGGACTTATATATACTGAGATGATTAGCGATAAAGGCATTATCCACGGTAATAAAAGAACAACAGATATGTTAAGAATAGAAAATGATGAGGGATCTGTAGCATTACAATTATTTGGTGCCTCTCCAAGTACTTTACAAAAAGCAACAAAGATTGCATCTAAACAAAAAAATGTTGTTACAATTGATCT
>CAZXSS010000005.1:6161-14205 GCA_964643385.1 uncultured Candidatus Izemoplasmatales bacterium
CGGATGCTTGATGAAACAGGATGTGATGCTGTAATGATAGGTCGAGGTGTATTAGGAAATCCTTGGTTGATTAAGCAAACTATTGATTATTTAAACACGGGCGAATATAATCATGAGGTTTCATTAGAAGAACGGTTTTCTACTGTCAAAGAGCATGCAAAAAGACTTGCGGAGTTAAAAGGAGAAAAACTTGCTGTACTTGAGATGAGAGGTCATGTTCCTTGGTATATAAAAGGCATGCCACATGCAAGTTATGTAAAACGTGAAGTTGCTGGAGCTAAAACACTTGATGAGTTATATACTATACTAGAAATATATTATAAACGCTTAAAAAAGGCACAATGATTTTAATTCTCATTGTGCCTTTTTTTTATATTTCGTAGTCTTGATAACGGTGTCTTAATGTATTAGAAACTAATGCTTTAATAACGGTGCCTTCTTCTGTATAATCTTTTTTTAAGATATGACTATAATCAGATAGAACACTAATGATTTCACCTTTATCAAAAGGAATTTTATAAGTAACTATTTTATCATCTTTACTAAGGAGTTGATGGACTTTTTCTAATAGTTCATCGATATTTATATCATCTTTTAGAGAAACTTTAACATTTGGTGTAAATCCAAATGGTAATGTTTCTTTTGTGAGGTCAAGTTTATTGAATACATAAAGGGTTTCTATTTGATTTGCACCTAGTTCTTTTAATACTTTATTGGTAGTTGAAATCTGATCAATGTAATAGGGATTCGAAAAGTCAACTACATGAAGTAATAAATCTGCCTCGCTTATTTCTTCTAATGTTGATTTAAAAGAATCAACAAGTTCATGGGGAAGATTAGAAATAAACCCTATGGTATCTGT
Source organism: uncultured Candidatus Izemoplasmatales bacterium (assembly GCA_964643385.1). Taxonomy (GTDB): domain Bacteria; phylum Bacillota_I; class Bacilli_A; order Izemoplasmatales; family Izemoplasmataceae; genus SLQR01. Next base: position 7,024 of record CAZXSS010000005.1, read on the forward strand.
TAAAATAAATGGTCTTGTATTTGGCAGTTCTATTCGTCTGGTTGTCGTTTCTAAAGTAGCAAAAAGCTGATTTTTTACTTTTACATTATAAGCTTCATCAGCATTGGCCTCTTCTAATAGCTTGTTCATTAATGTACTTTTACCAGCATTAGTATAGCCAACAACTGCGACTGTTTTAATCAATGACTTTTGTCGGTTTTTACGATTAGTTTGACGAACATCGACAATTTGTGAAAGTGCTTTTTCAAGTTTATGTATTTCTTGTTCGATTTTTCGTCTGTTTAACTCGATTTTCTTTTCACCTGGTCCTCTTGAACCTATGCCACCTTGTTGGCGTTCAAATGACGCGCTCAATGCTTTTAAGCGCGGTAATATATATTTAAGTTGAGCGACTTCTACCTGTAACATGGCTTCCTTTGTTTTTGCACGCTTTGCAAAAATGTCTAGGATTAATAATGTTCTATCAATTACAGGAATATTGAGCGCGTCTTCAAGGTTTCTAATTTGACTAGCCGTTAATTCTTCATTAAAAATAGCAAGATCAATATCATTAGCATCTATATACATTTTTATTTCTTCGATTTTTCCTGTACCAATACGGTAATTCGCCGTTGCAAGTTTACTATCTTGCACGAAAATCTCATCCGTTTCGATATGTAATGTATTAGCTAATGCTTTTAGTTCATCCATATAGATGGAAATCTTTTTACCTTTATAATGATCTAACCCTATTAACACTGCTTTTTTCATATACGTCACCTCTTATTGTTATTATAGCATGATTATTACGTAATTTAAACTAGTTATGTGAAAATAAAAGCCCTAAATTTAGCGGTTTCCCGTAAATTTAAAGCTTGTTTAGTTTTATTCCACAATCACCTTTGATTGATGGAATCTCTCTTTAAATTCTGTCAACGCTTCAATTTGTTCTTTTGTATATTGGTTTTGTTCTTTAGCAACAACCAACTTACACACATTTTCAGTAACTCTATGAATGACTGCAATCACATATCCAGTAAAGCTTTTGAGCGGCTCAAACTCCCCAAGGACGTAAGTTTTAATTTCCTTTTCATGTTCGAATGTTTTGGGCAAAAATCCATAATTTACCAGGTAAATAGTTCCATGATTAGGATTAACACTTCCTAAGGGGCGGTCAATAACTACTTCGACTTTCTCTCCTAACAACTCTTTCATGAACATCTCCTTATATTTGTGATTTTTTTATATATTTTGATGCTTGAATCCTGTTATTGTGGAAAGGCTTACTTTTATTATAGCATGTTTTTATTTTTGTCGTAATAAAAATAAGAAAAGAAGCGTAAAAATACGCTTCTTTATAAACCACACTTAAGTTGTGCGTTACAGTTTGTACATGTATGGCATCCACCGAGATTTTCGACTGTACCTTCTAAGCAGATTGGACATATATCGCCAGCATCAACACCGATATTACGGTCTTGACGATCGCTTCTTAAGCCTTTTGTTTTAGTCTCTTTTGGTTCTTTTATTTCATCTTCAAGTTCTACACCGAGCTCATCAATTGCTACTTGTTTAGGGTTCGATGTTTCTTTTGTGTCTTCTTTTGTAAGATTTAATACTTGTGAATCACGTGATCCATCAACATAAACTGTACCACCTTTAGCGCCACCTTTGTAAAGTCGTGAATAAACGTCTTCAACTTCTTCTACAGAATAGCCTTTAGGTGCATTAACGGTTTTTGAAATTGATGAATCAACCCATTTTTGGATAGTACATTGCATATCAACGTGTGCTTCAGGCGGTAAATCCATAGCACTAACAAATGTCTCTGGCAGATTGTCTTTAGAATAGCCAGGATATGCTTTTAGATACTGTTCAACAATTGGGGCATTTACTTCAATATAACGTCCTAAACGACCACTTCTGAAATAACTAAACGCAAAATACGGTTCTAGACCAGTTGATACGCCAACCATGGTCCCAGTCGATCCAGTAGGAGCGATAGTCAACAGATGCGAGTTTCTAATACCGTGTTTTAAAACGCCTTCTCTAATATGTTCAGGCATTTTTTGCATGTACCCGCTTTGTATGAACTTTTCTCTATTTTCTTGTGTTTTCATGAACGGGAAAGGGCCTTTTTCTCTAGCCAATTCAATACTTGTTTCATAAGCTTTAATTGCAATGAATTTAAATAGTTTATCAGCGAGCTCAATACCATCTTTCTTACCATAAGTACGATTACACCAAATGAGTAAGTCATGAAGTCCCATAACACCTAAACCAATGCGACGTTCGCCTAGCGCTTGTTTTTCATTTTCTTCCAAGAAATAATGCGTTTTATCGATAACGTTATCTTGTAATCTAACAGCCACTTCAATCGTATTATTGAGTTTATCCCAATCCACATCTTTTTTATTATGATCAACCATCTGTGATAAATTTATAGCAGCTAAATTACAGACAGAGTACGGTGCAAGTGGTTGTTCCCCACATGGGTTGGTGCAGACAACCTTTTGGTCATAGCCAACAGCATTTGTCATTTCATTGGCATTGTCAATAAAGAAAATACCAGGTTCAGCAGAATAAGTGGCACAAATGTTAACTAAGTTCCATAACTCTTTTGCTTTCAATGTGTAGTGTGTTTTTACTGGAAGACCCATTGCTTCCCATTCTCTAACATCACCAACATTGTGCCATTCTTCATCATAGATGCGTTTTTGTTCGTCATTATAATTATCAATGTCTGGGAAACGCAATTCATAATCATCATCATTTTCAATGGCTTGCATAAATTCCTTAGTAATCGCAACAGAAATATTTGCGCCACTTAAGAATTCGGGGTTATTAACTTCGTAATGTCCGCCTTTATTTAAACGTTCAAAAGCAGTATCTACAATACGTTTTGAAAAAACATTAGATGATTGCTTAGAAGCTTCTAAAATATATTCGTTAATCTCTACTTCTTCATCACTTAAAGGAACGAACTTAAGTTTGTTTTTTGCAGCTTTAACAATAGCGGGTTCTTTGATAGTTTCAATTAAAAATTGTAAAACTTTAGGATTTTGCATTTTTGAGATTATAAAATCAATAATATCAGGATGCCAATCACCAAGCATAATCATTTGCGCTCCACGCCGAGAGCCACCTTGTTCAACTAAATGTGTCAGCTCTGATAAATCATGTAGCCAACTAACCGCACCACTTGATTTACCATTTACACCCTTAGCAAGCGCGTTTTTAGGTCGCAATGTAGAGCCATTTGTCCCAACACCACCACCACGTGACATGATTTCCATAACTTGTTTTCGGTGGTCACTAATACCGCCGCGTGAATCATGAATGAAAGGCATAACGAAACAATTAAAATAGGTCACTTCTGTTTTTGAGCCTGCACCGAACAAGACACGACCAGCAGGAACTAAGTTTTGTGATGCAACTTCATGATAAAAAGCTTCTTGTATAGATGTGCTCTCATCTTCACCAAGATGCGCAGACAATCGTTTAGCAATTTGTTCATAAAAAAGTTCTAAAGGTTTGTCAACTTGGCTTTTTCTACGTGTAATAATACCATTTTTATCGGCATCTTCTGCACTTGCTAAAAATTCATCTTCAACTTTAATTGTTACATTATCGTTATCTATGCTTTGAACCCATCCTATCCCTCTTGCTGGAAATTTCGGATCATCTTTGACGATGGTAATGATTAGGTCACCCTCAGCTAATGTTTCAAGTGTTAAGTCTTTTTGTGTATAACGATCTAACATTACCAACCGCGATACCCCTTCTAATGACAGTGTCATGTTATCAGTAATAGGGAACAAATGAGTAAAATGTTCATTGATTGCTTTGTTTAACCGTGTGATGTAATTATTAGAATACTGTTTCATGATATTACCTCCGCATATTAGTTGTAATTATCATTATAATTTAATTATGTGCAAAATGGTAGTACTTGACATTTTTAGTTGTGTGTGAAATATGGATTATGTCGCCAAGGCTGGGTCTAATTTTCTTTTTGTTAAATTTTATAGTATCTTTTTTACATTCCGCGAAAAAAACCTAGTAATGTGTTATAATTTAAGGTAGATAGACATCAAAGGAGGTTCGCATATGCAAGCACTAGACATATTAATATTACACCTTTATGGACTAAGCATTTTTGCTACTTTGGTCAAACCAAAAATTAAAACTAATGTGTATAGAACCTTAAAGCTGTTTGTAGTTTTATTATATGGCAGTGTCCTTTTTTTAGTCCTGTCGAACCCCCTAAAAGATTCAATTTGGATACTCTTAATTAAACTAATTCCACTTACAAGTGTTCTCATTGTAATGATTCAAACAGAAGTTCGCTTATGTCTTCGATTTTTTGGAGTAAAGACAGGTTTGCTACTGTCCAATGTCATTGAAGAAGATGTGAAAGTTGAGGTATTACGAACTGTTGATTATCTAGCTACACGTAAAATTGGCGCGTTAATAACATTCGAGCGTAACGTAGCATTAGATGATTATATTAAACAAGCATTCCAAATAGATGCACCTTTGAATGGTGAATTGTTGTCATCAATATTCATTCCTCAAACCCCCCTTCATGATGGTGCGGTTATTATAAAAAACAATAAGATTATGGCTGCAGGAACCTATTTTCCACCTAGTGAAAACCCAGATATTCCCAAGCATCTAGGATCTCGTCACCGTGCAGGAATCGGTATCAGTGAAGTGACTGATGCTTTGACAATTATTGTCAGTGAACAAACAGGGTATATTAGTGTTGCCCTTAACGGGTATCTAGATCAAGATATAAGTAAAGATTCTTTATTACTTTACTTAGAAAAATACTTACAAAACTAATTAGAAATTGAGGGATGTGCATGATTTTAGAATCCTATAATTTACTAATAATAGCCGCTATTTGGTTTTTACTGGTGATAACCAAACGCGTTGTTACAAAAAAAGGAGACATTGATGTCTTACTTTTTTTCATTGTAGCCACTGCATTTGTTTTATTTGATATTCTTGAACTATATGATATTGATTTTATTATTTTATCCAGTGCACTATATTTAGGCTTTGCCATGACTCTATTATTTTTTGTACCTAGAGACTTATCAAAAAAGGACAATAGTAAAATTAAAATTAAGGCACTTAAAAAAGAGTTAAAACAATTGACCACCAGTTCCGAGTCATTACGTAAACGATTTATTGCTCTTATTGAACTTCAAAAAGATGGTATTATCTTTCGTAGTGATGATGGAAATATGTTTATAACTGAACCGTGCAAAAAGATGCTTGAAACATCATCAAATGAGTTCACACAATTAGCATATGAAAAAAAGATTCATCATGATGATATTCATGGGTTTCAAAAGCTATTGGCTAAACTTAATAAAAAACATCCACATTATGAAACAACCTATCGATATAATGTGGGAAATGGCTATATTTGGATTAAAGAACGTGGTTATATTGTCTATTATGAAGATCGTTCAATGATTATCTCAACGATGAAATCACTAGATGTAAAACGTTATCCTGAAACAGAAGTTGAAATGTTAAATAGTTTGCCTATCGACCAAACTTTTCTTGAAAATCTTCAGACATTAAATAGGTTAAAGAAACCATATTACATTATCTTTTTTGAGTTAACGACGATTCCTAAAGTAAATGAAAAATACGGTCGCGATATCGGAGATTTAATGATGGGAGAGTTTTTGAATAAACTACGCTATAATTTCGTTAAAGACGAACAAAGCATTTTTAGACTCACTGGTATTCGTTTTGCAATGATTATAAAAGATGAACGTAAATACAATATTTTAGAGCGTGCACTATCACAAGGTGGAGATTTATTGAACTTTAAAATGACCTTTGGAAACGTTAGTCAAAGTATTTATCCACATTTCGGAATTCAAAAAATCACGATGTTTGAAGAACCACTTGATGAAATTGTGAAAAGAACCCACAAAGCATTGGATATTGCCATTAATGATGAAACAACTGAAAACTATTTTATAATTGGAGGATAATATGGACAAAGAAACCCTTAGAACTACCTTTCTTAAAAGACGTAAGATGTTAGATGATAAAATGCATCAGTTATTTACAATGATGCTTAAAGATAAAGTAAAAACATTTTTAAAAAGACACAATATAAAAACACTGGGCATTTATTATCCAATGAGAAAAGAAGTTGATTTTTTAGATTTTAAAGAAATGTTTGACACCCATCTACCGAAAGTAGGAACAGATGGTATAGTTTATTACCAAGACCGCGGTGCATATCAACCTGCACCTTTTCATACAACGGTTCCCACACACAATGATATAACTTCCCTTGATGAGCTTGATGCTATTATCGTTCCAGGATTGGTGTTTGACAAAGATAGATATCGAATTGGCTATGGAAAAGGATATTATGACGATTTATTGAGCCGATATAAGGGGTTAAGTATTGGAGTCTGTTTTGAATTGTTTTTATTAGATAGTATACCCAAAGAATCCCATGATCAACCATGCGATGTAGTGATTACAGAATCTCGTATCCTCAAGGAGTGATTATATGACATATTCAGTTATTATTGTTGCTGCGGGCGAAGGAAAACGTACGGGGTTAGGCTATAATAAAGTATTAACTAAAATACTAGGAAAACCCCTTATTGAGTACAGTATAGACTTTTTTAAACGTGACGATCGGTGTACACAAATTATATTGGTTGTTAATAAAAAAGATAAAGATAATCTCGTGTCTAAGTATAACAATATTGTAGATGAAATAGTGCTAGGTGGGATACTAAGACAAGACAGTGTTTATAGTGGCTTGAAGCATGTAAAAGAAGATGTCGTTTTAATTCACGATGGCGCACGACCCTGTTTAGATAGAGATATGATTAATCGCTTACTCCTCGCGTTAAACGATGGAAAAGCCGCTAGTTTAGCCGTGCCCATTTATGATACTGTCAAACGCGTTCAAAATGGTATGTTTTTGAGCACATTAGATCGTAATGAGTTAATGGCAATGCAAACGCCACAAGGATTTTCAACATCCGTTATACAAGAAGCATATAAAAAGAAAGGTAATGAAGAATACACATGTGATATAACACTTTTAGATGCTGTACTTAATGTTAAAGCACATGTAGTCTTGGGGCACCGAAAGAATATTAAACTAACAACAAAAGAAGATATTGATTTATTGGAGATGATGTT
>CAZXSS010000005.1:14305-20112 GCA_964643385.1 uncultured Candidatus Izemoplasmatales bacterium
TATTGCAATTTGTCCATGACATGATAAAATCAAAACACTACCAAATTAACAATATAGATACAATGATTTTTTTAGAAAAACCAAAACTAAGAGATTATATTGACAAAATAAGAAATACCATTTCACAGCTATTAGATATATCAATAGATCGGATTAGCGTTAAAGCAACCACCGGAGAAAAACGAGGGCTAATTGGGACTAACCAGCTGATTGTATGTGAAGCTGTAGTTTTAGTAACGAAACGGAGTGATAACGATGCTAGAAACAAACCATGGAAACTTTGAAATTATAAAAAATTACCGCGAGGCACTTGAAGTTGCTGCCTTTAACGACCGCTATGTTGATTATCTCGATAAATATGATTATATTGTTGGCGATTACAGTTCGGAAATGCTGCGGTTTAAAGGGTTCACCGAAAAAAACAAGCACACAATACCTGATTATTTAATGGAATCATGCGTTCCTAACGCCCCGTATTTTGTATTGAAACGAGTTAACGACAAAGACTTTACAGAAACTGAAAAATAACGCTTAATGTTTATTTGAAATATTTAGCATATTAATGCATCTTTTATGGCGAATGTTGTATAATGTGAATGCAAATGAAAGAGGTGTACGATATGGATGATAAAATGATTTCAGCACAAGCCCAAGAAGTAATTGAAAAACTTAGACCTTATATCAACCGTGATGGTGGCGATATCAAATTTGTGAAGTATGAAGATGGTATTGTATATGTTCAAATGCTTGGAGCCTGTGTAGGCTGCGCCGCAATCGATACAACATTAACTGACGGGGTAGAAGCCATTCTCTTAGAAGAAGTTCCTGGCATCATAGGTGTAGAACAAATCTAAAGTAAAAAAAGGTGATACCATGAGTGAATTTGCAAACGAAGAAACAAGACTAGATGACTCCAAAAAATATAATTCAGTTGTAGACATGCTAAAATCACGTGGTGTTATGTTAAAAGATATTGCGGAAATTACATTTGATTTACAAAATAAATACATTAACGACCTTACATTCGATGCATGCTTAGAACACGTAGAACGGGTTGTTATGAAACGTGAAGTCCAACATGCGATTTTCACAGGGGTTGAACTTGATATCCTTGCAGAAAAAAATCTATTAAGCGAACCATTATTAAGCATGTTAAATAACGATGAACCTTTATATGGTATCGATGAAGTTTTAGCCCTTGCTATTGTCAATGTTTATGGATCAATTGGATTTACGAATTTTGGATATGTTGATAAAGTAAAACCTAAAATAATCAAAATGCTTGATGAACAAGGTAAAGAACCGGGTAGATGCAATACCTTTTTAGATGATATTGTAGGTGCCATTGCTGCAGCAGCAGCTAGTTCAATTGCACACAGATACGCAGACTAGAAACCACTGTATAGTGGTTTTTTTATTTGGGTTAAAAACATTGTAATTTTATCAAATTTTGATATACTGTAGATAGTTAAAACCGAGGTGTTTAATCATGAAAGAAGGCTCTATTATAAAGGGTGAAATTACTGCGATTAAACCATACGGTGCGTTTGTAAAAATTGATGATGCGTATACTGGTCTAATTCATATCTCTGAATTTAGTGACCGCTATGTACGTGATATTAAAGATTATGTTAATGTTGGCGATGTTATTGATTTAAAAGTACTTAGTATTGAAGAGGGGAACAAAGTCTCTTTAAGCTTTAAAAGTCTTCATAAACGAAAGAAACGTTACCGTATTAAGTTAAAAGACGGATTCACACCTTTGAAAAACCAGTTACAACAATGGATTGATGACTATTATGACAAAAACAGCGAATAATTCGCTGTTTTTTGTTAGAGTTTTCTATAAATATATGGTAAAATTTATAAGCGAAATGAATGGAGGAATTACGATGAAAACAATAAACGTAGATGCACAGTATGTAAATAGCAAGTATAAAAGTAGTGTTGACTCATGGACTGATAAGATTAAAAAAGCACACGATACCATTCGCAATAAAACAGGTCAAGGTAGTGACTTTCTAGGGTGGCATACTTTACCTCAAGAAATGGATGATCGGGTTCTAAAAATTAAAAAAACGGCAAAACGTTTAAAGGAACATAGCGACGTATTACTTGTTATTGGGATTGGCGGATCATATTTAGGATCTCAAGCTGTTATTACCGCTCTTGATGGATATTTTAATAAAAAAGATATGGAAATTATCTTTGTAGGGCACCATTTATCAGCGGCATACATCGCTTCGCTTAAACGGTATTTAAATGATAAATCATTTTCAATAAACGTTATTAGTAAATCAGGGACCACTACAGAGCCAGCAATAGCTTTTAGAATATTTAAAACGATGCTTGAAGATAAATTAGGAAAAGCTGAAGCTGCGAAACGCATTGTGGCAACTACTGATGCGAGTAAAGGGGCCTTAAGAAGCTTAGCAGATCAAGAAGGTTATGAAACCTTTGTTGTGGATGATAATGTAGGTGGACGCTATAGTGTTTTTACACCTGTTGGATTATTACCAATTGCCTGTGCTGGACATAATATTGAATTACTACTCGCGGGTGCTAAAGATATGCTTAGTGCTAGTGAAGTCGGTGATAACGAAGACCTTTATCGTTATGTGGCCATGAGACATGCATTGTACGATTCAGGGAAAAAGATTGAAATGTTTATCCATTATGAACCATTACTTCAATATGTTGCAGAATGGTGGAAACAACTTTTTGGAGAAAGTGAAGGAAAAGAAAACAAGGGGTTATTTCCAGCGAGCGCTGGATTCACCACAGACCTTCATTCTTTAGGGCAATATATTCAAGAAGGTGAACGTCATATATTTGAGACAGTTGTTTCAATTAAGGAACCGCTAAGTGAACTTCAAGTTGAAGCTGATAAAGGTAATTTAGATGGTCTCAACTACTTACAAGGCAAATCAATCGATTACATCAATAAACAAGCTATGCTAGGGACATTACTTGCCCATCAAGATGGTGGTACGCCAAGTATTGTCATTGAGCTAACTCGTTTAGATGCCTATCATCTTGGTAGTTTATTATATTTCTATGAACTTGCTTGCGCTTTAAGTGGTTACGTTTTAGAGGTTAACCCATTCAACCAACCAGGTGTAGAAGCATACAAAAAAAACATGTTTGCATTGCTTGAAAAACCAGGATTTGAAGAAGCAACAAAAGCCATTAAAAAACGATTTAAATAAAAAAAAGTGTTTTCTACATAATATTTTGTAGAAAACACTTTTAATACACTTTGAAACTCCCGCGTTTGTGAGTCGATGTGATTTCAATATATTGTGTATTAGGAAATGTTTCGCCATCGCATTGGGCCACTTCTTTATGATGCATGGTTGCTTTTACGTAGGTTGCTTTTTTGTAAAAGACATAACGTTTAAAAAATGTATGAAGTCCTAGATAGACACTTAAGAAGATAAGAAAAATAAACACTTTGGGAATACCATGAATAATAACAACATCAAAATTATCTTCTTCTAGCACAGCGTTTGGACTTAACTTCATGCCCCCACCTATATACATTCCATTATTGACATTGATAAGATAGGTTTTTTTAAAATGATATGCTTTGTTATCAATGGTAACATTCATAAATTTCGGCTTATATATAAATAAAGCTTTTAACGTCTTTTTAAAATAATTAAAGCGATTTTTTCGTTTGGCTTTATTAACATAGTTTGCGATTAGCCCATCAATCCCCATTCCTGAACCGTTAATAAAATAGCGTGTGATGGCATTTGTTTGCATTTTCATAATATATTGGTATCTTGGTCTTTGTTTACGTAAACTTCGCAAAAAATCGTTGCCAGATCCCGTCGGTTTTAAGCTTATGTCATGGGTTAACGGAATTTGCATGGTATTGTTTATAAAGGTATTAATCGTGCCGTCGCCGCCGAGTAAAATAATCTTAATATTTGTTGGGGTTTCATTTAAATAGTTTTCTAAATCATGAATTTTTAATAAACTTTTAATTCTAAAAGGAAGGTTATGTTTTTTATAATAATCCACAAGCTTTTTAACAGTTCGTTTTGATTTGCGGTTTTTAGATAATGGATTATATAGTATAATTGTCATAGGGACCATCCTTTCAGCATGTTCGTAATCATATTATAGCACAAAGGACTTTTTTACTGTATGATTAGTAAAAATATGATATAATTTATCGGTATTCGACAAAGAAAAAGGTGACACAATGATTAAAATTGTTACGATTGACAGCCTTAGTGAGATGAAGGCGTTGGCTAGATTTTTAGCCAAACATGTATTTCCCGGCTTCACGTTAGGGCTTGAAGGGGATCTAGGTGCTGGGAAGACAACGTTTACCCAGTTTTTTGGCGAAGCCCTAGGCGTGAAGGCTCATATCAATTCGCCAACGTTCACTATTATGAAACACTATCAAGGACGTATGGACTTAAATCATGTTGATGCGTATCGATTAGAAGGCGCTTATAGCGACCCTAATGTTGAAGAGTATATTTATTCTGATGGGGTATCTGTTATTGAATGGTATCCATATATTATTGATAGTATGCCAGAGTCTTTTTTGAAAATGCACATCCGATTTATTGAGGACACTAAACGCGTTGTAACGCTTGAAGGAAGTGGTAAGTATGAACCCATTATTCAAAAGCTTAGTCATTGATACCGCAACGAGTTATTTATATATTGGACTTTTTGATGATGATAAGGTAATTGAAGAAATATATCAAAAAGGCCATAACGATCATTCAGTAACCTTAATGGATGAATTGCAAAAAATGTTTAATCGACATGAAATAAAGCCAGAAGTGATTGACCGCATTATTGTTGGGGTTGGTCCAGGAAGCTATACAGGCGTGCGTGTTGGCGTTGTTGTGGCAAAGATGCTAGGGTATAGTCTAAATATAAAAGTGTATACAATAAGTAGTTTAGCTTTGTTGGCTAGTGCAGGTAAACCAGGGACTGTGATGGCATGGATAGATGCACGACGAAAACATGCTTTTATAGGTACATATAAAGTAACTAAGGATACAGTTGAATATCTTTATGATGATGTTTATGATGCTTTAGAGATATATAAAGAAGACAAAGAATATGATTTTGAACAAACAGAAGGTAAACCGAACATGGTAAAATTGTTTCATAGTAACTTATTAGAAGAAGTTCAAAATATTCATGAACTGGCGCCTATTTACTTACGTAAGACTGAAGCAGAAAAAAATCTTAAATATTAATTAGGGATGATGCGGCATGTTAGAAAATTTCTTTGGGTATGTAATTGATCCTGACAAAGCAGTTAGGCTTTTTACTTGGCATCATTACATGCTTATAGGCTTTGGTATTTTAGCAGTTTTTTTACCACTGCAATTTTCGCATGTTATTTATAATAGCAAGCATGAAGCAAAAATACGTAATATTGCATTTATTTGGTTATTGACATTAGAAATAATTTACCACCTTCACAATTGGTTTGCCGGAGAAATTTCATTTCCGCTTCATATATGTAGTTTTGCAGTATTAATGAACTTAGCATTACTTAAAACAAATAGTCAAAGAATCTTTGAATTTGTTTTCTTTTTTGGGGTCTTAGGTGGATTTATGGCCTTACTAGTTCCTTTTAGTTATGGATTTCCATACTACAATATTCGTTATTATCATTTCATTTTAATTCATATGACAATCATTATGATTCCTTTATATTATTTCAAAGCATACGGATTTAGAGTTAGTTTAAGAGCAACATATAAAACCTTTATTATGGTGTTGCTTGTGGCCCCGGTTATTTTTCATTTAAATATCTTGTTAAC
>CAZXSS010000005.1:20212-39109 GCA_964643385.1 uncultured Candidatus Izemoplasmatales bacterium
TTATTATGGTGTTGCTTGTGGCCCCGGTTATTTTTCATTTAAATATCTTGTTAACCTCAATTAATGCGGACAATCCTGTTAACTATTGGTTTATCACATATATTCCCGACCATGTGGCGATGATATTTCCAAATCAGACAATTTATATTGGGGTATTACTTTCGGTAATATATGTGTCACAAATGGTGCTCTATAAAGTATCAAATAGAAATCAAGAGGATAATCATGCTAAACATTCGTAAGTTAGATATGTCAGATATTCATTTTTTGACCGAAGCTGAGTCCATTGTGCTTGGAACTAAAATTGATAAAAAAACAATTATGAATGAGGCGCTTTATAATGATATGGCGCATTATTTTGTGGCATTGTTAGACCATAAGCGTGTTGGGTATATTGGCTTTTGGATTACTGAGCCAAATGCCGAATTATTAAATATTTTTGTTCACGAGAACTACCGCAATAAAAACATTGGGAAATCGCTTATTAAAGCGATGATTGATTATTGTGAGAATGCTGCTGTTGCATCGATAACCTTAGAGGTTAGGCCATCAAATATTCCGGCACTCAATGTCTATCAGGCATTTGATTTTAAGACAGTAGCAACAAGAAAAAATTACTATCCAAATGGTGAAGATGCATTATTGATGGAAAAACAGTTAGGAGTATTACAATGATCGTATTAGGTGTAGAGAGTAGTTGCGATGAGACAAGTGTAAGTGTTAGTAAGGATGGTAAAACAATTCTTAGTAATGTTGTGCTTAGTCAAATTGATATCCATGCCCAGTTTGGTGGTGTCGTTCCCGAGGTTGCTTCAAGAGAACATATTAAGGGAATCACCATTGTTTTTGATGATGCCTTAAAACAGGCCAATATTGACCCAAAAGACATTGATTTAATTGCGGTTACTAAAGGGCCTGGATTAGTTGGGAGTTTATTAACAGGGATTAATGCTGCTAAAGCGTTTGCTTTTGCTCACACTATTCCAATTATTGGTGTGCATCACATCGCTGGACATATTTATGCGAATCAAATAGAAGGCGATATGCAGTTTCCACTGATATGCTTAGTTGTATCAGGTGGTCATACCGAACTGATTCTTATGACCGAACATTTCTCTTTTAAAAAACTTGGGGAAACCCAAGATGATGCCGTTGGTGAGGCATATGATAAAATTGCAAGGGTATTAGGTTTAGGGTATCCTGGTGGTCCGAAAATTGATGCATTATCAAAAAAAGGTAGCCCAACATATCCGATGCCACATGTAAATCTAGATAGTCCATTTGATTTTAGTTATAGTGGAATTAAAAGCCATGTTATCAACACATTAAATACATTAAAAATGAAGGGCGAAGATGTTCGCGTAGCAGATATGTGTGCAAGTTTTCAAGACGCTGCTATAAAGCAGTTATTAGAAAAAGCGCGTTCGGCTGTAGATGCTTCCGATGCAAAAATGTTTATGATTGCTGGTGGCGTTGCCGCTAATAGCAAGTTAAGAACTGATGTGTTTGATGTGTTTACTGATGTACCCGTGTTAATACCACCGTTTAAATATTGTACGGATAATGCAGCAATGATTAGTATTGCAGGATATTATCAATATCAACAAGATCCAACCAGTCATGGTTTTGTATTAAACGGATACCCACGACTTGATTTAACGAAATAAAGATTTATTCGTATAATTCATAAAAAATACACACGCTTTTTGTATACTAAAGATAGATAGTATAAAAGGAGCGTGTTTCTTTATGAAAAAATTATTATTAATCATTTTAATCCCAGCATTTATTATTATTGGAATTCCCGCAATACTTTTAGGAATTATGCACGACGGTGGAACAAAAGATGCATTACCCACTGACTTATACAACGATGATGTAAATGCTGAACATATGCTTTACGAAGACTTATCTATCGCCTTAGAGTCATCTAAAGGTGATATAGAAAAGGATTTTGACTTAGAAATAAGTGAAGATGTTTTAAATACGCTTATTTTTAATTCTATACGTGGAGATGCTGAAAACCCAGGTATTAATCCAGATTATTTACCTAGTGAGACCTGTAGCGATGCCTCTTGTATGTATATTATGGAAGAAGAGGTTGGCTTTGGAACAGCGCGCTTATTAGGAATATGGATTGACTTAGCAAACGATAATATTACCGCAAATGTGGCACTTGAATTAGAAACAAGCGTATTAACATATAATACGGCACTTAAAGTTGATTTGGCATTTGTTGATGATAGTGACAATGGTGAATATAGATTAGAATTAGATAAGATACGTTTAGGCAATATGCCAATTCCTAAAGGCATTTTATCAGCAATCATCAATACCTTTGAAGGTATTGATGTAAGCAACGCTTTACCATTTGGAACGTTTGATACGACTGACTTTGTATATACATTAGAAAAATCTGATGTGGTTACATATATAGAAGAAGGTAATGAAAATGATGGTACAATACAATTAGCAGCCCAAGTGCTTGGTGTGATTTTTGATGAGGAAATGCTTATCTTTGATGTAAAACCAGATATGATAACGGTATTTTTTGAACTAAGCACACTAAGAAATGGTCCCGATAAAGATATCCCTACTTACCTTCATGAGATGCGTTCTGCAGAGACGATTGACGAAACCGTGTTTGATTATAACACACACTTAGAAAATCAGTTTGAACAGTTCATCTTTAATATGGCGTTAACTGATCAAACGTATTTTACAATCACAGAACAAACCTTTAATAAAATTGTTTATTACGAAATGGATGGATTCAGAGATGCACAAAAGACATTTGAATATGAAGATGGTAGCGGAACCCCACAAACAATTACCATCGGTCTAGAAGCTATTTGGTTCGAGTTTAGAACTGGTGATAATGGCGTATATATTAACGTTAAAGGATTATTTAATATTGACGGCATCAAATCTCTTTTATTAATTCGTGCAGACGATACAGAACAATCGACAGACCAAGTATATGTCTTAGAATTTACCGAAGTAACATTAGGAGAAGAACCAGATAAAGAATATTTAGAAATCGTTGAACTAGAAGCGTTCAAAGAAGCAATGAAAGCAATGGGAGAATTTCCATTTGGTAGTGTTAATGAGAATGGTGATTTAGAAATTGATACAAGTTTATTAACAGAGTTAATAGAAGATGGTAGTGCAGCTGGAACTGTAAGTGTTGATCAAGTCGAGATTGTTAATGAAGGCTTACGCGTTCATATCACAGCCACCGATGATCAGTTACAACAATTATTAGATGGTTTTAGTGATGCTTTGAATGATGCCTTCACAGATTCTGATTTATTAACCGATTTAGATACTGTTTTAGATACCTCAACAGAAGGACCTGAACAAGATTTATACAATGAAGTTGAATCTATTCAAGACACATTAGATCAAGGCGGCACCGTCACCGAAGAAGATGTCAATACAATGTTTGAATACTACGATCAACTAGATGAAACAACACAAGATACATTTAAAGAAACCTTTGGAGACACAATGGATCCAACTTTAGTTGATACATTTAGTGATGAGTATAATTGGTAACATTTTAATTTGCAAAACCATTAAATTGCTTTATAATGGTGTATGAAAGATTTGGTGATAATAATGGAAACACACAGCAATTTTATACGTTCAATAATTGAAGAAGATTTAAAAACCAAAAAACATGATAAAGTCATTACACGCTTCCCTCCAGAACCAAACGGTTCATTGCATCTTGGTCATGCACGTGCAATTCTTACAAACTATCGTATGGCTAAAGATTATGGCGGGTATTTTAACTTGCGTTTCGATGATACGAATCCAATTAAGGCAGATAGTTTATTTGTAGAAACGATTAAAAAAGATATTGCTTGGCTTGGATGTGAATGGGAGCATTTACTATTCGCAAGTGATTATTTTGATGAAATGTATCAACGCGCAATGCTATTGGTAAAAAAAGGGCTAGCATACGTTTGCGACTTATCTCCAGAAGATATAAAAATATACCGTGGAGATTTGACTTCCCCAGGTAAAAATAGTCCTTTTCGTGAAAGAAGCATAGAAGAAAATACCAGGCTTTTTGAAGGCATGAAAAACGGGGAATTTGAAGATGGATCACGTGTCTTACGTGCAAAAATAGATATGGCTAGTCCGAATATGAACATGCGTGACCCAATTATTTACCGCATTCAAAGAGGTACCCATCATAATACCAAAGATAAATGGTGTATATACCCTATGTATGATTATGCACATCCCTTAGAAGATGCTATTGAAGGTATCACACATTCGTTGTGTAGTTTAGAATTTGAAGATCACCGACCGCTTTATGATTGGTTTGTAAAACATACTGAGATGCCAAATACGCCTAGACAAATCGAATTTGGAAAGCTAATGATGGCTAACCAAGTAACAGGAAAACGCCATATTAAGCGGTTAGTAGATAGTGGTGTTGTGGATGGTTGGGACGATCCTAGACTCATTACATTAAGCGGATTAAGACGCCGCGGGGTACCACCAGAAGCCATTCAAAATTTTATCGAAGCGTTGGGGTTGCCTAAGTCACAAGGTTTAACGGAAATTGATATGTTTCATGAGTATGTTAGACAATATTTAGCAACATCCGCAAGACGCATTATGGGTATTGTTAATCCATTAAAAGTTGTAATTACTAACTATGACAAAGACGAATTAGAATATTTAGATACAGATTTTCATCGTGATAACCCTAAAATGGGATCACGAAAAGTGTATTTCGGAAAAGAGTTATATATTGAACGGGATGACTTTTTAGAAGAAAAGCCTAATAAAAAATGGAAACGGTTATCATTAGGATTAGAAGTACGTTTAATGCATGCGTATTTTATTAGAGCTAATGAAGTCATTTACAATGAAGATGGTTCGATTAAAGAACTACATTGCACCTATGATAAACAAACACAAAGTGGATCAGGCTTTAATGAGCGCAAACCAAATGGAACCATTCATTTTGTTGAAGCTTCTACCGCAAAAACTGCTGAAATACGCTTGTTTGATGAATTAATAGAAGATTTCGAAGACACTAGTATCCCTTTTGAAGAAAAAGTCAATCCAGAAAGTAAAATCATTAAACAAGGATATATCGAAGGTGATGTCAATCCTAAAGAAGCAGAAGCCTTTCAATTTACACGTTTAGGGTATTTTGCCGTCGATCAAGATACCAAAGAAGACCACATTGTTTTCAATCGTGTGGTTGAACTCAAGTCTTCTTTTAAGAGAAAAAGATAATTAATAAAAATAATAACTGATATAACTTGCATTATTTCTATAATGGTGTATTATAGAGTAGGAACTTAAACGCAACACTGTACTTTCTAAGAACTTAAAAACTTATGTTTGCACATTCTTATGAAAAGGCACTTCGTTTAAGAAATATTATAAGAATGGAGGAACATATATGACTACTGGAACAGTAAAATGGTTTAACGCAGAAAAAGGTTTTGGATTTATCACAACTGATGAAGGTGTAGATGTTTTCGCACACTACTCACACATCAACAAAGAAGGATTCAAAACATTAGATGAAGGCGAAAAAGTTACTTTTGACATCGTTGAAGGTGCAAAAGGACCACAAGCAGAAAACATTTCATCACTATAAGCATTGCTTATAAAAACCAACTTCGGTTGGTTTTTTTTATGCTTTTTTATCTTTATAAAGTCCAAGTATTAAATGGTTAAAACGCTATAAAATACCGTGTTTTTTTGGTATAATTATTCTAGGTGATTACAATGAATAAATTATTATCAGATTTAAACGAACCACAAAAAGAAGCCGTATTAACAACTGAAGGTCCAGTCATGGCAATTGCCGGTGCCGGAAGTGGAAAAACCCGGGTGCTAACAAGACGTATGGCACACCTTATTTCTAATTTAGGTGTACCTAAGGAAAATATATTAGCTATCACATTTACTAATAAAGCTGCCAATGAAATGAAACATCGCGTTCATGATTTACTAGGCATAACAACACGCGAGATGTGGGTATCAACCTTTCATGCGATGTGTGCACGCATATTACGTGATCATATCGAACGTTTAGGGTATGATAAACGGTTTCAAATTATTGATGATGACGATACAAAACAAATGATTAAGGTTATAATTAAACGTTTAGGATATGATCCAAAAATTGTTAAGCCAAGAGCAATTAAGAATCATGTTCTTAATTTAAAGTTTGATGAATCACTGTTAGAAGTGTATCCCGAACCATTAAAAACATACGTTTCTAGAATATTTCCTGCATATCAACAAGAGCTTAAATCTAATAATCTAGTTGATTTTGAAGATTTACTCGTATTATCTATCGAACTACTTAGAGACCACAAAGATATTCGTCACCACTATCAAAAATTATTTCAATATATTTTAGTCGATGAGTTCCAAGATACGAATAATGTTCAATATGAACTTATAAACTTATTAAGTAATGAACGGCATAATATTTTTATTGTCGGAGACGAGGACCAAAGTATTTATGCTTTTCGTGGTGCAAATATCGCAAACATTCAAAAGTTTGAACGCGATTATAAAGATGTTAAACGTATTTTATTAGAAGAAAATTATCGCAGCACTAACCACATTTTAAAAGCAGCGAACGATGTTATAAAATGTAACAAAAACCGTATTGATAAAACCTTGTTTTCAAGTAAGGCAGAGGGCGATAAAGTAACACTTTTCAAAGGGTATACTTATCGAGATGAAACGGAATATGTAGCGCAAACAATACATCAACTAGTTAGAGACAAATACCGTTATGAAGATATTGCAGTCTTATACCGTGCGAATGCAACATCACGTACTTTTGAAGATGTTTTTATGCAAAAGAATATTCCCTATCAAGTTGTGGGAAATATGAGTTTCTTTAAACGCAAAGAGATTAAAGATATGGTTGCTTATTTAAGGTTAATTCTTAATTCGAACGATGATTATAGTTTCACTAGAGTCGTCAATGAACCTAAACGAGGTATTGGTGCAAAAACTATCGATGATTTAACGACGTTTGCCGACCAAGAAGATATTAGTCTTTACGAAGCCATTGATCATGTGGATAACCCACTAAGAGGTGCGGCGATTAATAAACTTAAAACATTTAAAAAAATGCTTGAACAGTTTAAAGAAGATTTATTTTTACTAGATTTTAATCATTTTATGGATGAAATAGTCACTAAATCAGGATATAAAAAAATGCTTGAGCATGATGAAATGGGCGATGTGAGATATGAAAATATCCAAGAGCTAAAAACTATGTTAAAAGAAAATAAACAAGTATTTGATGACGCTGATAAAATTGACTTACTAACCTATGTATTAGAAGAAATTGCTTTAAAAAGTCAAGATGATGACACCACGGATTCAAACGTTGTGACACTCATGACATTACATGCAGCTAAAGGCTTAGAATTCGACGTGGTATTTTTAGTTGCGGTCGAACAAGGAATGTTTCCTTTATACCGAAGCTTAGATAGCGAAAAAGATTTAGCAGAAGAACGTCGCTTAATGTATGTAGGAATGACAAGGGCTAAAGAGAAACTTTATATAACAAACGCAAGACAGCGTCAATTATATGGAGAACTCACGATGAACCATGATAGTCAATTTATTAAAGAGATAAACCCCAAATATTTAGATAAACAAGGCTTGCACGAACAAGCCCCATCGTTCTTAAAACAGACCCCAACTAGAAGGCCTAAAAAAGAGGTGTCTCCTTACGATTTTGAAACCAATGAAAATGACCTTCAAAAAGGCGATAAAATAAATCATAAAACGTTTGGAAAAGGTGTTGTTATAACGGTACAAGGAGATCAATGTACGATTGCTTTCAGTAAAGAGTATGGGATTAAGACATTACTAAAAAACCATGCTGCCATAGAAAAGTTGTAGGTGATAAAATGGATGCTAAAAAACGGATAAAAGAATTACAAAACAAAATTAAACAATACGATTATGAATATCATGTGTTAGATCAACCAACTATATCTGACATTGAATACGATAAACTTATGCGTGAATTAATAGATTTAGAAGAAACATATCCTGAATATAAAACTGAAGATTCACCAACACAGCGTGTGGGCGGTAAAATATTGGATGAGTTCGAAAAAGTTGAACACACTATTCCAATGCTTAGTTTGTCAAACGCATTTAATGAAGACGAACTTCGTGATTTTGATATCCGCGTTAAAAAATTAGCCGACGACTTTACCTATGTTGTTGAAGCGAAAATCGACGGATTGGCTGCGAGTTTAACCTATGAAGATGGACGATTTGTTCGAGCAGCTACTAGGGGAAATGGCTTGATTGGTGAAGATGTAACACATAATGTTAAAACCATTAAAAGTGTACCGCTGACATTAGATAACGATGATTCAATTGAAGTTCGTGGCGAAGTTTATATGAATAAAGCCGCTTTTTTACGTCTTAATGAAGCACGGAAAGAGGCAGATGAAGACCCTTTTAAAAATCCGCGAAATGCAGCAGCAGGAAGTATCCGACAATTAGATAGCAAAGTTGCCGCAAAACGTGATTTAGATATGATTGTGTACACATTAGCTGAAGAAGATGAACAGTCTACCAAAACACAAATGCAGGTATTTTCACACTTAAAAAACTTAGGGTTTAAAACTAACCTTCATAAAATGTGTAAAACGATTGATGACGTGATAAAAGAGGTCAACACCATTGAATCAATACGTCATGAGTATCCTTATGATATTGATGGCGCAGTAATCAAAGTCAATGAACGCGACCTATACAAAAAGATTGGGTACACGGCAAAAAGCCCAAAATGGGCGATTGCCTACAAATTTAAGGCTGAAGAAGTTATGACCCACATCAATGATATTATTTTCCAAGTCGGACGTACAGGACAAATAACACCAGTGGCTGTGCTAGAACCAGTTGATGTCCAAGGAAGTACCGTATCACGCGCTACGTTACATAATGATAATTATATATACGAAAAAGATATTCGTGTACATGACGATGTGTTGATCAAAAAAGCAGGCGATGTGATTCCTGAAGTTGTTTCTGTAATTAAAGAGCGGCGGACAAACGAAACTCCATTTGAGATGATAACTAACTGTCCTGTATGTGGAACAAAACTTAAACGTACTGAATCAGGTGCTGATTTATATTGTGACAATAACAATTGTCCAGCAAAAAACATGGAAAAACTCATTCACTTTGCATCACGTAAAGCTATGAACATAGAAGGTCTGGGAAACCGCATTATTGAGCTATTCTTTAATGAAGGATATTTAAAGACAATACCCGACATTTACCGTTTAAAAGATCATAAACAGACCCTTGAAACCCGTTCAGGATTTGGTAAGAAGAGTATTGAGAAATTATTAAATAGTATTGAAGCATCAAAAGAAAACAGCTTAGAACTTTTACTCTTTGGTCTAGGTATCCGTTACGTAGGACAAAAAGTATCTAAAGTATTAGCTATGCAATTTAAGGAACTCTTTGATATGATACATGTATCGTTTGATGAGTTGGTATCGATTGATGAGATTGGGGAAAAAATCGCCCAAAGTGTCGTTGATTATTTTAATGATGAAGACAAAGTCGCCATGCTAAAAGCATTGAAAGACTCAGGTGTCAATACGACATATAAAGGTCCGACCTCGCAAAGTGGCAAATTTGATGGCATGACATTTGTATTAACTGGTAAGTTAGAAAAATATAGCCGGGGAGAAGCTAAAGAAGCTATTGAATCTCGTGGTGGTAAAGTCACAGGGTCTGTATCTAGTAATACAAACATTGTGATAGCTGGCAGTGAAGCTGGTAGTAAATTAGACAAAGCAAAAAAATTAAATATAGATATTTGGGATGAAGAGAAACTTACTGCATCCTTATAGTTGAATGGACGTGAAACAAACATGAAAGACATCGTAGTTAAAGGCGCAAAAGAAAACAATTTAAAAAACATAAATATATCGATTCCAAAGGATCGTTTTATTGTCATGACAGGACTTTCTGGTTCTGGGAAAACATCATTGGCATTTGATACGATATATAAAGAAGGACAAAGACGTTATGTCGAAAGCCTAAGTGCATACGCACGTCAATTTTTAGGGAACTTAGAAAAACCTAATGTAGAATCGATTGACGGATTAAGTCCTTCGATTTCTATTGACCAAAAAAGCACCAATAATAATCCAAGAAGTACCGTGGGTACCGTTACTGAGATATATGATTATTTCCGGCTACTTTATGCCCGTATCGGTAAACCAATTTGCCCAACCCATGGTATAGAGATTACCAGCCAATCAATTGAAGAGATGACAGATAAAGTTATTGACCGAGATGAGGGCACACGCATAGAAATATTAGCGCCTGTTGTTCATGGTCAAAAAGGGACACATAAAAAGACTTTAGAAGCTCTACAAAAAGAAGGATATATACGTGTTCGTATCAATGGAAAAATTCATGATATTGAAGACGATATTACACTTGAAAAAAATAAAAAACACTCTATCGAAGTCGTTATTGATAGGATTAAACTTCGCGAAGGGATCCGTTCTAGAGTCTACGACTCTTTAGAAACCGCCAGTAAACTTGGGGAAGGAAAAGTCATCGTCTTAATTAACAATGAACCCCACACCTTTAGTGAGCATTTTGCCTGCCCTTATTGTAATTTTAGTATTGGCGAATTAGAACCAAGATTATTCTCATTTAACGCACCATTTGGATCATGTAACCGCTGTAGCGGTCTAGGACACACCAAAGAGATTGATATTGATATGCTTATTCCAAATAAAGAGTTGTCACCATATGAGGGTGCAATCAAGGGTTGGACTAATACCAATACATATCAATTTAAACAGTTGGTCGCTACCGCCAAACATTATGAAATTGATTTACGCAAACCTTTCAAAGACTTAACCGACAAAGAACAAGGAATTATCTTATATGGCTCAGATGAACCTATTGAGTTTAAATTTAAAGGAAAGACACGAAACATTAAACACGAAAAAACAGACTATTATGAAGGTATTGTTCGTAACCTAGAACGCCGTTATATTGAAACGACATCGCGTTTTATGCGTGACTGGATGGAAACTCTAATGACAGAGAAAACATGTCCTAAGTGTCAAGGAAAGAAGTTGAATGCAGAAGCGTTAAGTGTTAAAGTCGGTGGCGAAGATATTATAAGTTTAACAGATAAAAGTATTCGTGATATGCTTGTTTTCTTTGAGAACTTAGAATTAGACATTACAGACACTAAAATATCAGAAATGATCTTTAAAGAAATTGTTGAACGTTTAAAATTCTTGCAAAATGTCGGGCTTGATTATCTAACCTTATCACGACAAGCAGGAACTTTATCAGGTGGTGAGAGTCAGCGAATTAGACTAGCAACACAAATCGGCTCTCAATTAACCGGAGTTCTTTATGTATTAGATGAGCCATCAATTGGCTTACACCAACGAGATAATGCAAGACTCATTGCATCGCTAAAAGCTATGCGCGATATTGGTAATACCTTAATTGTCGTTGAGCACGATGAAGAAACAATGATGTCTTGTGATCAAATCATTGACATCGGTCCAGGCGCAGGAGAACGTGGTGGCGAACTTGTTTTTCAGGGAACCTATGATGAGATATTAACAGCTAAAGGGAGTATTACAGGAGACTATTTGGCAAAACGCAAACGTATCGAAGTCCCTAAAACAAGAAGAAAACCAGGAAAAGAAAAACTCACTGTGGTCGGTGCTAAAGAAAACAATTTAAAAGACCTTACTGTAGATTTTCCAAGAGGACTACTTACGGTTGTTACGGGCGTAAGTGGAAGCGGTAAAAGCTCACTAGTTAACGAGTGTTTATATAAAGGATTGCATAATGTTGTCAACCGTAAAAAAATCCAAACAGGATTGTTTGACACATTAAAAGGTGCAAAAGACATTAGTAAGATTGTAAATATTGATCAAAGTCCTATTGGACGTACACCGCGAAGTAATCCAGGAACCTATACTGGGGTTTTTGATGATATTCGTGATCTTTTTGCAATGACAAACGAAGCCAAAATGCGCGGATATCAAAAAGGACGCTTTAGTTTTAATGTTAAAGGTGGCCGTTGTGAAACGTGTCGTGGCGATGGTGTTAAGAAAATTGAAATGCATTTCTTACCAGATGTCTATGTTCCTTGCGAAGCATGTAAAGGGAAACGGTATAATAAAGAGACATTACAAGTTAAATACAAAGGTAAAACCATTGCTGATGTACTCGATATGACCATTGAGGATGCGTATGGTTTCTTTGAAAATATGCCAAAAATTAGTCATAAACTAGAGACATTAATTAACGTTGGCTTAGGGTACTTAAGAATCGGCCAACAAGCCCCATCACTATCAGGCGGGGAAGCACAACGTGTAAAACTTGCAAAAGAATTGCATAAACGCATTACAAATGATACATTCTATATATTGGATGAGCCAACAACAGGTCTTCATACTGATGATGTTAAACGATTATTAGAGGTTGTTGATCACATTGTTTCTGAAGGCGCAACCGTTGTTATTATTGAACATAATTTAGATGTAATTAAAGTAGCTGACCATATTATTGACTTAGGTCCTGAAGGGGGCGACCAAGGCGGTTACATACTTGTCGAAGGAACCCCAGAAATGGTTGCGAACCATAAAGATAGTTACACAGGACAATATCTTAAAAAAGTATTGGGGTGATCGACTTGAGTGAAGATAAAAACAAAGATCAGAATGAACAAGAACGTACCGAAGAAGAGAAAGAACCAAGTGACCAAGATATCGAAAAAGAGCAAAAAAAACTAGAGGAACTTCTAAAAACAATTAAGGCTCTTGAAGAGAAAAAAAAGCAAGAAGGTAAAAAACCACGTAAGAAAAATGTAATAGCGATAGAATTTGGATCAATATTCCATCACAATCCGTGGTTAAATCTACTTGGTTATTTCGTATTAAATATGACCGTTATATACACTGTGATAACGGTATTTCAGTTCGGCGAATTTGATACATTGTTAACCGTTATATTATTTTCATTTAGTTATACGCTACTTGAGTTTGCTTTTAGAACATACATCCTAATGAGGCATTTCAAAGTAGTCCTTAAAACGTTTGGTTTTATATTTTATTTCGGATACTTAACAATCTTTTATATATTAAACACTTACGTCTTTGTTGAGAATGTAGCTATATATGATGAAGTTAGTATTGTGGTGTTTGTTGGACTATTCATATTAACAAGATATATTATTTCAAAATTAATAAGACAGTTTGTCTTTAGGAGATGATTACTATGTTAACAATAGAACAATTGGCACGTGATATTAAGTTAGATATTGTTAGCGGTCAAGAGGCTATTGGAACGATTGTCGATAATCCTCAATTATCTAGACCGGGCATTGAACTTGCAGGATTATATGATTTTTATGAACATCATAGATTACAACTATTCGGAAGTAAAGAGATTACATTCTTTGGATGGTTAAATAGCGAACAACAAAAAGAACGTGTTGAAAAACTATTTAAAGCCTCGCCTCCAGCTTTTATATTTTCTAAAAAAGCGTCAATACCACAATTGTTTATTGATATGGGTAATAAATATAATATTCCAGTCTTAAAAAGTGAACAACGAACCAGTGAACTTGCGAGTCGTTTATATCAGTACTTATTCACAAAACTAGCCCCGCGTACTTCTGTACATGGAACCTTACTTGATATCAACGGTGTAGGTGTTTTAATTCGCGGAGAAAGTGGCATCGGAAAAAGCGAGATTGCTTTAGAGCTTGTTAGACGTGGACATCAGTTGGTTGCTGATGATCGTGTTGATTTATATGAACGTGATGAAGGGACTATTATTGGTGAGAGTCCTGATGTTTTAAAAGAACATTTAGAAATTCGTGGTATTGGGATTGTAAATGTTGTTAAAATGTTTGGTGCTGGCGCCTTTAAAGAAGATAAGAAAGTTATGCTATTTATTGACTTAGTTAAATGGGATGAATCTGTGGACTATGATAGACTTGGACTAGATAGTACTTACGAATCAGTATTTGATACAAAGATTCCTGTAGCAAAAATACCCGTAACCGCTGCTAGAAACGTATCTACACTTGTAGAAGCCGCAGCAATGAACACGCGATTACAGATGCTCGGAACACACATGGCACAAGATTTTAGCGACAAAATAAATACATTAATATCTAACAAAACGAAGAAAGATTAGGTGGTTTACATGGATCATACGACAATTGAAGCACTGCCAAATGCCTTACAGCTAGGCCCTATAACTATTCCATTATATGGACTAATGATTATGACAGGGGTGCTTTTTGCCCTGCTTATGGGAATTATGGAAGGTAAAAAAATAGGCATAAAAAGTAACGATATTATTGATGGACTATTAATCATTTTACCAATTGCTATACTTGGTGCGCGATTATGGTATGTCATATTTGAATGGGAACGTTTCAGCGACTATTTACCAAGTATTATTGGATTTAATCGTGATGGATCCTTTAGTGGATTTCAAGGACTAGCGATTCATGGGGGATTCTTTGCAGCACTAATAGCTGCTTATATTTACACTAAAAAAAGAAATATGGATATATTCAAAACACTTGATTTAGTTGCACCTGGATTTTTGATTGGCCAAACGTTCGGTCGTTGGGGAAACTTTTTTAATCAAGAAGCCCACGGAGGCGTTATTGGCGGAACAACAAATGGTGTGGAGAACTTAGGATGGGATGCACAACGGTCATTTTTGACTGATACACTTAATTTACCGAAATTTATTACTGATAACATGTTTTTAAATGGTCCAGAGGGTTTGAATTATTACCATCCCACGTTCTTATATGAATCACTTTGGAACATTGTCGGAATTGTTTTCGTGCTTATTATAAGACGAATGAAATTTATTCGTTCTGGAGACTTACTTGCCTTTTACTTAATTTGGTACTCAATTGGACGCTTTATGATTGAAGCAATGCGAACTGATTCGCTCTATGTATGGGGAACCGGATTGAGAGCAGCACAACTAACTTCAATCGCCATGATATTAGCTGGTATTATTTTAATTATTTTTAATCACATTATTATTAAACGTAAGCATTACACTAAAATTTTAGAAGAAAATAGTGTACAATCTTAGTCGAGGTGAAAAAGAAATGTATGATGTAATTATAATAGGTGCAGGGCCTGGCGGAATGACCGCGGCTATTTACACCCAACGTTCAAACTTAAAAACACTAATGCTTGAAAAAGCAGCTCCAGGTGGAAATATGATTAACACTTGGGAAGTTGAAAACTATACCGGACTTGGAAAACTGTCTGGGTATGATATCAGTCAAAAAATGTTTGATCACACACAAGAACTCGGTGTGGAATATCAGTATGGTGATGTCATTGAGGTTAAAGATTTAGGCGACAAAAAACAAGTTGTGACTGCAGATGGGACTACGTATGATACCAAAGTTGTTATTATTGGATCAGGGACCGTTCCTAGACGTGTTGGCGCAGAAGGCGAAGACCGCTTATCTAGTAAAGGGATTAGTTGGTGTGCTGTATGTGATGGGGCGTTCTTTAAAGGAAAACACGTTATGGTATTAGGTGGTGGAAACAGTGCTATTGAAGAAGCAGTGTATTTAACGTCAATGAATGTTCAAGTCACTGTAGTAAATATTTTAGATGACTTACAAGCCGATGCTAAATCGATTGATCAAGCCAAAGATACAGGTATGGTTGATTTTCTACTAGGCCATGAGGTTGCAAGTTTTAACGGAGAAAAGAAATTAGAAAACGTAACCTTACGTGATGTACATACTAAAGAAGAAAAAATTCTAGACGTTGAAGGCGCATTTATTTTTATTGGCGCGACCCCAGCCACAGATTTTGTTAAAAATCTAGGCATTACCAATAAATATGGATTCATTGAAGTTAATGAGCGTATGGAAACAAATATTCCTGGTATATACGGTATTGGTGACGTTATTGATAAAGAGCTTAGACAAATTGTTACCGCGACTGCTGATGGCGCAATTGCTGCGCAAAGAAGCACAAAGTATATCGAATCTTTAAAAAGCAAAAAATAAATGAAAAAAACGATGTTCTGCATCGTTTTTTCTTTTTAGTTGCGTTATAATACATATAGGTGATATGTATGAAACTTCTATTTTACCTTATTATATATAGTTTTTTAGGCTTTGTTTTAGAACGTATCATCAATGTAGTTTATTATGGGACCTGGCTTGACAACAGCGTGCTCTATGGGCCATATCAACCAATGTATGGGTTAGGTGTTATATCAACCCTTATTTTTTATCAGTTGATTATCAAACAAAAACGCGTAGCCTTTTCTTTAAAGGCTATAATTACAGTTGTAGTAGCGATTATTTTCACAGGAATTAGCGAATATTTATCAGGAACACTTTATGAGATGATATATGATAAACAATTATGGAATTATCAATCGAGTTTTTCATTATGTAGTCATCCCTATGTATGTATTATACCAACAGGATTATTTGGTATTTTAAGCGCGATGACAGTTGTTTATATTCATCCAATCATTGCGATGATATCACGCGCCATCCCTAGACTAATTAAATACGCTATTATCGGGATTTTCTTACTTGATGTTATAGTGACTTATTATGAGGTGATAGTATGAAAAAACAAGATATATGGATGATATCACTCACTGTAATTGTGATATTTTTACTTATATATAGACCAACATCATCACATTTTTTTAATTTTACAGATCAATATCAGGTCATTGGCGGATTTATTAAATTCTTTGTCTTTGCCTCGTTTGGTGATGTATTAAGTCATCGGTTTCGGTTTAAAAATTACGCCGTAAAAGGATTGTTTTTTAAAGCCCTCGTTTGGGGGTTTATCGGAGTTGTGATTGTAATGGTATTTAGTATTTTTACAACAGGCATTACATACCTTCAAACAGATGCAGGGATATTACCATTTGCTGGAAGTCAACTAGCATTTGCTTTCTTTACCAGTCTGTTCATGAACTTAATTTTCGCACCAACAATGATGTTATTTCACCGAATTACCGACAACTATATTGAACACAAAAGTATAGAATCTTCACATCGCTTTTTGGATACAGTTAAGCATGTTGACTATGAGGGGTTTGTAACATTCGTAGTCTTTAAAACCATACCTTTATTTTGGATTCCAGCGCATACATTAACATTTATGTTAGACGATACCTATCGTGTCTTTTTTGCATCCCTATTAGGGGTTGCATTAGGGCTTATACTTGGTATTGCTAAAACGCAAAAACGAAAGGAGGCGTAACCATGTCATTTGCTTCAGACACAAAAAAAGAACTCATGACTTTACGTCTCGATGATTGTTGTAGACTTGCTGAACTGAGTGCATTATTTGCTGTGAATGGATATCTAAATATTTCTAGTGATGGCGTTTCTTTATCATTTCAAACCACGTCGTTACCACTTGCACGCAAAGTTTTACAATCAACAAAAAAACTATATCATATAGATGTAGAAGTCATGACCAAAAAAGAAATTAAATTACAAAAACGAACAATGTATAGTATTATTATCAAACAAAAAGTTAATAGTATTATAAACGAAATGTCACTAATGAGTGAAGACGAAGGATTTGCACAACACATTGATAGTACATTACTTGTTAAAGATTGCGACAAACGTTCTTATATTAGAGGGGTATTCTTAGCAACTGGATCAATCAATCATCCGGGGAGCTCGAGTTATCATTTAGAGATGACTGTACCGAATGAATCCTACGCTAAAGATTTTATTACACTATTGGATGAATATGACCTTAATGCACGTTTCCTCGATAAAAAGCGTGGTGTGATGGTGTATGTAAAAGAATCAGAAAAAATATCAGATTTTTTACGCATTATAGGCGCAACACATGCACTTTTGAACTTCGAAGATGAACGCATAAAACGGGATTTTGTCAACTCAATTACACGTGTAATGAATATGGAAATTGCCAATCAAAATAAAACACTTGAAGCCGCAAATCGGCAGCTTAAAGAAATTGCTATTTTAGAGAATTTAATTGACGTAGACGAATTACCTAAAACCATCCATGAAGCAATGTTTTTACGTAAAACATATCCTGAATCATCACTCTCAGAATTAAGCGATTTAAGCGAGAAACACTTTAAGAAAAAGATTTCTAAATCAGGTCTTAATCACCGGTTTAGAAATATTTCTAATATCGCTAAGGAGGCACTAGATGATTACCAAGATTGATGGCATTGGAATTGATATCGTTGATATCGAAGATATTAAGCATAAAATGACAGAAGATTTTATTAAACGTATTCTATCAAAACAAGAGTTCACTTATTATGAAACAATTACTAACGATGATAGAAAAGTGCATTACCTTGCTGGACGTTTCGCAGGAAAAGAGGCTTATACAAAAGCATATGGTAAGTTTGAAACATCTTTAAACTTCAAAGATGTTAGTATTTTACATGATGAAAATAATTCTCCTTATATAATGTCATTATATAGACCTAATGATCGGCTTAAAATAAGCATTTCCCATAGTAAAACATACGCAACAGCAATTGTTATGCTGGATAAACAAGAATAAATTATCTATCTGTTTCGCATTTAAACACGTATAATACACTAAAAAATCAATAGTTGATATAACTTGTAAACACACCTTAAATTGGGTATAATATTTGAGATTAGGAGATGATGATTATGGCGAAAAGAAAACGCCTTGACCCACTAAAAATAAGCCTTTTAGCTATTGGCGCTTTATTTGTATTTTTTATTGCGATGATAGTAATAAATAGACCAGAATCATGGGAAGAACACATTACAACAAGAAGCGATGAAGAAAC
>CAZXSS010000005.1:39209-42195 GCA_964643385.1 uncultured Candidatus Izemoplasmatales bacterium
GGAACATTTCAACCATAAAAAAGCCTTCATGGCTTTTTTTCATAGAGGAGAGATAATATGGAAAAAAATATTGTTCAAGATTTAGCTAAACAATTAAATATCAATTTTAAACAAGTAACACAAGTATTGGATTTACTAGAGGAAAACACGGTCCCATTTATCGCAAGGTATCGAAAAGAACAAACGGGTGGATTAAACGAAGAACAAATCAGAGAAATTCATAAAGCGTATGAATATCGTAAAAACTTGCTTGATCGTAAAGAAGATGTTATTCGGTTAATCGATGAGAAAGATATGCTTACTGACGAGCTTAAGCAGTCTATATTAAATGCTGAAAAGCTAGTGGATGTTGAAGATCTTTATAGACCGTTTAAAGAGAAAAAGAAAACCAAAGCGACAGAGGCCATTAAACAAGGATTAGAACCACTTGCTGATTATATTATGACCTTCCCTAAAGTGGGGAATTTAGAAGATGAAGCAAAAAAATACCTTTCAGATGATGTTGAATCAGTAGAGGACGCCATTTCAGGTGCCCAGTATATTATTGCAGAACGCGTTAGTGATAAACCAGACTACCGAAAATGGATTCGTGAATTTACGGAAAATAACGGAACTTTGGTAACCTCTAAGAAGAAAAAAGCTGTGGATGATCGCGGAACATACCAAATGTATTATGATTATTCAGAGCCACTTAAAAGAATTAAACTATTTAGAGTTTTAGCGATTAATCGTGCGGAAAAAGAGAAAATATTAACCGTTAAAATCGATGCTGATGAAGATCGTATTTTAGGCTATTTAAACCGACGTGTTATAAATAAAGAGGATGGTATTTCAGTCCCCGTTATCGAAGAGGCAATTAAAGATGCCTATAAACGATTAATTAAGCCTTCGATTGAACGCGAAATACGATCTAATTTAACAGAACAAGCTGAAACACAAGCCATCCATATCTTTAGTGAAAACTTACGTAGTTTACTCCTTACCCCGCCAATGAAAGGTAAACGTGTATTAGGAATCGATCCTGCATTTAGAACAGGATGTAAGCTAGTTGCCATTGATGAGTATGGGAAAATGCTAGATATTGGCGTTATTTATCCACACGCTAAATACCCAAGTGAAACCGTTAGTGATGCAAGACTTGATGAAGCTAAAAACACGTTTATCACGATGTTAGAAAAATATAATATCGACATAGTTGCTATAGGGAATGGAACCGCTTCTAGAGAGACAGAAAGTTTCGTTGTAGATACATTTAAAGCGTTAAAGAAAAACTATTATTACACCATTGTAAACGAAGCGGGCGCTTCTGTTTATAGCGCAAGTAAACAGGCAAAAAAAGAATTCCCCAATCTTCAAGTAGAAGAACGTAGCGCTGTATCTATTGCTAGGAGATTACAAGATCCATTGAGCGAATTAGTTAAAATTGATCCAAAATCTATAGGTGTTGGTCAATACCAACACGATGTTACACAATCAAAGTTATCTGATCAATTAGATTTTGTTGTTGAAACTGCAGTTAATCAAGTTGGTGTTAACGTCAATACTGCAAGTGCCCAATTACTATCTTATGTATCTGGGCTATCTCCAAGAGTCTCAGAAAATATTGTAAATTATCGTGAAGAAAACGAAAAATTTACGAACCGTAAAATGCTATTAGATGTTAAAAATCTTGGCGCAAAAAGTTTTGAACAGGCGATTGGGTTCCTACGCATTATCGATGGCGATAACCCACTTGATAAAACATCAATTCATCCTGAAAGTTATCCATTAGCAAAAGCCATTTTAAAAGAAGCTAATGCTAACGTTGATGATATCGGATCAGATTTATTAAAACTTAAACTATCACAAACAAATGCTGAAGATTTAGCGAATATACTAAACGCCGGTGTTCCAACTGTACAAGATATCATGGACGCCTTAATGTCACCCCTAAGAGATCCACGCGATGAAATTGAAGCCCCTGTTTTAAGACAAGATGTTTTAAAATTAGAAGATTTAAAACCGAATATGGAACTTATGGGAACAGTTAGAAATGTTGTAGATTTTGGTGTATTTATAGATTGTGGCGTTAAAGAAGATGGACTGGTTCATATATCAGAATTATCAAAACAATTTATTAAACATCCCCTTGATGTGGTCAGTGTTGGT
Source organism: uncultured Candidatus Izemoplasmatales bacterium (assembly GCA_964643385.1). Classification (GTDB taxonomy): domain Bacteria; phylum Bacillota_I; class Bacilli_A; order Izemoplasmatales; family Izemoplasmataceae; genus SLQR01. The sequence continues at coordinate 41,358 of CAZXSS010000005.1, forward strand.
GACATTGTTAAGGTATGGGTAAAAGACATTGATATCAAACGTCATAGACTACAACTGACAATGGTACAAGAGAATTTACAAAAAGCATAAAACAGGTTGACAGTAAGCTATAAATATATTATTATATAATGGCTTACTTGGTCACGGAGTAGTACTCAAGAGGCTGAAGAGGTGCCCCTGCTAAGGGCATAGGTCGGCAACCCCGACGCGAGGGTTCAAATCCCTCCTACTCCGCCATCAGGCCCGTTGGAGAAGCGGTTTAACTCACATGCCTTTCACGCATGCATTCACGGGTTCGAATCCCGTACGGGTCACCAATATCTATAATGCCCTTACCAGTTAATCATGGTAAGGTCTTTTTATATAATTTTCGCCCTAGAAACTTAAATAAATAGTGTATAATTTTAATATGTATGCAATTTTTTCATGGCTGCTCCCTTTTTATCATTTCTAATTTTTTTATATGATTAGTTTGCCATTAAATCAATTATACACATATAACTAGTAACTATATTACAAAAAATCTACATTAAAAACAAACGAGGATATTATAATGAAATTCGATTATTTTGAACAATCAAAAGAACGACTGTCTAAAGAGTATGGGGTAGACGTTCTTAATGATATTATTTTTCGGTAGAAAAGGCCGGGTTTTGCTATACGCTGACATTACCAAAAATGACGATATAAGACTATACGTCATTAGCAATAGTCTTCGTGTTATTGGTTTAGAAGATAAATCAAATATATTACTTAAAGACTTATTATCACGTATCGATCTTGATAATAAATATGCCGAAGTATCTGGTAAAGAAGCTTACCTTGATTATGTTGAAAC
>CAZXSS010000006.1:0-40545 GCA_964643385.1 uncultured Candidatus Izemoplasmatales bacterium
GGTCTTGCCTCATTATGTATTGGTGGCGGCATGGGTACGGCAATTATATTAAAAAGAGTGGAGGCATAACGATGAGATTAGAAGGTAAAGTAGCAGTTGTAACTGGTGGGGCACAAGGATTAGGCAAAGCAATGGCGTTACGCTTTGTAGAAGAAGGCGCTAAAGTTTTAGCTGTGGATATGAAAGAATTAGATTATAACCATGACCAAATTAAAGGGTATATTTTAAATGTAGCCGATAGTGAGGCATGTAAATCATTTTATGATGAAGCCATTGAAACCTATGGTCAAATTGATATTTTAGTGAATAACGCAGGGATTACACGAGATGCGATGACGCGTAAAATGACAGATGATCAATGGAATTTAGTTTTAGATGTTAATTTAAAAGGTGTATTTAATTTAACGCGCCATATAGGACCACAAATGGAAACCATTGGTGGAGGGTCAATCATTAATATCTCTAGTGTTGTTGGTGAGTTTGGTAATATTGGCCAAGCGAACTATGCTGCGACAAAAGCTGGGGTTATTGGACTTTCTAAAACGTGGGCAAAAGAGTTTGCACGTAAAGGCGTTCCAGTCCGTGTTAATGCCCTTGCACCTGGATATACGATGACTGAAATTTTAGAAACTGTACCAGATGATTTATTAGAAAAATTTGCACAAATGACAATGTTAAAACGCTTAGGACAACCAGAAGAAATTGCCAATGCTGCACTTTTCTTAGCAAGTGATGAATCTAGTTATATCACGGGACATGTATTAAGTGTTAACGGTGGAATGAGACTTTAATTATATATAGGAGTGAGACCATGTCCAAAACACATGTAGGCATTGTTGGAACCGGGATTTATTTGCCTGAACAAACAATGTCGGCCAAAGAAATCGCTGAGAAAACAAACGGCGTATGGACCGAAGAAAATGTTAAAAATAAATTAGGTATCAAACAAATTTATGTTCCTGGTGACAACGATGGAACACAAGAAATGGGTTATAAAGCGGCGCAACATGCGCTTGATAATACTGGTGTTGACCCCCTAGATATCGATGTCATCATCTCGATAGGTGAAGAGTGGAAAGAGTATCCTTTAACTACTTCAGCGCTTTATGTCCAAGATAAAATCGGGGCCGTTAATGCGTGGGGTATCGATATTCAAAACCGCTGTTCTACAGGGGTAAGTGCACTAAAAATGGCCAAAGATATGCTGCTTGCTGATGATGAGATTAGTACGATTATGATTGTTGGTGGGTACCGTAACGGAGATTTTGTTGATTTTACCGATAAGCATATGTCAATGATGTACAACTTATCAGCGGGTGCTGGGGCATTAATTTTAAAGAAAAATTATGGTAAAAACGAAGTATTAGGATCACACATTATCTCTGATGGCTCGTTATCTCGCACTGCAGGTGTTGCTATTGGGGGAACGATGAATCCAATTACTGAAGCCAATATTGATGAAGCGTATAAATCATTACGGTTATTAGAACCGCAGAAGATGAAAGACCGACTGAATGAAGTATCAATGCCGAATTGGTTTAAGTGTATTGATAAGGCGTTAGATAAAAGTGATATGACCCGAAAAGATATTGATTATCTCGCGATTTTACATATTAAGCGCTCTGGTCATGAATTTATGTTACAAGAACTTGGCCTTGAATCTGCTGATTCTATTTATTTAGAGGATTACGGACATATGGGGCAAGTGGACCAAATATTATCCTTACATCTTGCCTTAGAACAAGGCAAAGTTACTGATGGATCCGTAGTTTGTATGATTGCGGCCGGCATTGGATATGTATGGGGTGCATCGATTGTTAAGTGGGGTGTCATAACATGAGTACAGTGATTCAAATATTATTTAATAGTTTACGGTTTGGAAGTATTGTTGCGTTAGCGACACTTGGAATCGTTCTTATCTTTAGAACAAGTAAAGCAACAAACTTCGCACAAGGATCTATTGGTACTTTTAACGCGTATATAGCAGCGTATTTCTCGATGACAATCGGGCTAAGTATTTGGCTTTCGATGATTATTGCTATGGGGACCGCGTTTTTAACTGGTGTCATTATTGATAAATTACTTATTCGACCAGCGAGTAAGGCTAGTGCTGTGTCTAAACAAATATTAACGTTGGGAATTATCATGATTTTATTAGGAATAATGAATTCTACTGTTGGTATTTTAAATGATGTTTTTCCTCCGGTTACTATTAGGCCTGAACCGTTTTTTCCAGCGACTGAACGGATTAGCATCTTAGGTGCTGGTATCGAAATTAATACAATATTTATTTTCGCTTTAACAATGGTATTAATGGTTTTAGTATTTCTCTTTATTCAAAAAACAAAATGGGGACTTGCGACGCGTGCTACAGCGTCAAATGAGCCTATAGCACGGTTAATGGGTGTGCCAACCAAAACCATTACCATGTTTTCTTGGGCGGTGGCGGCAATGTTAGGAACGATTGCAGGGATTGCTTTAGCCCCTCGTACTGGTATGAATCCTTCTTTATTAGTAGGCGTGCAAATTAGCGCGTTCTTTGCGGCTGTATTTGGTGGATTTGGAACATTTTTTGGACCTGTTATTGCCGCTTATGTATTGGGGTTCTTAATAAGTTCTGGTGGCTATGTATTCAGCCAATTAGGCACACGCTCAATTTTTGCAGAAATCATTATTTATACCCTTGTGTTAGTTATTTTATACTTTAAACCTTATGGCTTATTTGGTAAGCCACCGGTAAGAAAGGTTTAGGTGTTGGCGATGGAAAAACTTAAACATATACTATCACGCATTATGCATATCGGATCGCGCGCTATGACAAAGATTAAAAACACACCCCAGTTACAATTTATCGTTTTAGGGGTTGTCTTGATGATTATTGGCCGTATGGTCATATCAGGGTCTTCACCAACGAATATTAACTTTTTTGCAGAAGTTGTTATTTATGCTGTTGTTGCACTTGGCCTAAATTTATTACTTGGTTTTAGTGGGCTTGTATCATTGAGTACTGCAGCGTTTATTGGCGTGACAACAAACAGTATGAATATATTTATAAAGGAATTTGATTATCCGTTTTTACTCGCTGCGATACTATCACTTATTGTTGCTGGCATATTAGGATTATTCATTGGAGTGTTATCATTAAAAATGGAAGGGATTTATCTTGCCATTGCAACTTTATTTGTTGGACATATTATTATTGAATTATTTAAAGCCTTTGAACGGTTTAATTATGGGGAAACCACCCGTGTAGGTTCAACGATAAAACTGTTTTTTAATCTAGAGTATAGTAACTTCTTTCCAGAGGATAGGATTAAATTATTTAATATCATTGTTGTTGGCCTTGTACTGACATTTATTGTCATTTATAATATCTTTAAAAGCCCTACAGGTAGAGCGCTAATGGCAATTAGCCGTAGTCAACATGCGGCGCTCGCGATGGGTATTAGTGTTAGAAGGTATCGCTTACTTGCCTTCATGATTGCAACCATGACTGCATCGTTTGGAGGCATTCTACATGTGCTGTATTTCCAAACTACAGGCTCTGCCGATAAGTGGGGTCTAGGACTTAGTTTAACAATTTTAGCCATTGTTGTTGTTGGTGGAATCAAGTCTTTTTACGGAATTTTATTAGGGTCATTTATCCTTATAGGCATTCCATCTATATATCTAAATGATATCGACTTTTTATCTGGATTCGAAGACATTATAACAGGATTATTAATTGTTATCGTTATTTTATTCTATCCATATGGAGCCGCAAAAATTGGATATGATTTGAAAAAACTATATTATAAAATAAAACTGCACATTAAACAAAAGGCGGTGAAACACGATGAGTAAACAATCAATCTTAACCGTCCAGGATATGTCTATGACATTTGGCGGACTTAAAGCCGTTGATGATCTCTCGTTTACGATTAATGAAAAGGAAATTATTGGTTTAATTGGTCCAAATGGGGCAGGTAAAACAACAGTGTTTAATTGTGTTACACAGTTTTATAAAAATTATAGCGGAACTATTACCTATTTAAGTCGTGATAATCAAGTAATTAACCTTAGAGATTATGATGTTACAAAAATAGCTGACTTAGGCATTGCTAGAACGTTTCAAAATATCGAGTTAATTCCAGATTTATCGGTTATTGATAATGTATTAATTGGGGCATTTAATCAATTTGAAACCAAGGTTATAGCACACATCTTTAGAACACCAAAAATGCGTCGACAAGAAAAAGAATTAAGAAAAAAAGCTGAAAATATTTTAAAACGTTTGAATATTGATCACTTAAAAGACTATTACGTTGCCGGTCAACCCTACGGGATTTTAAAGAAAGTTGAGTTGGCACGTGCACTAATCTCAGACCCACGCTTAATCATCTTAGATGAACCAGCAGCTGGGTTAAACGATCAAGAAACAGATGAATTAGAAAAACTTATTTACCAAATCCGTGATGATTTTAATACCACTGTCTTATTGATAGAACATGATATGGGACTTGTAATGAATATTTGTGACCGCGTTATTGCGATTAACTTTGGAAAGTTCTTAGCCTATGACACGCCAAAAAATGTTCAAAGTAACCCAGATGTTCAAGAAGCCTACTTAGGAAAGGAAGAATAGCATGAATACAATATTGAATGTTGATGATTTACATGTTTCATATGGTGCTATTCGCGCGTTACGAGGCGTTAATTTAGCCGTTCCTAAAGGAGAGATTATTGCAATTTTGGGAGCGAATGGTGCAGGAAAGACCACCTTGCTCAAAACCATTTCTGGAATTGTGCCTGCACAGGTAGGAACGATTAGCTTTGATGGGACAAATATAACAAACATTGCGGTAGAAAAGATTACCAACCAAGGAATATCTCACGCACCAGAAGGGCGACAAATATTTAGTGACATGACCGTTTTAGAAAACCTTAAGATTGGTGGGTTTACATTAAAAAGCGATGCTGTGAAAGGAAGTGATATTCCGTTAAATATTCGTACAAAACGGATAAAAACATTGATTCGCTCTGTTGGAGAAGATACGCCGTTTGAGTTAACTAAGAATGAAATGATGGAATACAACCTCGAACGCGTTTATACATTGTTTCCGGTCTTGTTTGAACGCAAACATCAAGTGGCATCTACACTGTCTGGTGGAGAAATGCAAATGCTTGCGATTGGACGGGCATTGATGGGCAATCCAAGTTTATTAATTCTTGATGAACCATCTTTAGGACTTGCACCACTGATTGTTAAAAATATCTTTAACATTATTAAAGAGCTTAAATCAATGGGTATGTCGGTTTTAATTGTGGAACAAAACGCCTTGCAAACTTTAAAGATTTCAGACTACGCTTATGTCTTACAATTAGGCAAAGTAGTTAAAGAAGGTAAAGCTTCAGATCTAATAAAAGATACAGAACTTATTGAAGCATACCTTGGAAAATAGCCATTCGTTTGGTAATCAAACTTAAAATAAAAAGAAAAAAATAGGAGGATTCAAATGAAAAAGATTTTATTAGTTTTAATGTTAGTCGTAGGATTAACAGCTTTAAGTGCTTGTGGTACGGATTCTGAAGAAGAAGCAGAACATGCACAAGGTGTATTAGAAGATCGTATTAAAGTTGGAAACACTGCTGTTACAACAGGCGACCTTGCCTTTGTTGGTGCACCATTTGTCGCTGGTATGGAAGCATACTTCAATATGGTTAATGACAATGGTGGCGTTTTAGGACGCGACATCGAACTCGTTCACGAAAGTGATGGATTTGACGGTGAAACAGGAAACACTATTACCCAAAGTATGGTTGAAGAAGAACAAGTATTCGCAATGGTTGGACATTTCGGAACCCCTACTGTTGGTGCAACAGATGAGTATTTAACTACCATCGGTATGCCTCGTGTGTATTACGGAACAGGGACATCACTTGTTTACAATGAAAATGCAGACAGACTTGGTGAAAGAGCGAGTTTTCCTGTACAACCTGTTTATGAGTTTGAAGGTAGACTTATGGTAGCACGTGCCGTTGATCAATTTGACGCACAAAAAATTGGACTACTTTATACTGGAAATGAAAATGGAAATGAAATCCGTACTGGAATGTTAGCAATGGCTGACGAACTCGGTGTTGAAGTTGTAGACATTTTAGCATCTACTTCAGATATGGAAGCAGAAGCATTAAGTTTAGTGAGTGAAGACGTTGATGTAATCGTTCTTGGGATGAATCAATGGTCTGCTATTTCAGGTGTTACAGCATTATTAACTGCTGGTAATACAGCGCCAACAATTGTAAGTTATGTTGCTGCAGATACATCATTCTCTGATTATGTTTTTGCTGCATTACCATCATTTGACATCTATGCAAATGCATGGGTAGATTTACTTGATGATGATGGTGCACCTTCAGATGGATATATAACCTATGTTGAAGAAATCGAAAAAGAGCATCCAGAATATGAAAACAACTCATTTGCAATCGCAGGCTGGATTGCGGCAATGATTTTTGTTGAAGGATTAAACAAGTTAGATCCTGATGAAGCAATAACATGGGAAGCTTATATTGAAGCCATGGAAGATGGAACATTAGAATATGATTTAGGTGCTGACTTAGATTACCAAAATGGTAAACGTACCGGTACACAAATTTTATCTTTACTTCAAATGCATTATGATGCGGATGAAGAAGCAACATATTTTGACACAGTAGCACCTATGGAACATATTGACGACATCGTATCACGTATCGAAGAATAACACATAAAAGTGTGTGCGGTTAGGGTGGGAAACCACCCTTTACCACACATCTGAAAGGATGAGTTTCATGGCAAAAATAATTACTTTAGATGAAGCACTGAATTTAGTTAAAGAAGATGATCACATTGTAGCCGGGATGGCCGCAAGTGAGGGTCGAGCATTTTTCATGCGCCTTCACGAAGTTAGTAAACGACTTAAACACGTAACCATTGACAATTGTTTACCACTTTACCCTTATGAGTTCATGGTGAATGATGACTATAAAGATAACTTTACGATTTATAGTTGGTTTTTCTCTGGCGATTTACGGAAAGCATTTAAAAACAAAAATGTTTCCTTCATTCCCAATCAACTCCATTTTGCAGGAATGAAACGTTCAGAGTTTAAAAAACCCAATATATATGTTGGAAATGCAACCGTGCCTGATAAACATGGGTATGTTTCGTTATCGTTATCAAACGTCTATGAAAAACATATGATTGAACAAGCAGATACTGTAATTTTAGAAATTAACCCTCATTTGCCTAAAACATTAGGTGATCTAGAGGTTCATACAAACGATATAGATTATATGGTCGAAGTCGACTATGAAGCCCCAGAACTTCCTGATACAGAACCCAATGAAAAAGACCAAAAAATTGGTGAATACATTGCCGATTATATTCATGATGGTGATACCATTCAACTAGGGATTGGCGGGATTCCAAATGCGGTTGCGCTTGCTTTAACTGAGAAAAAAGATTTAGGCGTTCATACAGAAATGCTTACCACAGGATTTATGAAACTCTTTAAACAAGGCGTCATTACTGGGAAGAAGAAAAGTTTACATAAAGGCAAAATGGTCGCTGCATTTGCGCTAGGAACCAAAGAATTATACGATTTTATCGATGACAATCCAGGGATTATGATTTTAGATGGGAATTATGTTAATGACCCATATATTATTGGACTTAATGACAATCAAGTATCGATTAATACAACCATTGAAGTTGATTTAACTGGCCAATGTGCGAGTGAATCGATAGGAACACGGCATTTCAGCGGAACAGGTGGTCAAACCGATACCGCAACGGGTGCGCAACGAGCGAAAAATGGCCGTAGTTTTATCGCACTTTATTCAACCGCAAATGTAATGAATAAAACAACCGGTAAACGCGAACCAAAAAGCAAAATTGTCACAACACTAACCCCAGGCGCTGCAGTTTCTTTATCACGTAATGATGTTGATCATGTCGTCACTGAATACGGTGTTGCAAAATTACGTGGCACGAGTATTAAAGAACGCGTTGAGCGTTTAATTGCCATTGCCCATCCAGATTTTAGAGATGAATTACGCAAACAAGCAACTGACTTAGGGTATCTTTAATGGCGACATTTACCTTTAACGATAAATCCATTTATTACACGCTTGATGGTGATGAAAGTAAAGACGTTATTTTACTCTTAAACGGTATTATGATGTCAACGAAAAGCTGGGAACCCTTTGTGAAAGGCTTAACGAAATCACACCGTTTATTACGGGTTGATTTTTTAGACCAAGGCCAATCAGATAAGATGGATGACGATTATACCCAAGCCGTTCAAGTCGATGTGACATTAGCATTACTCAATCATCTAAGCTTAGAGCGTGTTTATGTTGCTGGTATTAGTTACGGAGGAAGTGTGGCACTTCAGTTTGCGGCCAAACACCAAGACCGGATAAAAAAACTGATATTATTTAACGCCGTTTCTAAAACCTCACCATGGCTTAAAGCCATTGGTGATGGGTGGAACCAAGTGGCGAAGACACGTGATGGCTTAGCGTATTATAATGTTGCGATTCCGTTAATTTATTCACCGAACTTTTATACCAAGAAACTAGATTGGATGGAAAATAGAAAGAAAGTACTCGTTCCTATATTTAGCGACCCTACGTTTTTAGATGCGATGATTCGCTTAACTAAAAGTGCAGAATCACATGATGTCAATGCGGATTTAGCAAACATTGATGTAGAAACATTGGTAGTGGCTAGCGAACATGATTATTTGACACCCCCGTTTGAACAAGCCTATATTGTTAAGCATATGCCACATGCAACATTAATTACCATTGATGATGCAGGACATGCAAGCATGTATGAAAAACCTGAATTATTTACCAGTTTACTTGTGGGCTTTGCCTTTGAACACCCACAGTATAAAATATAAATAATCTATTTTTGGAGGTGTGCTATGACGAAAAAAACAGTGACATTAAACAATCGTGAAACCTATCATTACCTAGAAACCAACACGGATAAAGATCAAACACTATTACTTGTCCACGGAAACATGAGTAGCGGGGTGCATTATCAGCCTTTAATTGAAAGAATTAAAGACTATCATGTATTGGCGCCAGATTTACGCGGCTTTGGTGACTCAACCTATCTAAACCCAATTGATACATTAGAAGACTTTGCCGATGATTTAAACGCATTTTTAGAGGCGTTAAAGATTGATAAAGTTGTCTTTGTTGGCTGGAGTACCGGTGGTGGGATTGGCTTAAAATTTGCAGCCAAATACCCAAACAAGATTAGTCATCTTGTATTACTAGAATCAGCGTCTTACCGCGGGTATCCTATTTATGAAAAAGATGAAGCATTGCAGCCAAAACTAGATAGCCTCTATCAATCAAAAGATGCCATGGCACAAGACCCAGTCCAAGTTGCTCCAGCTAAAAACGCGATGGATAACAATAATAAAGATTTCATGAAAGCAGTTTGGGAAGCTGCGATATACAATGTTAAGATTCCTGATGAAGAAGATATGTATTTAGAAGAAAGTTTAAAACAACGCAATCTCATTGATGTTGATTGGGCGTTGATGACCTTTAACATGTCACATACGTCAAATGGCGTTTGTGATGGAGACGGGTCGATTGATGATGTTACTTGTAAGGTATTAAGTATTTACGGGAAACAAGATTTAGTTATCTTACAATACATGTTTGATGAAACTGTCGCTGCACTCCATAATGTAGAAACAAAAATTTTAGACAACGGCAGTCATTCACCAATTACCGATGACCCTGATTATATCCATAAAGTTATTATTGACTTTATTGAATAGATATTCTCCTTTGTAGGATAAGGAAACCATCATGGTTTCCTTATTTTTATTGAAAAGAAAAAACCAAGGCATGATGTAATTATAGGGCTGAGGTGATTATATGAAAAAAATACTATGTTTAGGGATCGGTCTAATGTTGATGCTTATTAGCATCCAAAGTATCGATGCCACAAGTACAGAACCAACTGGGAAAAATATTTTAGATCCCAGCGATGCAACATACCATGACACAGGGTTTTATGTCAGTAGTGTGACAGTTAAACCAAGTACTACCTATGTGTTTTCGATGCCATCAAATTATTTTGTTGGCGAGATTACACTAAAAATCGAATCAAGAGAAGGGATGTTAATTGAAACATTAAACGATGATTCTGGTGGCTGTGGCGAAGTTGATTACCGTTTTTATTGTGCATTTACCACATCAGATACCACCACCGAGATTCAAATTAATGGGGCGGCATCATCCCCTGATATGAAGCGCCATTTTGATTGGGTAGGCAGTATGGAGTTACAAATTGAAGAAGGGGATACGTATACTGGTTATGAACCATATACGGTCGATGATGAAACCGCGCCAGTAATACAAGGGGATGGTTTGTTAGTAACAAGTTATGAAACCATCCTTACAATTGATACCATTATTGACAATTATATTACAGCTTATGATGATATTGATGGGGATGTTACGGATAATATTTACATAATCGATGATGCCTACAGCAATTATGAACAAGATGTCGGTGATTATGATGTAACGTTAGGGGTCCATGACAGCAGTCAAAATACTACTGAATTTACCTTAACGATCCGCGTTAAAGATGAGATTGCGCCGATAATTCAAGGACCGTCTTATCTCGCGGTTGATGTGAATAACCCACCATCAATTGATACGTTGATAACGGATCATTTTAGTTTAGAAGATGATTATGATGGTAACATTAGCACGTATACTATACTTGATGATACCTATACGGCTAATACCACAGTACTCGGTGAAAAAAATGTTACCTTTAGCATTGAAGATCAATCTGGTAATCAAACGACACATACACTAACAATAGACATTCAAGATACAGAAGCACCAGTCATCACTGCTCCAGAGGCGATTGGACTTGTTTTATCAGAAAGTTATACCGCTGATGATTTACTGAGTGATATAACCGCAGCCGATAATCATACTGATCCAGCAAATATTGCCTTAAGTATCGATAATCATACCATGCCTTCTGGCTTTGATACTCCGGGTGATTATGAGATTACCTATAAAGCAGTAGATGCCTCACTTAACGAAAGTTATGTGACCGTGCCAGTCACCATTACTGATGATATTAAACCAAACCTATCAGGGCCAGAAACTATTGATACGTCATATCTAGACCCATTATCATTAACAGATATTAAAGCAATGTTAACTGTAACGGATAACTATAAAACATTAACGACTGATGATATTACCGTATTGTCCAATGACTATCATAATGTAGATAACCACACCCCAGGGATCTATCAAATTGTTTTCCATGTTAGTGACACAGAAAATATCGATACCCATACGCTTTATATTCATGTCGTGGATGATGTTGCACCAACATTCTCTTTTGATGACCGCATTATGATTGAAAACGGATCAACCTTATCAAATGACGATATGTTATTGATTTTATTAAAAGATGCAGATATTAAATCCTTTAACCCAATAGACCTACGCATTACCGATACCGTTAAAGAAGATAATCTAACGTATTATACGGTCTTATTAACAAATGAAAATCAAGAAACCGTAGAACGGATTATCCCTGTAGAAACTCTTAAACCGGCGTCATCAGATCAAACATCATGGGTTACGCCGCAGCGCATTATACTTAGTTTTACTGCCCTCACTCTAGGAATTATCTTTATAAAACGCTTTAAACGTTAATCTTTAGCTGTCATATCAAAGTTTTGATATGACAGCTATTTTTTGGCTATCAATTAATTCGACTAAATTAAGTAAATCTATTGATTTCTAAGAAAATCATAGTATAATAATTAGGGATAACCTAACTAATTATAGAGGTGATATTATGGACCAAGAACGTGTACGCCAATCATTCAATGCGTTTTTAAAAATGTATTTTAATAGTTGCCGAGAAGTATACGAAGAACTTGATTATAAAGAATTAACTGGAAAACAATTTTCCTATTTACGAGAAATTGATAAAGCAGGTAAAATTACGATGGGAGATTTAGCCAATTCTTTTGATTTATCAAAACCAACGATTACAGAAATGATGCGTAAATTTGAAGAAATTGGTTTTATCGAGCGTACTAAAAGTGAAGACGATGGACGGATATATTACATCTCACTTACGCCAAAAGGGAAATTACTCGCAAACACCAATGAGTTAGAGAGTAAGCGCGCAGTAGAAAAAATATTTGCTCGACTTAACCCTGAAGAAATTAGACAACTGACACAATTATTTGACAAAATAGGGAAGGTGTAACCAATGATATTTGGGAAAACATTAAATAAATATTATATAAAATATGCAGCACTCTTTATCTTAGGAATATTTGCGTTAATCATGGTCGATTTAGCGCAATTAGAGATTCCTTTAATTACGAAAGAATTAGTCAACACATTAGAAGACCGGCTTCTAAATAACAGTCAAGATGGCGCGTTTTTAAATGATATCGTCGTTACCATTATTTGGATTACAGTCGCCATCGTTTTAGGACGTTTTTTATGGCGTTTTGGAATTGTTGGAGCCTCAAGACGTATTGATTACGACCTCCGTAATGAAATGTTTGGTCACTGTACCAAATTATCAAACAATTATTATTCAGAGAAAAAAGTAGGTGGGCTTATGGCCCACTTTACCAATGACTTAGAAGCCGTTAGACGCTCAATTGGACCAGGCCTTATTATGTTTGTCGATGCGACGTTCTTAGGGATTTTAACATTTTATAGAATGTTCCAACTGGAAGTGCGTATGACCCTTGTCTTGGTGTTACCGTTATTTGTTGTTGCGACACTGGGAATGTATTTAGGAAATAAAATGCGTATGCGTTTTAGACAAAGTCAAGAAGCGTTTGAACGGTTAAGCGATTTTACCAATGAGAGTTTTTCTGGTATTAGTGTTATTAAAGCGTTTGTGAAAGAAAAAACAGAAATTAAAGAGTTTTTAAAAGCTAATAAAAACGCCAAACAAAAGAATATTCGCTTTGTTAGAATTGCAACCATCTTACAAGTCATTGTTCAGTTTACTGTCAGTGCTGGGTTTATCATGATTTTAGGGTATGGTGGATATTTAGTTGATTCAACCCGTGATTTAGCAGAAGCCAATCAATTTACATTAGGGGATTTAGCAGCCTTCATTTCTTACTTTGGGATGCTTATTTGGCCGATGATGGCTTTATCACGTATTATTCATGTGCGTAGTCAAGGAAAAGCCAGTTTAGAACGTATCGATTCAATTCTTTATCAAGAGATTGATGTTAAAGATGATGGCAATATTGTTCATATTGATGAAATTAAAGGTGATATTGAGTTTAAACATTTAGATTTCCAATACCCTGATGGGGATGAAAATGCCCTTGAAGATATTACTTTCTCGATTAAAGCGGGTCAGACTGTGGGAATTTTAGGCCGTACGGGATCTGGTAAAACGACAATTGTCGATTTATTATTAAGAATTTATAACGTTAATACGGGTCAACTATATATTGATGGCATTGATATTATGCAACTACCGATAAAAAAAGTTAGAGAAAATATCGGCTATGTACCACAAGATGGGTTCTTATTTTCAGATACCATTAAAAACAATATTTCACTCGGTGTAGAAGAAGATGCATCTGATATTGACCGTATTGAATATATGGCGAAGTTATCTGATGTGCATGAAAACATCATCGATTTCAAACACGGATATGATACTGTAATCGGTGAACGTGGTGTTACCTTATCTGGTGGTCAAAAACAACGGGTATCGATTGCTAGAGCCTTAGCAAAAGAACCGCCAATCTTAATCATGGATGATTCAGTGAGTGCGGTTGATACCAGTACAGAAGAGAAAATTTTAGGAAACTTAAAGAAAATACGTGAAGGCAAAACAACCATCATGATTGCCCACCGTATTACTACAGTTAAAAACGCTGATAAAATTGTCGTTATTGATGATGGTAAAGTCATCGATGTTGGTACACATGAAGAATTAGAATCGCGTTGCGAATTCTATCAAGATGTTGTCGAACGCCAGCGTTTAGAAGACGAAACGGAGGTGGCATAATGTACGATATCGATACAGATTCAAGGATGCATCAATATAAAGATATTACCATTATAAAGCGTTTATTAACCTATGCCAAACCGTATTGGAAATCATTACTGTTAACGTTTGTGATTATGTTAATGTCGGTTGGATTTGCCTTACTTGAACCATATATTATCGGTAAAGCGATTGATATTATTAGTTTAGGAGATATTAATTATACGTTATTAATCATCTATTTAGTCGTATTTGCTGCAGCCATTGCCTTATCGGCATTGTTTAATTATATGCAGACAATGTTACTTCAAAAAACCGGTCAAACGATTATTTATAATATTCGTGAGGAAATATTTACCCATCTAGAAGGACAAGATATTAATTACTTCAACAAAGTCCCTACAGGAAAGTTAGTCACGCGCGTAACCAATGACACAAACACTTTAAACGAAATGTATACCAGCGTTATTGTGACGGTGTTTAGAAACTTATTCATGTTCTTTGGGATTTTAGGTGCGATGTTTTTCTTAGATGTCACACTAACTCTCATTATTTTAACTGTTGTCCCATTTATTGTTATTTTCTCATTTGTCTTTAGACGGTTTTCACGAAAAGCATACCGTGCGGTTCGCGCGAATATGTCACGCTTGAATGGATTCTTAGCTGAACATCTATCTGGTATGAAAATCATCCAAATTTTCAATAAAGAAGATGAAAAATTTGATGAGTTTAATAAACAAAACACGAAATTAAAACAAAGTTATCTACGACAAATGTTGGTGTTTGCAGTATACCGACCAACAATGTATTTACTTTATATGATTGCAACCATCATTGTCTTTTATTACGGCGGGCGTAGCGTCTTAGGCCTTGCAGTCACAACCATTTCGATTGGGACCTTAGTGGCATTTCATAACTACGTTAGACGCTTCTTCCAACCAATTCAAGAACTTGCAGAACAATTTAACATCTTACAATCCGCCTTTGCCTCTAGTGAACGGATCTTTATGATTTTAGACAGTCATCCGACGGTATTAGATGACCCAGATGCCATTGAACTTGATGATGTTAAAGGCGAAATCGAGTTTAGAAATGTATGGTTTAAATACGTTGAAGATGAATGGGTATTAAAAGATGTCAGTTTTAAAGTTGCGGCTAAAGAAAGCGTTGCTTTTGTTGGCGCAACAGGCGCAGGAAAAACCACGATACTTGGTTTATTAACCCGAAATTATGATATCCAAAAAGGTCAAATCTTACTTGATGGGATAGATATTACCAAAATTAAAATCTCAAGTTTACGCTCATTTATCGGCCAAATGTTACAAGATGTTTTCATGTTTAGTGGTACCATCAACTCAAATATTAAATTACGTACAGAGTCTATTACCGATGAAGAAGTTAAAGAAGCTTGTGAGTATGTTAACGCAGATAAATTCATTGAAAAACTGCCTAACACCTATGAAGAACGGGTTAGAGAACGCGGAAATAACTTCTCAGCAGGGCAGCGTCAACTAATTTCATTTGCACGAACATTGGTGCACAAACCACGGATTATGATTCTTGATGAAGCAACATCAAATATCGATACTGAAACTGAACAACTGATTCAAGAGTCGTTGAAAAAAATGATGAGTATCGGAACCATGTTAATCGTTGCACATAGACTGTCAACCATCCAGCATGTTGATCAAATCATTGTCTTGCAAAAAGGTGAGATATTAGAACGTGGTAATCATCAAACCTTGCTCAACAAAAAAGGACATTACTATAACTTATACAAATTACAATACGAAGACCAAAAAAATCAATAACCTAAAAGCACGCAAAAATGCGTGCTTTTTTTGTGTTTAGGCACATGGTTATTGCGCTTTTAATCAACACTTGATACAATAATGCTATAAGGAGTGAAGGGATATGACATTATTATTAACATTATTGGTCTTTTTAGTATTATTTGATCACTTTTATAAAAACAAACGCGTTCAACTTTTGTTTTATAAAAATGACCATCGTTTTTCGGTTATTGTCGCCATTAGATTTTATCACCAAGGATTGGATCACTTATTTAGTATTGCTAGACAATCAAAACACGACTATATTTTTGTCAATATTAATAACGCCATTGTAAGCGAAGATTACGAGGAATTCACGGTTCATGATTTGCTGGTTGAAAATGATCCGCGGGAACAAGCCCATATCGTTGAGATACTTTCAAAAGCTTATCAAAAGGGCTATCCATCACACAAACACCCGTTTTTATTGTTTATGGATGCACATGTTATGATTGAGAAATTATCGATGCTTGATTTTATGGCAAATAATCTTGTAGAACATCAACTCTATACCGCTAAAGAAACTGTTATTCATGAAACGGCCGAAGAAGGCCATTTACTCTTTTTTGATTTATTAAGAGATGTAAACTTACCAAATGATGCGGTAAACTTTCATTTTTTTGCGATTAAAGATGAAACCTATTGTTTAAATGAATGTCCTACGAAAATCTATAAAACGGTAGCGGACTTCGAATATGATATGAGTAAGAAAAATATCACCATCATGCATATTGAACATGGTGGCGGCTTAACGTATACAACAAATACTCCTAAATTTAAACGTCAAGTAACTCATATGATGGATTACATTGTCAATCATGACCGTTTACTTGGTATCGGAAGAATGCTTTTAATTATGTTGGCTTTTCACTTATTTTATGCGTCATTATTTATTTTTAAAACAACCGATACTCAAGTGATGTCTTTAGTTATTCATTTGATACTTTATATCCTTGTTCATACGGCACTCTATTTATCTATTAGAGTCTCGTCTAAACACCATCCGCTAAGTTATATTATGGCACCCTTTTACTTAATATGGTTTGATATTATCTTACTTGTTGGTTTATCAAAACGAATGCTTCATAAACGTAAAAAACCATTAGAGGTTTTTGATGGAAAACAGTCAAAAGATGAATAAATTTAGGTTTAAAACAAAGATGAAGAAAAACCGTTTTGAAGGTTGGTATGTCCGCATTATTGATGCCGTTCAAAATATAAACATAGCGTTTATTTTTGCTTATACAGGCTATAAAGAAGACCCTCATGCATTTATCCAAGTGTTTGATGGACAACACCATACCGCATCATATCACCGGTTTGAAAAAAATGCGTTTGATGCAGGTGGTGATATGGTTGCGATTGGCAATAATATTTTAAGCGAACATGCGTTAACCATTCGGCTTGATGACATAACTCTTGATGTTACATTTGATTATTTGGACCAAGTTAAGAAAAAAAGTGCAATGGGATTTTTAGCGAAATTACCACTTGAATGTTACCAAGAAGTATTAACGATGTCATCAAATGTTCGCGGAAATCTTAGTATGCACGGTGAAAGTAAATCCATTGATGGATCGAGTTACATGGAAAAAACGTACGGTCGAAATTTTCCCAATACATGGTTTTGGCTTGAAGCCAATCAGTTTGATGAAGCGGTATCTTTATCGTTATCAGGCGGAACCGTACCGACATTGTTCTTTCATCCTTTTGGGTTTACGATGATTTTACATCTAAAAGGCGAAGAACTCGCCTTTGGGACATATAATAGAGCTTCCATAAAGAAAAAAGAACATAATGGAATCGTTACGTTTACGATTACTAAAAAACCTTATGTAGTAACGATTGATACATCCTTTGGAACACCGACTACGCTAAAAGGACCAAGCAAATATGGTAATATGAATTTAGATGTTTTAGAAAGTTTAGACGCATCTGTCTCATTATCTGTGAAAAAAGATGGCAAACCAATCTATCATGGAAACAGTTTATATGGCGGGTTTGAGTGGATGCAATAATCGCTATATGCTATAATAAATGTGAGAGGTGATTTTATGAAAACATATACATTACACAATGGTGTAGACATTCCCGCCATTGGACTAGGAACATTTAGAAGTAAAGATGAAGATGCGTATAAAGCCGTATTACATGCGCTAAAAAATGGGTATCGTCATATTGATACTGCGGCAGCATATGGGAATGAAGAAGAGGTTGGTCGTGCGATTAAAGATTCTGGTGTCGACCGAAAAGACATTTTTGTCACGACAAAACTTTGGAACAAAGACCAAGGCTATCTATCAGCTAAGCGCGCACTTAAAAAATCATTAGACCGTCTAGGGTTAGAGTATGTCGATTTATATTTAATCCACTGGCCAAAAGATTATCAAAAAACCGCCGATACATGGCAAGCGCTAGAAGATTTATATTTAGATGGCTATACACGAGCAATCGGCGTATCAAATTTTACGTTCCATCATTTAGAACACTTATTTGAAACCGCAACCATTACCCCAATGGTAAACCAAGTTGAAACCCATTTAAAACTACAAAACCATAAACTTCAAGAGTTCTGTATGAAAAACGGCATCTATTTAGAAGCGTACGCGCCACTAATGAGTCATCATATTAAAGATGAATTATTAAATGACGAAGATGTCGCTGAAGTGGCTAAAAAATACGATGCATCAAATGCGCAAATTGCTTTAGCGTTTTTAGCACATCGTGACATTATTATTATACCAAAATCTGTGACACCAAGCCGTATTGATGAAAACTTAGAAAGCATGAATATAACCCTTGATGATGAGGATTATAAAACATTACGCGCGATAAATCGCGGACGCAAATTCTTCACAGAACCAGATAACGTCGATTATTAATCTTAAAGCACTTCTTCGGAAGTGCTTTTTTATTTGGATTTTTAGTGAAATAACCTTTACTTTATAGGGATTTATTTTATAATATACATAGAGTATATCTGACAAATAATTATAGGAGTGACAACATGAATCTAATACTCAATGCATCGAACATTTTAACGTTTTTAAAGACATTTCTCGGGTTTATAAGCAACACGCCGGAAACTTTTTGGCTCGGATTGATATTCGGTATTACCGTGCTTTTTTTATTAGGCATTGGCTTATTATTAAAATCACGTAAAAATACATTAAAGTTTTATCAAGAAATGCTTTATGATGATCCGCTGACAACCATGAAAAATGTGAACTATTTAAGACAAAATTTTAACAATATCTTGGTAGCATTTGATAAAGACGTTTCGATGTATTATTTAAATATAGATAACTTTAAAAACTATAACGATTTACTTGGGCATAAACTTGCCGATCAGTTACTCATTCAAATTGGCAATCGGATTAAGAAACTGATTAAACCATATGATACCGTATACCGTATGCATTCGGATCAATTCATTATATTATATCCCTCACATGCTGATAATCAAAATCGGTTTTCTGAAAAACTGTTAAGTGTGTTAAAAGACCCTTATGAAGTTGGGGTGCATACGATTAAACTCACGGTATCTATTGGTCGTTATGCTATTCATAAAAGCAACCCACGGTTTAATGAATCACTGTTACGTAGTGAACTTGCCCTTCAAGAAGCTAAACTGTTAGGAAAAGATCAAATTGTCTATTATTCTAGTGGGATTAAACGCCGCAATCATGATGCGTTTACAACCTATCGATTAATTAAAGATGCATTAAAAGACAATGGATTCTTTTTAGAATACCAGCCAATTATTTCTCCTAAAACTGAAAAAATGGTGGCAGTTGAAGCGTTAATACGGGCAAAAAACGCTGAAAAATTTAATGCAGAAGACGTGATTGCGTATGCTGAGAAATATCATCTTATCGAGGAGATTGATTTCTTTGTTGTAAAAGAAGCCCTCAGTGCATTTAAACGGTTTATGGATGGTGGCTGTCCAATTGATTTTATTTCCATAAATATTAGTACAACAGAAATTCGCAATGAATCGTTTATAAACTATATCGTAGAAGAAACCAAAGCGCTAGATATAAATCCAAATCAAGTAACCATTGAGTTTACCGAAACCCACAGACCAGAAGACTTTATGAAAGAAGCAAACTTTATTAAAACATTGCAAGCTTACGGTTTTAAAGTTGCCATTGATGATTTTGGTAGCGGATATTCATCGATGATACGGTTATCACAAAATCAACTCGATAAAATTAAAATTGACCGGTCATTTATCACGGGTATCTCAGATAACCGAAGCAACCAAAAGATAGTTGAAGCAATTATTAATCTCTCAAAAACCTTTGGTTTAGAGATTATCGCAGAAGGCGTAGAAACCGAAGCCGACTATTTATATATGAAATCAAAAGATGTTGAATATATCCAAGGGTATTACTTTTCAAAAGCGCTAAGTGAATCAGTTTGCATGACAACCATTAATAAATAACGCAATCTTAACAAACTTTTTGAACCCTTTAAATTGCATGATGCTCTAATCTATGATAATATAATAGTGATAATAGATTTAAAAAATAAAAATGAGAAGGTGTATTTTATGGGATTATTAGCAAGAATTTTTGGTAAAAAGAAAAAGCCAGAAGATAAACGTGTAGAAAAACTTGATGCAGAAGCTGCTACATCAAGTAAAATTAACGAGCAAGAATCAAATGAAATTTCACTAGAAGAAGTCGAAAAAGAACTCGAAGAAATGAGCGTTGCTCAACCGCTTCATAGACCAAAGCCATTACCTACAGATAGTAAAGAAGCAACTACAATAAACAAAGAGGAAGTTACAACACGCGCTAGAAAAGAACCAGAAGAAGTGGAAAAAGCAAAAGCGGACGATGCTGAAACTGCCCATGTTGCTGATAAGAAATATCATATTAAAAAGCATAAAGAAGGATGGCAAATTATTGCTGATGATGCAGACCGCGCAACCCGCGTGTTCCCAACACAAAAAGAAGCCATCGATTATGCCAAAGAAAACGATATGGAATATCTACTGTATCGAGCTGACGGGAAACTTAGAAAATAAGAAGCCTACCTTTGTAGGTTTTCTTTTTAGCTTAATAAATGACACTTTGTCATAAGGAGGATCTATGCCAAAAGACACGTTTAAAAATCTATCACCCGTAAAACGTCAAAAAATTACCGAAGCCATTCAAACGGTTTTTATCGATAAACCGATGCGTAAAATATCGGTATCGGATATTGTAAATGAAGCTGATATCCCTAGGGGGAGTTTTTATCAATACTTTGAAGACTTAGATGATGTCTTTAGTTACTTGTTTGATACGGCACTTAGTGCGTTTGAAACACATATACACACGCGTTTAGTCAATACACGGTTCTTGTTTTTTGAATACTTTAAGCGTTCGTTTGAACGAGATTACCATTTCTTTACCCATACCCCGTATCATAAAATACTGGTGAAGTTCTTCCAACACAATCCAATTTATACCATCGACTTTGACGCTTATAGAAAACGCCGCCAATCGTTTTATGAAACGGTGATTAATCTCTTAGATACACGTGAGTTAAAGGGGTTAAGTAAAACCCGCATATCGCATTTATATCATTATTTACAACAAATGAAAATGCAGTTAATTCAAAAGAGCTTTAAACACCGACTGACATACGAAGAGGCTAAAATCGAATACCATTGGTTTATCGATGTGATTGCCAGTGGCATAAAGGAGAATGCATCATGAGCAATATTACCCAATTACTACGCTACGCCTTAAAATATAAAATACAAATTACCTTAGCAATATTCGCAATGCTAGTCCAAGTCGTTGTGGCTTTTTTAATACCCTTTATTATGCAAATTATTATTGATGAATCGATTAAAACTGAGAACATTCGTGAAGTTGTGTTATTGAGTCTTGTAATGCTAGGTCTCGCATTTTTTGGTATTGCGGCTGGGTTTTTAAACACCTATACCTCTCAGTATATCTCCCAACATGCAAGCGCAGAAATGCGACTGGATTTGTTTAATAAAATTCAAACATTGTCATTTAAAAATATCGATGATTTTAAAGCCAGTAGACTAATTACCAATGCGACCAATGATGTCATGCGCGTGCAGATGTTTTTTACGATGATGCTCAGGATTGTCATTCGGGCCCCACTGATGGTCGTTATTGGATTATTTATGGCCTTAACAACCTCACTTGCCTTATCGCAAGTATTTTTTGTCACTATTCCTTTATTAATCATCTCTATTTTGGTTGTAATGGCAATGGCATACCCAAGGTTTAAAAAAGTGCAAATAAGCCTTGATGATATTAATAATACGGTTTTAGAAAATGCCAACGCCCCACAAGTTGTCAAGTCCTTTGTGTCTCAACCCCACGAACAAGATAAGTTTGAAACGGTGAATGAAAACTACCGAAAAGTTAATGCCAGTGCAGAAAGCGTTATGGCTGTGGCTGAACCCGTCATTATGATGATCTTTAACTTAGGGATTGCGTTGATTTTACTTTTCGGAAGTCATTATATGTCACAAGGAAATCCGTCGTTCTTTAATGCTTTAGGAGAACCCCGCGTGGGAC
Organism: uncultured Candidatus Izemoplasmatales bacterium; assembly: GCA_964643385.1. Taxonomy (GTDB): domain Bacteria; phylum Bacillota_I; class Bacilli_A; order Izemoplasmatales; family Izemoplasmataceae; genus SLQR01. The sequence continues at coordinate 22,470 of CAZXSS010000006.1, forward strand.
TATTAATGGCATTTAGTCAATATAGCCAACAAATTCTTATTGGACTGATGATGTTTGCGATGATGATGATTTTTGTCTCGCGTGCGGATGTATCGGCACAGCGTATTAATGAAATCTTCAATGCCACTATTGATTTAGTCAATGAGAAAAATGCAAAACCGGTTGATCTAAAAGGTGCTGTACGGTTTGATAATGTATGTTTTAAATACGGAGCACACGCACAAGAAGCCATTAGTAATGTGAGTTTTTCGTTATCACCGGGTGAAAAATTAGGAATTATTGGCTCAACAGGTAGCGGAAAGACCTCACTTGTTTCCTTGCTTCCTAGATTATATGACCGTACGGAAGGTGAGATTTATTTAGATGATCATCCGATTAAGTCAATCGATATTTCATCTTTAAGAGATCAAATTGGCTTTGTCACCCAAGAAGCGATTCTTTTTAGTGGGTCACTTGGAACCAATATTTTACAAGGCAACGAAACAGCAGATCTTGATACCTTAGAAACTGCCGCAAAACAAGCCCTTATTTATGATTTTGCGCGTAATCAAGAAGCGTATTTTAACTATTTAGTTAAAGCCAAAGGTACGAACCTTAGCGGTGGCCAAAAACAACGGGTTTCAATCGCAAGAGCGCTGATTAAAAAGCCGGCGATCTTAATTTTAGATGATGCGACGAGTGCCGTTGATGCGGCCAGTGAACGTAAAATATTACATGCGATTGATGAATTATCCTATCATCCAACCGTGATGCTTATTAGTCAAAAGGTTGCGACGGTTCGTCGCATGGACAAAATCTTGGTCCTTGACAATCAAGGTCATGTCGATGGCATAGGGACCCATGAAGCATTAATTGAAAAAAGCACTGTCTATCAAGAAATTGTGAAGAGTCAACTCGGGATAGAAGGTGATGATCATGTCTAAGAAAAATTTTAAACTACTCTCTAAACAAGAGATTAAAGATGAAAAAGGCTTTGAACTGATGGATGGGCCCGAAAAAGTAAAAGCCTCATCAAGACAACGCCAGCGTGGTCCAGGGTCTCGCGGTATGGTTGCAGAAAAACCTAAACACATACGCGAAACCATTAAGCGTTTATTAAGTTATATGGGTGTGTATAAATATTGGATTTTAATTTTAACGCTCTTTACGATTCTTGCGACAATTTTTAATTTAGCGATTCCGTTTATCTTTTCTATCGCCATTGATGAATACTTATTGCCGGAGCGTTACGGACAAATCATTAATGTTGTCATTATCATTTTAATCATTGCGGCTGTGAACAGCATTATTCGCTTTTTAAGTCGTTTCATTATGGTTCGAATTAGCCAACAAATTATTAAACGAATCCGTAAACAAGCGTTTGATCAATTAATGAAAGCCCCTTTATCTTATTATGATGATAAAGGCAGCGGAGATATAGTTAGCCGTTTGTCTAACGACATGGAACTGATTAATGCCTCATTAGGACGTACGGTCTTAGAAGTTATAAACAGCAGTATTGTTTTGGTTGGATCACTTGTTTATATGTTTATTTTAAGTTGGTCACTATCGCTTATTGTAATCGCCTTTATCCCAGTTATGGTTTATTTTACTATCTTTATTTCCAAACGCACGCGTAAAGGGTTTAAAGACCAACAAAGACATTTAGCAAGCTTAAACGGAATTGTAGAAGAAAACATTAGCGGCTTAAAAGCCGTTAAACTGTATAATCAAGAACGTGCATTCACGAATGAATTTTCTAAAGTTAATACGGATTTACGTGAAGCGGGCTTTAAAGCTCAAGTTTACGCAGGCATTTTGTGGCCGTTTATCCATTTTATGAATAACATTATCTATTTATTCGTAATTGCGATAGGCGCATTGCTTTATCTATACGCACCAGCGGCTAGTGTCTTTGCGGTAACGATTGGACAAATTAACGGGGTGAGTATTTACTCGCGTCAGTTCATCATGCCAATCAATAACTTAAGCCAACTCTTTAACGCCCTTATGCAAGGTATTGCTGGGGCTGAACGTGTCTTTGAAATGATTGATACAACCAGTGAATATGAAGACGATGGTGAGGCGATGATTGATGACTTTGATGGTGACATTACATTTACCAATGTATCTTTTGCGTATGATGAAAATGTGCCTGTCTTAAAGGATATTTCTTTTCATGCAGATAAAGGTGATATTATTGCTATTGTTGGCCCTACGGGAAGTGGAAAAACCACAACGATTAACTTAATAAACCGGTTTTATGATATCGATGAAGGGTCAATTAAAATTGATGGGAAAGATATTAACGAATACAAAAAAGACGCATTAAGAAAACGCATTGGTATTGTTTTACAAGATACCAAATTATTTAAAGGGACTGTTTTTGACAACATCCATTACGGTGACTTAAACGCCCCAAAAGAAGCCGTTATCGAAGCGTCAAAACAAGCCAATGCCCATGACTTTATAACGAAATTACCCGATGGCTATGACACACCGATATTTGAAGGTGGCGCAAACTTCTCACAAGGTGAACGTCAGTTGATTAGTATCGCTAGAACGATTCTTTCGGATCCTAGTTTACTTATTTTAGATGAAGCCACCTCTAATATTGATACGCGTACCGAAGCGAAGATTCAAGAAAGTATGGAACGGTTGATGGAAGGTAGAACCAGTATTGTGATTGCCCACCGCTTGCAAACAATTCAAAAGGCGGATAAGATTTTAGTGATTCATCAAGGTGAGTTGATTGAACAAGGCAGTCATGATGACCTTTTAGAAAATAAGGGCTTCTATTATGGACTCTATCATGCACAGTTTGAGGCTTAAATAAAAAAATTCTACACTTTTTTGATAAAGTGTAGGGTTTTTTTTGTCTGTATTGTATAATAGATATGAATAAATGGAGGGATACAATGTTTAAACGCCTATTTAAAGACAGAAATGATGGTTATTTAATCAAGCATCATGACCCCGTGTTACGGGCGGTACCTTATATTATGCCAAAACGGTATGATGCGCAAGTTTATTTTTCCGATACCTTAAACTTAAACCATAGTGAGAAAATTATCAAGGACTTAAGAAAAGACGGTCACCGGATTATCTTTTTACATGTTGTGTTGGCTGCGATGCTTAGAACGATGACGGATTATCCAAAAGTCAACCGGTTTGTTAAGGGCCGTAAGGTGTATGCTAGAAAAAAGATATCATTTAGCTTTGCGATAAAAAAAGAAATGACACTAGAAGCGAGTGAAACCGTACTTAAACTGGATTTCGATCGCAGTGATACGCTTATTGATGTTGTAAATAAAGTCAATGACGCGATTATTGAAAATAAAGAAAAAGACAATAAAAATAAAACGGATAGAGCGGCACGTATCTTGTATATATTACCAGGCTTTTTATTCCGCTTTGCGGTTGGTTTAGTAAATTTCTTAGATAACCACCGTTTACTCCCAAAATTCATTGTCTCAGCAAGTCCGTTTCATACCAGTGCATTTGCAACAGACTTAGGCAGTATTGGGATTAAACCAATTTATCATCATATTTACGACTTTGGAACCACAAGCTTCTTTGCATCATTTGGGACTAAGCGCCGCACCATTATCACAAACGGTGATAACACGACAAGCAAAGTAAAACAGATGGATATTAAAATCACGGTGGATGAGCGTGTGTGTGATGGGTTCTATTTTGCGCGTGTTGTGAAACAACTGATGCGCTATATAGAAAACCCAGAACGTATGTTAGAAGCCCCTAAAGAAATACCAAAAGACGATGAAATACGGTAGTTTGAATTATTTTATAAATAAGGGTTTACAAATTAGTTAGGCTATGCTAAACTTTTAATTGAGTTTACATAAATTATGAAAGAAAGAGGTGATGGACATGATTAACACATTTACAAACATTTTAATTACAGGTAATGTAATGACAAAACCAATGGGAGACGTACGCCCATTTTATACCCCTGATCCATCACAGATAAAATCTTAATGTGTCTTTTTGCACGAGCATAGACAACTTTTAAGTGCCTTTTATCATGATGATGGAAGGTACTTTTTTAATGGAAAAATTGACTTAGAGGTGAAAACATGAAACGATTTAAACAATTTACAAAGTGGATGAAAAGCCACATATATTTATACATATTCGGGGTTATCCTCGTCTTTGTTTTACAGTACTTTAGAACCTTAACCCCGCTTTTTATTCAACATATCGTCGATACGATATTTGATGATAAAGCCTCGGCACTTCCGCCGTTTATTACGGGATTCTTAGAAGGCAACACCATCCGAGAACAATTATTCTTAGTTGCGCTTGTCTCTGTGCTATTTACGCTAATTAGGGTTACGATCATTGTTTTTAGACGCGTTACAACTGCGTTCTTTACAGAAAATGTTGCGTATAATATGCGCAATACGATTTATAGTAAACTTCAAAACCTATCATTTACGTACCATTCTCACGCAGAAACAGGAGACTTAATTCAACGTTCAACAACCGATGTTGAAACGTTTAGAGTATTTATCGGGGAACAACTGATTGAAGTCATTCGGTTGATTTTCTTAATGGCGTTTGCGATTTGGCAAATGTCAGGGATGTTCTTACCACTCACATTAATATCATTGGCGGTAACACCAATTGTCTTCTTTACCGCATTTATTTACTTTACGTATGTTAAAAAAATCTTTAGACGTGTTGAAGACGCTGAAAGTACGATGACTACCTCACTTCAAGAAAACGTCACAGGGATACGCGTGGTAAAAGCATTTGCGAACGAAGAATTTGAAATTGATAAGTTCGATAAAACCAGTAATGATTACCGCAATGAATCGTATAAACTCGTTAAAATGATGGCATTCTTTTGGAGCGGTACTGACTTCTTAATCTTTATTCAATATGCGTTGACCGCATCTTTTGGAATCTATTTTACCATTAATGGTGATTTAGGTTCTGGGGAATATATTGCTTTCTTAGCGTATGTTGGGATGATTGTCTGGCCGATGCGACAACTTGGACGGATTATTGGCGATTTTGGAAAAACGACCGTTGCCTTAGACCGTATTGATGAGATTGTGTTAGAACCATCAGAACACGAAACCGATACGGATAACACCCCTGATATTGAAGGCCATATAAAATTTGAAAACGTCTCGTTCCAATTTGATGACGATGATAAACCACTTTTACACGATGTCAGTTTTGAAGTTAACCGCGGGGAAACGATTGCGATTGTTGGAAGAACTGGTAGTGGTAAAAGTACACTCATCAATTTAATGGTGCGTTTGCTTGAAAACCAAAAAGGTCGCATCTTAATTGATGGTGTTGATATCAAAGATATTAATAAAAAACATTTACGTAAACACATTGGGATTATTTTACAAGAACCATTCCTTTATTCAAAATCTGTGTATGCAAATATTGGGATTATGGATCAAAAAGCAGACCGTAAAAAAGTCTATAATGCGGCCGATTTAGCCCGCGTTCATGATGATATTTTAGGCTTTGAAGCAGGTTATGATACCGTTGTTGGTGAGCGCGGGGTTACCTTATCTGGTGGTCAAAAACAACGCGTCGCCATCGCACGGATGTTATTAGATAATAAACCGGTATTAATCTTTGATGATTCATTAAGCGCTGTTGATACAGAAACCGATATCCAAATACGCCGTGCCCTTAGTCATTATTGGGAAAACACAACGGTATTTATTATTACCCACCGTATTATTACCGCCAAAGAGGCGGATAAAATTATCGTCTTAGACGAAGGCGATATCATCGAACAAGGAACCCATGAAAGCTTACTCGCTGATGATGGATTATACGCTGAATTATGGGATATTCAAACCTCAATTGCGTATGATGTAACGAAGAAGAAAGGGGGCGAATAATCGTGAGTTACTTTGAAGAAGAAACGTATACTGACACGAAGTTTGACTTAGCGATTTGGAAGAAAATATTCGTGTTTATGGCCCCGCTTAAAAAGTATTTACTGATTGGCTTAGTTGCGGTTATTGGACTTGCAGCCGCAGATGTTGGCTATCCGCTCATCAACCGCTACGCCATTGATAAAATCATTATTCCAGGGGATATCGAAAAACTACCGATATTCATTGGTATCTTCATTACCTATATTATCATTCAATCTAGTCTAGTTTACGTGTTCATTGTAAACGCGGGACGCGTGCAAAATGACTTAGCGTATATTTTACGTAAAGACGCGTTTGATAAGCTTCAGGAGTTACCGTTTGTTTATTACGATAGAACGCCTGTAGGTTGGATTATGGCGCGTATGACCAGTGATTCAAGAAACCTAAGTGATATCTTATCATGGGGACTCATTGATTTAACTTGGGGACTTTTAATGATGATTGGCTTAACTGGAGTCATGTTAATTATTAATTTAAAACTTGCGCTAATCGCGTTAAGTGTGATGCCGGTATTAATTTATGTCAGTATTTATTTTAGACGTAAAATCTTACGCGCCTACCGTGACATTCGTAAACAAAACTCAAAAATTACCGGTGCCTTTAATGAAGGCATTACTGGCGCAAAAACAACAAAAACTTTAGTTTTAGAACAAAGCAACTACCGTGAGTTTGATCATTTAACCTCAAACATGAAAAACCACTCAATAAAAGCTGCGGTATTTGCGGGTCTTTATTTTCCAAGTATTTTATTTATCGCATCAATTGCGATGGGGCTTGTATTCTATTTTGGTGGTATTGAAGTTACCATTAATGATGCATTTACCGTTGGGACACTTTATGTCTTTGCGAGTTATATCGGACAGTTTTTTGAACCGGTTATGCAGCTTGCGAACATCTTAGCCCGCTTCCAACAAGCCCAAGCGAGCGCTGAACGTATCATGTCATTAATTGAACACCCAGTAGAAATTAGCGATCGCGCAGACGTTTTAGAAACGTACGGAACATACAAACACCCGAAAAGAGAAAACTGGGAACCATTACATGGTGACGTTAGTTTTAAAAATGTATCCTTTAAATATAAAAAAGGAGAAAAAGTCCTTACTGATTTTAACTTAGATGTTAAACGCGGTGAAAGTATTGCCTTAGTAGGACATACAGGCGCAGGTAAAAGTACGATTGTGAATTTGATTTGTCGGTTCTATGAACCCACAGAAGGTGAGATTTACGTCGACGGTAAACCGATGAAAGACCGCTCAGTTGGCTGGCTTCATGATAAGTTAGGCTACGTTTTACAATCGCCGCATCTCTTTAGCGGGACCATCATGGAAAACATTCGTTATGGGCGTTTAGAGGCAACCGATGAAGAAGTAAAAGAAGCCGCACGTATGGTTGAGGCTGATAAGTTCATTGAATCCTTTGAAGACGGCTATCAAACAGAAGTTAGTGAAGGTGGCGCACGCTTAAGCGTGGGTCAAAAACAACTGATTAGTTTCGCAAGAGCATTGATTGCTGATCCAAAAATATTAATTTTAGATGAAGCGACCAGTTCAGTAGATACCCAAACGGAAAAATCCATTCAACATGCGATTGAAACCGTGATGGAAGGCAGAACCTCGTTTATTATTGCCCACCGCTTATCAACGATTGTCAATGCCGATCGGATTTTAGTTTTAGAACACGGAAAAATTATTGAACAAGGCTCACATGAGACATTGATTGAACAAGGTGGCGTCTATTACAAACTCTACACCAACCAATTTAAATAATGAGCACACGAACTGCTTAACAAAGTGGTTCGTGCGCTTTTTATTTAGTGTTTAATAGATGCACAACTAGCAAGACTGTGATATTCTAAAGATAGAGGTGATTTAATGAGAGTTATTGTTATCGGTGGCGTGGCTGCAGGCATGAGCGCCGCTAGTAAATTAAAACGACTTAATAAAGATGTTGATATTATTGTCTATGAAAAAGGTCAGGACTTAAGTTACGCAGCATGTGGAATGCCGTATTTCTTAAGTGACATTATAAAAGATGAAGATGCATTAATTGCACGAACCAAAGATCAGTTTGAAAAAAACGGGATTCGCGTTGAGGTGATGCATGAAGTCACCGGTGTCAATCCTAAAACCAAACAGATTACCGGAACGAACCTTAAAAGTAACGAACCGTTTCAGGATTCATATGATAAACTTATTATTGCTACTGGGGCAAAAGGCATTCGCTTACCTATTGAAGGAAGCGACTTAGCAGGGATTCACACCTTAAATAGTTTAGACGATGCAAAAGCGTTAAAAACTGCACTTAAAAAAGCAGAAAATAAAACCGTTGCGATTATTGGTGGCGGGTATATTGGACTTGAAGTTGCGGAAAACTTACGTGAGATGAATAAAAATGTCATTGTCATTGAAATGTTACCGCGTCTATTAAATGTCTTTAATCCATTTATTAGTGAAGCTGCATTAAAATGTTTAAAAGACCATCAAGTGGATGTGTACTTAAATGAGACGGTTAAGTCTTATCACGGAGACAAAAAGGTACAACACGTTAAAACCGATAAAGGGACCTATGATGTTGATTTAATCATTGAAGCCGTAGGCGTTAAACCAAACACAAGCTTTTTAGATGAGACATCTATAAAACGGTTAAAAAACGGTGCGATTGTTGTGAATGATAAAATGGAAACGAGCGCAAACGATATCTATAGCGCAGGTGATTGTGTCGCGTATCCGCACAGATTAAGATCACTCCCTGCGCATATCCCGCTAGGAACCCACGCGAACAAAGCAGGCCGGGTGATTGCGGAACAGATTGCTGGGAACGATGAACGGTTTAACGGCGTTTTAGGCTCAAGTGTTTTAAGAGTCTTTGATTTAGAAATCGCAAAAACAGGCTTAAGCACAAAAGAAGCAGAAAATGACAATCGAAATTATGATGTTGTCCGCGTTAAATCTAGAGATAAAGCCGATTACTACCCAGGGGCTTCCCCTATTGATATTGAAATCCTTTATGATAAAGATTCATGCAAACTGCTCGGTGTTCAAATGATTGGCGTGACTGGCGTTGCGCAGCGTATCAATACAGCCGCAACCGCCATTCATAATAATATGACCGCCAAAGCATACGCAAGCATTGATTTTGCTTATGCACCACCATTTTCACCGGTGTATGATCCCTTACATATAGCCGCAATGCAAGTAAAATGTGATAAATAAAAGAAAAAATATATAGGAGGAATAAAAATGAAACAAAATGTAGGAAAAGTTGATCAAGCCATTCGTTATATTCTTGCCATTATTTTCGTTATATTAGCTGTTGTATTAAATATTTTATGGTTACTCATACCAGCCGTGATTTTAGCTTTCACTGCCGCAGTAAGTTTTTGCGGTGTTTACAAGCTATTTGGTATTAATACCTGCAAAATTGATACACCTAAAGAGTAAGAAAACCTCACAAGAGGTTTTTTTATTGACATAACACCATTTTTCTTATAAAATAAACGGTGACTTGTAATATAAGTTTAACGTTATTGTATAAACCATGGAGGTGAAACAATGCCGAAAAAAAGCAAAAGCCAAATTGTATATGATTATATTGAAGAACTCGTTATTAGTGGCGAAATCAAACCAGGTGAACGCTTACCAAGTGAAGCAAAACTAGGAGAAATCTTAGAAGTGAGTCGCGTTTCCGTTCGCGCGGGAATAGAAAAGTTAAGTGCCATCGGACTTGTTAGGAAGAAAAAGGGTGGCGGAACCTACGTCAACAAACCGAATCATGAAAATTATTTATCTGTATTTACACCGACACTTCTGCATAATACAGATTATTTAGAGTTATTAGAAATACGCCGCGCTTTAGATAGTTTGGCGGTTCAGTTATGTGCTAAAAACATAACAGAAGCAGGCATTCGTAAACTCTCACAGATTGTGGATGATATGGAACATTTAGATGATGTCCATGATTTTTTCATTTTAGATAAAAAATTCCATTTATTGATCTCTAAATATTCAAAAAACCGTTTTTTACATAATATCCATCTAATTATTTGGGATGTTATTCAAAAAGCCTTACGACAAAATTATAATAAAGTGACCGACGCAACACGGATTACAGAACACCGTAAAATCTTTGATGCGATTGTACATAAAGATCAAGATTTAGCAAAAATCTACACTGTACGCCATCTTGAAGAAATTATTGATACCTTTGTTTGTGAATATAATACCGAAAGTCAATATGAAGCCATCAAAAATCACCGAAAAAAATAATAAAAAGAGTCTCGTGCGAGACTCTTTTTTATGATATAATGCTTTATAGGCCAGCATGGTGGAATTGGTAGACACGCTAGACTCAAAATCTGGTGGCTTTACGGCCGTGTCGGTTCGAGTCCGACTGCTGGTATATTTATTTTAACCAAACATCCTTATCGGGATGTTTTTTTATGTCACAATGTCAATGAATGTATCAACAAGGTTAGCATCATAGTAAGATCCCTTATATTTAAGGAGTTCTTTAATGGCGTCATCTTTTGATAGTGGTGTATGATACACGCGTGCCCGGGTCATCGCGTCATACGAATCAATGATTCGTATAATGCGTGCGGGGAGCGGAATATCTTCTTTTTTTAGTCCAAACGGATACCCAGTCCCATCGATATTTTCATGATGGGTTAAGATGGTAAAGGCAATGGGTTTAAGTTCAGGGATGGCATTACATATACGGTACCCATATTCGGCATGTTTTTTTATTTCAGCAAAGTGTTCATCAGTTAACGATTCAAGGGAAAACATATGTGAATCGACTTTAATTTTGCCGATATCATGGAGTTCACAGGCTTTAAGAAGTTCACGGCGTTCTTGTTGGTTGAGGTTTAATGTATTTGCCATGTATGCGGCATGTTCTAACATTGTGTTAATATGAGCTTCATCTTCATCGGTTTTTTGATATAAGGTATCGAGCATATTATGTACAACAAGTTCAAAACGATCGCCTTGACCTTTATTTTTATAAGCATACAGGACATTTTCTGCTTGGATGAACGCTTGTTCGTGTGATTCACCTTCTTGTCTTAAAGTATACCCAAAAGCTGAAGATACGGTAATATCGAGCAAGTCACTTTTACTTAACCGTGCTTCAACCTCAGCAATAAGTCCAGGGATAGAGTCATGATGGCGCTTTGATAAAATAACTGCAAATTCATCACCGCTTAAGCGGCAAATAATACTTTCTTTTGGCAGCACATCTTTTAATGTATTAGAAAAATGTTTTAATAAGCTGTCTCCTTGTTTATGACCGTATAAATCATTGATGAGTTTTAAGTTATTGATATCAGATAGCAAAAGGACATACGGTGCGTCTCCTTGTTTGTTAATCGTTTTATTAAAATACCGACGATTATAAAGCCCAGTTAATTCGTCATGTTCGCTTTGATAGATTAAATGTTTCTTTGAGCGTTCTGAATGGGTGATATCTACAGCAATACTGATGACGTTGCGTAACCCGTGTTCATCGTGCCCAATGTAAGAAGAATAGAAGTTCCAAAGTAAATTTTTTCCGTCTTTTGTTTGAACGCGAAAGACACCTTCATTAAGGCGTTTTGTAATTGTATAGACATTTTCAATTTGCGCATGCATGTGATCAACATCATTAGGATAGGCTAAATTAACCCACGCTTTAACTGTCGGAATTTCTTCTCGGGTATAACCAGTTTCATCGAGTAAAGCTTGGCTGATGCGAATAATGCGTTTGTTTTCAGCATGTAACATCATCGGCATCGGGGCTTCATCGATTAATTTAAATAAGCGTTGTTTTTGTTCTTTTATGAGGCCTTTAACTTGTTCTTCATGTTCAATAAGTTGGTCCATATCAAATTCTAATTCTCGACGCTTTTTAAGTTCTATTAACACAGAAAAATAAATGATCGCCGCGGATAATAAAATAAAGATAAGGCCTTTGATGGTATTATAGTATTTAACATCATCAAAAAAACCATCGACAACCCAATCGGTAATAAGAATCCATAGTGACCCAAATATAGCATAAGTAAAAGCAATTTGAAATGCTTGACGATTCTTCATCCGCAAACCCTCCTTTAAAGAAACTATGTTTATTTTATCACATCATGGCTTTATTTATTAGTATTATCAAAAATTTAGCATGTTTTCTATAAAAATCCCATAAAGTGTTGTAAAATAGTACAAAAGGGGGACACCATGATGAATCAACGACGTGCGCGTTTATTTTACCGCTTAAGCTTGCTCATGATTCTAATGAGTTTTTTGTCGTTTGTGGTACTTATTGCCTCTTTATTTGTCTTAAACTTACAAGGTGCATTTAACTGTGATGCCCCAAATGCATTGGGTGCTTGTACTTTAAGAGACCGTTATCAAGGCTACCAAATACTCATTATAGGGAGTATTGCGTTAATTATTGTCTTTATTATTTTAGCCAGTTATTTCCAACAGTTCTTTTTAGTTAAAAAACCAAAAGAGAAAAAAGAACGCGTTAAAAAAGCAAAAAACATCTTTTCTAAAGATCAAAATCTAGCCGTGTTTGAAGTTGAATCAGAAGCTACACATTCTGTTCCTGTTGCAACCGAAGGGTCGCAAAAACCTTTAAGAAAAAGACGCAAAAAAGCAAAACCACAGTTAACAGAATACGCCATTAATAAAACCACGCGTGATGATGATTTAGAAGCGATTAAGCAAAGTGTCTATAACTTACCAGATAAACCATTAAAACTGCCAAAAGACTTACAAGAACTTGCAGATGATGACAGTGACTATTTAGAAAGTGAAACCAAACCGTCTGATCATGAACTAAAAGCATCAGATGAAAAAGTTCCTGATAAGAAGAAGACTAACAAAGATCGTCCTGAAGCATCACCACCATCAGAAGCCATAAAATCAGAAAGCACAAGCCAAACCAAAGCCCGTGTTCTTGCCAAAGATGATGCCGCACCGCAAAAGAAAACGCCGTCTAAACCAAAAAAACACACATCTATTGATGAAGAAACCACGCGTAAACGCCGGACAAAAGCCCACACAAAAGAAGATTTAAGCTTAATTGTCGCTAAACGCGTCAATATGACAAACGACCAAGCTCGGCACATCATTGACATTACGTTTGATACGATTAAAGACGCACTAACACACCATGATAAAGTAAATATACTTAAGTTTGGGACATTCACAACCAAAGAACTAAAAGCACGCACCATGCAAGTGCCTTCAAAAGATGAAACTGAAACAACGATCCCAGCACATCATGTGGTTCGCTTTAAATCAAGTCCTGCATTTGATACATTTATTAACGAAGAAGATAGTGAACCACCAATAGACTTTGAACATATCAGCTCACCACCAAAAACGGACACTACCCAAACACCGATTAAAAAAACAGCGCTTATTGAAGCTATCAGTAATCAAACTGGCTTACCGATAAGCGATGTTAAAACATTTATGAAAGCCTTCCTATCAACCACACAAGATACACTATCTAATAAAGATGCACTGACCCTCACCAACTTTGGAACCTTTGAAACCGTCTATCATAAAGAAAAGAAAATGGTTGTCCCAACAACGAAAGAAGAGAAGATTATCCCTGGGTATTACACAGTGAAATTTAGACCTAGTAAAGCGTTTACAACGTTTTTAAACGAAAACTAATTCAAATTAAAAAAATCGCTTGATAATGCGATTTTTTTCTTCTATAATATGTATTTGTTAGGGCTTACAAAAAAAAGAGTTTACCCCTACCAATTTTTACTATTTATGATACGATAAAAGTAGAAGTATGAGTGAAAGGAGCTTAATAATGAAAAAAACCGTATTACACGATCGTCACGTTGCCTTAGATGCAAAGATGGTAGATTTTGCTGGATGGCATATGCCGCTTCAATATACATCGATTAAAGAAGAACACGATGCGGTCAGAGAACGTGCGGGTATATTTGATGTCTCGCATATGGGAGAAATTAAAATTACTGGTTTGAACGCAGAAGCGTTTGTCGATTATCTTTTTACAAACGACGTAAAAAGTATGAACCCGAAACAAGTTCTTTACGGAATGATGTGTTACTCTCATGGTGGTGTCGTTGATGATTTACTTGTTTACAAGTATTCGTCTACGGATTATTTACTGGTTGTCAATGCCTCAAACATTGAAAAAGATTTGGCTTGGATTATTGACAACAATACCTTTGGAGCTGAGGTCAAAAATATCAGTGATGAGGTCAGTGAGGTTGCGGTTCAAGGACCGCTTGCAGAATCAATTTTACAAAAAACAACCGATTATGATTTAAAAAATATTTCCTTTTTTACATTTGATGATATAATGATTTATAATCAAAATGTCGTCGTATCTAGAACCGGATATACTGGGGAAGATGGGTTCGAAATTTATGGGTCTCATGAGGCGATTGATATTATCTTTACGCGTCTACTTAAAGACCATGATGAACTGAGTCCATGCGGCCTTGGGTGCCGCGATACCTTGCGTTTTGAGGTTGCCTTACCGCTTTATGGCAATGAGTTATCAAAAGACATCACCCCGCTTGAAGCAGGTCTTGGATTCGCTGTTAAACTCGATGCTGGTGATTTCATTGGTAAAGACGTCTTAGTCGCACAAAAAGCAAATCGTCCTAAGCGCCGACTTGTTGGACTTGAAGTATTAGATAAAGGCATTGCCAGACACGGTTATGATGTATATAAAGATGCATCCCGCGTTGGTGTTGTAACCACTGGTTACATTTCACCATCTACAGGAGAAAGTGTCGCACTTGCGTTAATTGACGTGCCGTATCATAAAAAAGAAACGGAATTGACAGTTAAGGTCAGAAAACGCGATATGCGTGTTAAAGTTAGAAATAAAAAATTTTACAATAAGAACTATAATAAATAGGAGGCTATATGTATGAAAATTCCCAAAGATTTGTATTATGCAGAAACCCATGAATGGGTAAGAGTCGATGATGGATTTGCGTATATCGGGATTACAGATTATGCTCAAGATTCATTAGGAGAAATTGTGTTTGTTGATCTTCCAGAAGAAGACGACCAAATTACACAAGGTACTGAGTTTGCTGCGATTGAATCAGTTAAAGCAGCGTCTGATTTAAATGCCCCACTTTCTGGTGTGATTGTCACTGTAAATGAAGAACTTGAAGACAACCCAGAATTATTAAACGAAGATCCATATGAAAACTGGATCATTAAAATCGAAATTGAAGACGAAACAGAATTAAACAAACTATTAAACGCAGAAGAATACGAAGACAGCTGCGAATAGGAGGGTTTTATGTTCAAGTACATGCCTCATACTGAAGAAGATATTAAATTAATGCTTAAAACCATTGGGGTAGACAAAATAGAAGACCTATTTAAAGATGTCCCAAACGAACTCATGATGAAAGAACTCAATCTCCCATCAAGCATGTCAGAAATTGAGCTTTATAACCATTTCGATCAATTAACAGCGAAAAATAGACCCTTAATCCCGTTTATGGGAGCTGGGGCTTATGATCACTATACGCCAAGTGTCATTCGACACTTAATTGAACGTCAAGAGTTTTTAACCGCGTATACGCCGTACCAACCAGAAATCTCGCAAGGGACACTTCAATACATCTTTGAATACCAAAGTATGATTACCCAACTTACGGGCATGGATGTATCAAATGCGAGTATGTATGACGGCGCAACCGCAACTGCTGAAGCGATGTTTATGGCAACAGCTGCACGTAAAAAACAACAGATTTTAATTAGTGATACGGTTAACCCAAATATTATCCGTGTTGTCGAAACCTACGCAAAATACCGCGATATAGAAGTCGTTAAACTTCCAAGTACCGACGGAAGAACCAACTTAGACGCCGTAAAAGCAAACTTCACGAAAGATATGGCGGGACTAATTGTCCAAAATCCAAATGTGTACGGTATTATCGAAGATTATACCGGATTTAAAGATGCACTTAGTGACCATAAAGGATTATTCATTATTAATCAAGACCCAAGTACCTTAAGCCATTTAAAAACCCCAGCGAGTTACAACTGTGACATCGCTGTTGGTGATGCGCAAACATTAGGCGTTCCCTTATCATTTGGTGGACCATTTATTGGGTATATGGCCACAACCAAAAAGTTAATGCGTAAAATGCCGGGCCGTATTTGCGGGGTAACTAAAGATAAAGACGGCAAACGCGCCTTTGTGTTAACACTGCAAGCCAGAGAACAACACATTAGACGGGAAAAAGCCAACTCAAATATTTGTTCAAATCAAAGTTTACTTGCGCTTTTTGTAACGATATACATGTCTATTATGGGAAAACAAGGGTTATGTGACGTGCAAAAGCGTGCCTTTGATCATGCCCATTATCTTCATGATGAACTGCTTAAACTAGACAGTTTCTCAACAGCATTTACGCATCCTTTCTTTAAAGAGTTTACCCTTAAAACCACATTAGATGAAGATACAATCATGGACGCGCTTGAAGCCAGAGGCTACTTAGGACCACTGGCACAAAAACGCTTTGACGCAACAAAACAAGGTCTTGTGACATTCGCTGTAACGGAAAAACGCACAAAAGCCGAAATGGATGAACTCGTCGATATTTTAAGGGGGTTAAACTAATGTATTACGATAAATTAATCTTTGAAATATCACAAAAAGGCCGTAAAGGCTATACCTTACCACAGTCAGAAGTAAAAGACTATGATTTACCAAAAGACTTAGTAAGGGAAGACTGCCCTGGCTTACCAGAAGTTAGTGAACTTGATGTGGTAAGACATTATACCAATGTCAGTTTTAAAAACTTTGGGATTGAAAAAGGCTTCTATCCACTAGGCTCTTGTACAATGAAATACAATCCAAAAATTAACCAAGACATTGCCAACTTAAAAGGCTTTACAGCGCTTCATCCTTACCAATCAGAACGTACCGTACAAGGCATTTTAGAACTCTATGATAAAACCCAAAGCATGTTATCAGAAATAAGCGGATTAGATACCTTCACACTTAATCCCTATGCTGGTGCCCACGGTGAACTTGTTGGCTTAATGATTATGAAAGCCTACCACGCCTCACGTGGTCAGTCACACAGAACAAAAGTCATCGTCCCAGATTCAGCCCACGGAACCAACCCAGCAAGCGCAACAGTCGCGGGACTTGACAGTGTTGAAGTTAAATCAAACAAAGACGGAAGCGTCAGCGTATCAGATTTAAAACATGTCCTTGATGAGAATGTTGCAGGGATTATGCTGACTAACCCTAATACCTTAGGAATGTTTGAAAAGGATATTTTAGAAATTGCCAAACTTGTACATGAAGCTGGCGGATTATTATACTATGATGGTGCCAATTTAAACCCACTCTTAGGAATGGTACGCCCTGGAGACATGGGCTTTGACATTATGCATATTAACCTTCATAAAACCTTCTCTACCCCACACGGTGGTGGGGGACCAGGGTCTGGACCGGTTGGTGTCACTAAAGCCTTAAAACCATTCTTACCAGCGCCTGTAGTCACAAAAAAAGATAATATGTATACTCTAAACGGCGCAACCGATTTATCAATCGGTCAAATATCGCATTTTTACGGCAATATTGGCGTTGTCATTAAAGCCTACACCTATATCTTAACCCACGGTAAAGAATACATTAACAACATTGCTAAATACAGTGTCTTAAACGCCAACTACATTAAAGAATCATTAAAAGATGATTATTTACTTCCAATTGATGGCGTCTGTAAACATGAGTTTGTTTTTGACGGACTTAAAGATAAATCAACCCATGTTAGCACATTAGATGTTGCTAAACGGCTCTTAGACTTTGACATGCATCCACCTACAGTCTATTTCCCACTCATCTATAAAGAATCAATCATGGTTGAACCCGTTGAAAATGAATCAAAACAAACCATTGATACCTTTATTGATGTCATGAGAACGATTGCTAAAGAAGCAAAAGAAGATCCAGACAAAGTTAAAAACGCTCCATATAACACGGTCGTTAAACGCTTAGATGAAGCCTTAGCTGCGCGTAATCCAATCGTTAAATACCGCGACTTGTTAGAATAAATACATCATAAAACGGATTAGGATTTCCTAATCCGTTTTTTAATGAAAAAAGTGAACGCCGAAACGTTCACTTAAGTCTATTCTGTA